>CAZPUR010000001.1:0-56003 GCA_964589815.1 uncultured Pseudomonadales bacterium
GCTTGATTTTTCAGCAAATTTTATCCCCGTCCCTCAAATCTCGTTTTCAAAAGCTCAACCTGAACAATATCATCAAAAGCTTTTAAAATCGAAGAAATTGTAATTCTTGGTAATTGAGGTACAGCGAGCATTTTATTATAACTTGTAGTAAAATGATAATATGTTGGAGGGAAATAGAGATAAGCAGGCTGAGGATCAATATCTGGAAGAACATATACAAATTGCCAAGGAATGGGCAGACATACTTGGTGAACCAGCAGAAATAGCCCAAGGACGGCAATTAATATCAGTAGATACCGATCGAGGAAAAGATCCATTATGTCGTGCCTGTCGTCAATGTAAAATGTAATAAGCTAGTCAGAACTTCGTCCACAATGGGGAGCTTTTTAGACTAGAACTTCTTTGATTTTTCCTGATATATTGGGATTTTTCACAATGGTTCGGATAAGGTTTTATGTAGTTAGTCTGTTAGGAACTAGTTGTTGTCATTTAATTGGGATTAAATTTTTACAGATGGTAAAATATGAAAGCCTGCTTCTTTATTATTCTCTATTTGCCTAGAAGGAAAAAATAATAGTGCTTGAGAGGATTCAGTATTACGAAGGATATGAAAAGTTAGCTTTTTCTGATTTTTGTCCTGATGAAACGCTAGGGATTGGGTTACCGGCCTTAGTATTAGTTAAAGGCACGGACCAGGCAGAGCGCCGTCAAAGATTACTGGAAACTTATAACAGAGATGGTAAATTCTTAGGAAGAAAGGAGATGCGGGAGTTTTCTGCGGGGTTTGTTTTTAGTTGTCGTTTAGGTTCTTCCATCGAAGACGTTGAGGGGGCTATTTGGAGTAAAGCTTTACTTGAACCTCGTTTCGCAGACTTTTCTGATAATAAGCTTATTTTATGTGAACCAGGCGATATTAATTTAATTGATTTGGAAACATTTCAGGAGCAGACAATAAGACATCCGCTTTTTGGCAGTTTACATTCTGCAGTTGTTGATAGAGAAGGGGATAAACTATTAATTGCTTCTACGGGATATGACTCACTAATAGAATTGGGTCTTGAGACTCACCAGGAGGCTTGGAGATGGACCGCTTGGCAAAATGGTTACCACGTATCACCGTGTGGTGCACTTTTGACAGCTAGTAAAAAACAATTTATAGACTTAAAGGAAAAGGGAATAGAAACATTTTATGTAGGGGATTTGGATAGATTTGGAGACTTTGGTTTACCCACGGCTTACAGGACGACACATGTTAATAGTGCAATTTATGATGAAAAGAATTCAGACTCTATTCTTGCCACTTTTTTTCATCAAGGTTTTGTAGTGCGAATATCCAAGGCAACCGGTGAGAGTGAAATACTAATGGAGGGACTGAGAAACCCACATGGTTTAAAGCGAACAGGAAGTGGTTATATCGTTACAGATACTAAAAGTGGCATTTGGTTTCAAACAAATGAGGACTTTCAGGTTATACAAGAAGTGAATTTTCAAGAATTTCCAGGGAAGCTTGAGGGTTTGGACAACTTAGAGTGGCTTCAATGTGTTTCAGAGTTTCCAGAAGGACTGTTTGTAGGAGTGGATGCCAATAGAGCTTCTGCAATTATTTTTGATCCTAATAACAGGAAGTATAATCAATTGAGCATTAATCCAGAGTGGTCGGTTCAATCAATTTTGTCCCTTACAGAAGAAAATTTTCAAAAATTAACTTAAGCTGAGAGGTATTCTAGTTAGAGTAGGTGCTTTTTAGGGTTCGGATAATATCACTGCAAATTCAAAGAATTTTGTTAATTTTCAGTGTAAACCCACAGGGAGAGCCAGGCGGAACTGAATATAACTTTATCTTCAATATCTTTAATTCCCAGGACTTTATTAAATCATTCCAGTCTAATAAAATATAGAGAATGAAAATACTTGTTTTTACTGAAGGAACAATTTTAATGCACTTGTCAGCCAAAAACGTTAGCCGAGAAGAACGCGTCAAACAATCCCAAGCAACAGGTATTCAAAGAGAGGAAAGACAAATTGCCTATAATACCAATGTTGAGCCTCCTGTAGTTGAAAAAGGTTCTGTCTACGATTTAGCCAGCTATATTCCTGTGGGAAGTGCCGTTAACAAACTCCTTAATTGGGAGAGTCAGGGGGCTGAAATTTGTTATTTGACCTCAAGAAGAATAAAAAGCGAGATTGATACCATTAAGCAGATTCTAAAAAAATACAATTTTCCCAATGCTTCAAATCTCTATTACCGCCAACAAGGAGAGGATTATAAAGATGTGGCCGAAAGACTAATGCCTGATGTTTTAATTGAAGACGACTGTGAGAGTATTGGAGGAGAAAAAGAGATGGCTTACACCGATATTAAACCTGAGCTTAAAAAGAAAATTAAATCAGTTGTTGTTAAAGAATTTGAAGGAATTGACCATTTGGATAACCAGCTCTTTCCAAATGACCAACATAGGCAGAATTTAAGCCAGCGGTAAGCAACGTCTTGAACCCGAATGTTAAAATATCTTATTAAGATATGGAAAAGACAGAAAGGCACAGAATATTAGATATTGGTGGGGGTCCCGACTGGCAACCCTGGCTTGATCATCCTGACTGGTTGCCTGAAGCCATGGCTAATCTCCGTGTAGCCCAACTCGCTAGAGAAGACTCTGATGGTATTTATATAGTTCTTGATAAAGATATTCCTAGGCCAGAAGCAGAAACACTGCTTAGTGAATTACCCAATCTGCATTTTATTGAATCTGAGCTTACTCAAGCCTCCCAACTTTCGTTTGCTGGTGCCTCGGTAGACAGAATAGAGATGAATCATATGTGGACACCACTTACAGATATGCCAAGATTGGTAGAAAGACAAGAAATTAAAGGACTTCCGGGAGCAATTGATTATCTGCATGCACTAGAAGAATCATGTCGAATTCTCAAACCAGGAGGAATCCTATCAATTACCGAAAAAGAAGATAGACTTGATAGAGTAAGATCTTTACTAAGTCGTGATTCTTACTTGGAATTGGATGGGTTTTTTATGCATCAACTAGGCTTAGACACGGATACAGGAGCAATTTCACTTACAGAAGTTACGGATTCGAATAGAAGTCAGTATACTGGTCGTGCCATAGAAAGTCAAAAAAAGAAAGTGTATTGTCTAGAATTAGTTAAAAAGTAGAAGTTAACTTAGAGTTATTTAGAATTAAGTTTTTGAAGCCAAATTTAATGATATTGATACTGAAAGCAATGCTGTTTTATACCAGCAGGTGATTGCTACTTTCAAGTTTTTTGAATTGGGTTCTTGAAGCAAACCAAGGCTGAAAAGAAAAATCCGCCAACTTTAATTAGTTAGTTAATCTAAAAGTTGTCAGGATTTGTTTAAAAAACTCTTCCTCTTCTTCCGGAGGGATAATATTAGGAATTTTTAAATTTTCCTCATAACCAATAATAACGGGTTGTAGTTCGGTCACCAGGGGCCGTTTGACAAATAGGGTTTTTTGCGCATCAAGAGGAAAATAGTAACTATATTCACCGCAACCTTCTGCCCCTTGGAGGATTTGGTAGCCATTTAAAGAACCGATGGTAAATTCGTCAATAAAGCCTTTTTCCAGTTTTAATTGGCCATCGACTAAATACTCGGCCACAAAAGACTCAGTACTGTTAGCTAATATAGTTTCTTTTAGGCCTTGATTGTTTAAGTGAAGAATAATTTGAAGGTCAGTAATTTTATCTAAATCAATGCCGATGCCGGCAAAATCACAAGGGTCAGCGTGTTCAAAAGGTACAGAGTGTTCTAAGATAACTTTTTTATCTTTTTGGACAGAGAGAATAATTTGTGGAGGATATTTAAATTCTATGCCGATAGATTCATCTTTAAATAGCGGCCAGTCAGCGGTTAGGTCAGCCGCAGGTGTAGCCGTAGAATCGTCTAGACCAGCATCAGGTTCAATGCTAGCTATTGGAGTGGCGATTGGAGAGGGAAGGGAAACAGTAGGGCTTGGGCTTGCTTTTTCTTCGGGGGCTGGCTGTTTGGTCACCAGGTTTTGGTAAGCAAAAAACCCCGCTACTCCAGAGGCGGTTAAAAATAAAAGAACAATGAGGATTAACAATTTAAGATTAAACTTCTTTTGAACTGGGATAGCAGAAGTTTCTAAAGGAGGAGGTGGATTAGTTGGAGGATGAACCTCAGGTGTGACTGGATTGGTTTGAGGAACTGAAGGGGGATTTTGGGGAGCAGGTTGATTTTCCATTAATTAATTATTTAATTCTTCAGAATATTTGTCAAGCCAAATTCCCGAATAAGGGTGAACGATAGTTTACTTCATGATTATCTTATGCTAGAGTGGTGCTAATGAATCTTTATGATAAAATCTCCATTTTAGGACCGAGCGCCCAATATGATACTTGTGGGCCTAAGGATTTTGGCCAGACTAGCAATATTCCCGGCGTTTACCAGGCTAAAGTCGCTGGCAACAGGGTTTGCCGGCTTTTCAAGGTTTTACAGACCAATTATTGCCGGAACAACTGTCGTTATTGCGCTTTTCGAAGAGACAGAGCTTGCCAAAGGGTGAGCAGCAGCCCGGAGGAAATGGCCAAAGCTTTTAAATCAGCTTTTGACCGTCGTTTAGTTGAGGGTTTGTTTTTATCATCCGGGATTTTGAACAACCCGGAAACCACCATGACTAAGATGTTAGATACCGCCCATATTTTAAGATACAAAAAAAGATATCAAGGTTATTTACATTTAAAAATCATGCCCGGAGCCTCATCTTCTTGTATTAACGAGGCGGCTGAGCTGGCCAACAGAATTTCTTTGAATATCGAGTCGCCGACTGAAAAAGATTTAAGCCTGCTTTCGCCTGATAAACAACTGAAAAAAGGATTTTTTTACACCCTTTCTTTAATCAAAAAAGAACTGAAAAATCGTTTTTTTGCGGGCAAAAAAGTGCCTAGTTTAACCACCCAGTTTGTGGTTGGTGCAGGAGGAGAGACAGATAAAGATATTATTCAAAAAACCCACTTGCTTTATAAAAACTTTAAACTTACTCGAGTTTTTTATTCTGCTTTTAGACCAGTCAAAAATACTCCTTTAGCAGAAAAGCCAGCCGCTTCATTGACCCGGGAACATCGTCTATATCAAGCCGACTTCTTGATGAGGTTTTATAGATTTTCTCCTTGGGATATTCCCTTAGACCAAAGAGGTAGTCTTTCAGAAATCGAAGATCCTAAGACTATTTGGGCCAAAAATCATCCTCAATTTTTTCCAGTTAATCTCAATAAAGCTGATTATTGGCAGCTTTTGAAGGTGCCAGGGGTTGGACCTAAATCAGCTAAGAAAATTATTAATTTTCGTCAAGAAAAAAAGCTAAATTCTTTTGGCCAATTAGAAAGAAAAAGGTTGCAATTAGACAAGGTTAAAGAGTATGGCTGTTTTTAATTATTGAGAGTGAGGCTTTGAAGGATTTTTTCAAAAATATCCTGGGGAAAAGAACTAAAAGGCAGGTAGGTGACCACAATTATTCCTCCTGAGGCTTCTACGAAGACTTCTTCTAATTCTTCCCCATCATACATGCCTTGCATGGTTCCTTTAATTCTGACTCCTTTTAAAGGTTGAGGCAGGGAGTTTTGGATGAGAGTGTCCATATAGAATAAATCTTCCGCCTCCTTTAGTTTTTCCGAAACAGTCCGATTGCTCTCAAACCTGATTTCTATGGGAGTGAGAAAACCGCCGTAAACCTCAGGGACAATAATGAGATTGGTATCAAGATAAACTAAAGCATAAGTTTCACCGTCAGTTTCCTCTAAAAAAACAGTCGAAGGATATTGAAAAGAAAAGCCATACTTATCATTGGTATAAGTCATCCAAGCACAGGTTTCTCCGGTACAGCCTTCATCTCGATATTCTGCCATCGCCTCTTGATATTCTTTATCAGTTTCCAAATCTTCATCGCCAAAAGGTACTTCCTGGCTTTCTACTTGTTTTCTAGTCATTTTTTGCCCATACCAAAAGCCAGTATAAACTAGACCAGCGGCAGTAGTTAAAACCAGAAAAAAGGCAAAAAGGGTGATTAAAAAAAACTGAGTTTTCCCAAGAGGTTGTTTTTTAGTAACTGATGGAGTTTTTCTAGCAGGCATATTTTAATTTTAAGATTAAGGCCAAAAACTGTCAAGTAGTTGTACTTGACGCCAAGACACAAATTGACCTAAAGTAATATTAATGAAAATGGTAATTAAAATCAAAAAATCAGAAAAAAAATTAATTGTTGGAGTTTTGATAGCTATAGTTTTAATAGCTATTTTTGTGGCCGGGTTTTTGGCAGGCAGGAAACCAGTGAGATCATTGATTGAGCCAGAAACAGAAGAAAAAACTTTAATTTATGAAAAAGAAGAAACCGAGCCTTCTCCTTGGCTAAAAGAGCATAGTTTTAAAGCCCAAAATTATACCAGTGATAACATAGGCTTACAAAGATTTACTTTTAATTATTCTCCTGAGTTAGAGATAGTTGTTTCTGATGAAAGTATGGATAGCCGAAGAATCAGAGTCAAGCCCTTGGGAGAGGAGGTAGAGGAGAGTTATTATATTAGTCTCGATGAACCAGGCCAGAGCTTGGGTGAAGGGATTAGGACAGAGAAGGAAGGTGAAGTAGTTTACTTGGGCAACAATAAATACACCAAGCACAATGTTTATTATGAACCGGAAAATAGGGTGGTGATGGTAATTTATGATCCCCAGCCGCCTTTGGAGCTAGGCAATATTTTTATTTCTTGGTGGGATACAACCAGAAAACAAGAAGCTTTGGCTGAAGCAGAGATTATCCTTAAAACTTTAAGATTAGCAGAATAATTAGGCGGTTAAATTCTTCCTTACTTTGAAATAATCTTTCATCTTGTTTGTAATATAATTAGGAAATAATGGAGAGGATTAATAAATTATCTGATGAGCAATTAGTGGTTTTGGTCCGGGAAAAGGATCAAGAACGATATAAGGAAATAGTTGAAAGGTATCAAGAGAAACTCTTGCGTTTTGCCAGTTATTTGATCGGCAGTCAAGACAAAGCTACTGATGTAGTCCAGGAAAGCTTTATTAAAGCTTTTGTCAATTTACAGGGCTTTGATGCTAAAAAAAAGTTTTCTTCTTGGATTTATAGAATTGTTCATAATGAGGCGATTAACTTTATTAAAAAGCATAAACAAGAAATTTCTTTGGAGAAAAATAGCTGGGTTAGTCAAAAAATTAAAAGTAAACAGAATTTAGAACAAGAATTAGAAAAAAAAGAGACCAAACAAAGACTCAAATACTTGCTTGATAAGTTAGAATTAAAATATCGTGAACCCTTGATTCTTTTTTATTTTGAGGATAAGAATTATGAAGAGATATCAGATGTTTTAAGAATGCCTATAGGGACAGTGGGAACCAGAATTAATCGGGGAAAGAAGTTGTTAAAAGTGCTTTATGAAGGAGGCAACCACCCCGCCTGAACGGAGCGAGGTAAATAAATATGACCAACCAAAAAACCAAAAAACTAGATTTCAGTAAAAAAGTAATGAAAGTAATTAAAAACCGCCAAATGAAAATGCGGCCAAGGATTTATTTTGTCTTGGGTTCGATTTTATTGGGATTAGGCCTGGCAGGAACAGTAGCTTGCTCTGCCTTTTTTATTAATTTAATTTTATTTACTTTTAAAACTCATCATCCTTTTGTTTTCCTCATTTTGGGCAGACATGGTTTGAGGCCATTTTTGCTTACTTTTCCCTGGCTACCCTTTCTAGTCGCCTTCTTAGGGATTTGGGGTGGCAGCAGACTCTTAAAAAAATATGATATTTCTTACAAAAAGAATTTTTGGGGATTAGTTATTGTTTTACTGATAGCGATTTTGGTTTTAGGGTTTTTAATTCATAGAAGCAATATTAATCCTAGATTAGGGAAAATAAGACCACTCAGAGGGTTTTACCAGAGTCAATTGCCAGAAGAAGAAAAACAGATGTTTAGAGAAAAAATAAGGCAACTTCAACCATCTCCACCTTTTTCTGAAAGAGGAAGGCCACCTTTTTTGTATAAATAATACAAGGAGGTGAGAAAAAATGAAAAAGATCAAAAATTTATTATTAGTTATTTTTCTTTTATTAATGGGTGGATTGGTTTTAACCAAATCAGCTCAAGCATTCTGGCCTTTTGATTTGCTTAAAAAGAATCAAAATCAAGCTGGCCAAACACAAACTACTTTTCCCAGCATCATTCAAAAATTAATTGATAAATTCGGTCTTAATCCTGATGAAGTCAATCAGGTATTAGAAGAGGAAAGAGCAGAAAGAGAGCAGCAAAGGCAAGCTCGTTTTGAAGAAAGATTAGGTCAGATGGTGGAGGAAGGGCAAATTACTGAAGAACAAAAACAGGCGATGCTGAATAAAAAAGCAGAAATGCAAGAAGAGCGAGGGCAGCATCAGGAAGAAATGAGAAAATGGGCCGAAGAAAACGGCATTGATTGGCAGCCTTCTGGCTTAGGCCTAGGAAAAGGGTTCAGACATTGGTAAAAATCAAGACCTGAAATTGCCCAGCCCCTCGCGAGGGGCTGGGCAATTTATGATAGAATAAAGGTGATGAAGCCTTCTTTTAAAACCGGTTTTAGTTTTGGCTTAACCTCAGGCGTAATTACTACTTTAGGATTAATGGTGGGTTTGCATGCCGGCACTCATTCAAAAACAGCCGTTATAGGCGGTATCTTAACCATTGCTATTGCCGATGCTTTTTCCGATGCTTTGGGGATTCATATTTCTCAAGAAACCCAAGATAAACATTCAGAAAGATCAGTTTGGGAAGCCACCCTGGCCGCTTTCATGGCTAAATTTAGTTTTGCCCTGACTTTTGTTTTGCCGATTTTAATTTTTTCACTTGGGAGGGCAGTTTTTGCCAGTGTCATTTGGGGTCTGTTGGTTTTGGGAATCTACAGTTTCCAGATGGCCAAAAAACAGCATCAACCAGCAGTAAAGATTATTTTTGAACATTTATCCATCGCCTTGTTGGTGATTCTAGCGACTCATTTTCTGGGCAACTGGATTGCTGGTATTTTTAGTTAAATGAAAAAAATTATTAAACTGATAATGGTTTTCTTTTTTCTTTTAGCTGTTTTTCTTGTCTTAGCCAGATTATTAATCGGCGGTGGAGAAGATACTTGGATTTGCGTTGACGGTCAATGGGTTAAACATGGGGTGCCGCGAGCGCCAAAACCTAATACCAAATGCTTATTTCTAAACACTCCCTAAATTGGTATAATTAAAACTGTGAGTCCGGTGATAAAACAAGGATTAATTCAACTCATTTATTCCACTTTTCTTCATAACAGCGAAGTCATTGCTTTGACTGTAGCTATAGCTATTTCTCTGCTGCTCTTGCTAAGAAAACCCGAAAGAATTTATGTTTTATTTTTGCTTGGTTTTACATTACTTTTAGCAAGATTTGAGTATTTAAAACACGTGGTTGACCCTCTTTATAAGCAAACCGTGGGCGTGGTGATTACAGAACAAGGAGAGTATTTAAAAACCAGAAGATTGATGGATTTATTTTTTAATGACCTTGTTCCTTTGGCTTTGTATATTTTTGGCTGGGGAAGTATTTTCTCAGCCATGTTTTTATCCAAAAAAGGAGGTGAAAAGAAAAAATGAAAAAAAGCTTTTTATTATTAATTTTAGTTTTACCGGTGATTTTGTTAAGCGGCTGTTTGCCTAAAAAACAAGGTGAGCCCGTAGGCGAAGGAGTTTCTACTCAACAAGAAGGGACTGGAACAGAAAGTAAAGAGGAAAGCTATAGTGGCAACCTAGGTAAGATGATGGCTTTGGGTATACCTTTAAAATGCAGTTGGAAAAAAGACGAAAGCTATTATGGCACCAGCTGGGTTAAAGGACAAAAATCATATGGCGAAGTTACCCAGGAAGGGAAAACTGCCAAAGTGATTTTTAAAGACAATTGTATGTGGAGTTGGGAAGAAGGTAATCCTCAGGGTTTTAAAATGTGTTTTGAACCAACTGACGAAGAAATGAATCCGCCAGCTGGGGGAGAGGAAGAAAGCAGTGTTGATTGGAGCCAGGTAAGGGGAGCTCAACCAACAGACATTGATTATCAATGCGGGCCGGCTTTGGTTGGCGACGACAAGTTTGAGCCACCAGCTGGGGTTAATTTTATGAGTATGGAAGAAATGATGAAGGGAATGGGTAATTAGGTTGTTACTGGCAGTAAAAAAGGGAAGGAGGTGAGGTAATTAGATCATATGGAGGCAGATACAGAGACAAAGGTAGAAATAGAAGCAATTTTGGGGAGATTCGCAGGAGTTGATTATAATTTAGGCCAAAGAACCTTAATTAGGGAGGCAATTGAGGTTTTGAGTGGTAATGAGGAACAAATAGATGCACAAATACAGGCCTTATTAGAGAAACCTGGAGCGGATTTTCTTTTAGACGGTGATCCTCGTCTTGGCGTAAACGGCCAAATGCGAATATTAAACCCCTTAAACAAAATTCAGCAAGGACTTAAGGAGTTAGTTAATAATAATTAAGAGTAGCAAACAAAAGATTTTTATTCAAAAATCATCGTTAGATAACTGGTAACCGTAACTAGAGATTGAGAGGAAATTTGGTTGGAGTTAGATTGATTAATTAATTTTCCTTGAGAGACTCTTTTTGTTTTAAGATAAGTAAATAAAACTTCCAAACTCGGCAAGGAGTCACAGGTGATTTGATTAAGATTTTCTTCATCAACTTCAGTTAAGATTTTTATACTTTGCTGATCGTTAATATTCGCTTGCCATTCATTTACTTCATGAGAAAAATCTAAACTGGCCAGTAAAAGGCAGTCATCACAATTTTGGGCTAAGAATTGGCCCAGCTTTCGGTTCTTTTCTTGAGGGGCAGTAGATTTTAAAATCAAAGGCACCAAATTAGCCCGAGGAAACTGTTTTCTGACAAAGCTGACTAAACCACAAACAGAATGTTCGGTATTAAAATAATCGGGATTAAGCTTGGCATAATCATTCTGAATGATTTTATTGATCAGCGTTTTATCAGCGCTCAAATTGCCGAACTTAGTTTTCCAGTCATATCTAGTGGTCTGGATTTCTTCTTGCCCCAGATTAAAATGATTAGGACCAATGAGGATGATAGTTTGATAATCCTGACTGGTGTTTTCCATGGCCTGATTGATTAAATCTTTAGCTAAAAGATGGTGGGGGACAATTAGGGCTTGGGTTTTGACTTTTTTAATCACTTGGCTTTTTTCTGAAAGATAAACCGCGCCAGAAAAAGGACAAGCAAGATGATATTGTTCTTCTGATGGTTGAACAGGGACGGCCGCATATTGTTCAGCTACTTCTTTTTGAGACTGCTTTTTAATAATGAAGGTTAGAGTTAAATAGAGAAAAACTAGGATAAAAATGATAATTTTGTCAACAGCTTTCATAAATTTCTAATTACAAATTACCAATTTCTAACAAAATGTCAAATGCCAAATTTCTAAATTTGAAATGATAAGTATTACTTTTCCAGGTCTTTTACCCAGGAAGGAGCATCGGGAAGAGGAAAAGTGTCTTTATCTTCATAAACTACTGCCTGCCAGTCAGCATCAGAAAGTCTTTCACCAAAAGGCCGGGTAAATTCATAGTAAGAATAAACTACGCCTCGGGTGAGACGGGTGCCATTAGTATCTTTGACGGCCACATAAATGATGCTGGGAATACCAGTTGCCTCATATAAAATTTCCTCAACCTCCATGGTTATAGCCGTGTGTACATCAGCAATTAAGCCCGCCCTGGCCTGTTCTGCGGTAATAAAAGAACCAGTAGCGGGCGTGAGAGATCGATTGATGCTGACCGGACTGATTCTTAATTTTTCAAACTCTTCCTCAGAAATTATCTGGTTAGTTAGTTCTTTTTTGGCTATTTCCCGATAAAATTTGAAGACGTCAATTAATTGTTCCAATTTCCATTTTTGTTCTTCAGGCAAACAATCATATTTTTCCAGACCTTCTTGAGTCATTTGCGCCAAAGCAATAATCCGATTTAAAAAAGTTAGATTTGGTTCAACATAGCCTTTGGGGACTGGAGGAGGTTCGGGAAATTCGCCGCCGGCGCCTAATTCTGCATAAGATTGCTTAGCGTAAAGCAAAGTATCATGGCGCAATTCAGTCCAGGAGCCTAAAGAGCTGTTCAAGTCTTTATCATTCCAAGGCTTGTTTTGCATAAACATGGGATAACCTTGACCAAACTGGTTAAACAAAGACTTAAGGGTATAAAGCCAGGACCAATAAAGATTTTGGGTCCAATCTTCTAAGGCAAGCGGCTCAAAAAAGTTTTTTAACTGATTCATTTTTAAAGGAATGACTTTATCTGATTTAGGGGCTTTATCTTTAATCCAATCCTCAAGATGGAATTGAGCCCTTTCACTTTTAAAAATACTCATAGGCATTAAGGCTGTAGGGGTAGGAGGTAGTTTTTGGCCGGTTTCCGGATCAGGAGCGGTATCACCCTGAGTTAAACTGGAGAAGATAAACGAGTCGGGAATAAATCTTTGCCCCATAAACCGCCAGCTTTTGGTTTCCTCCAAAAGTTCTTCTTCAGTTTTTTCGCCTGGTTGAACCAAAATAATGGAGGATTGAATCGTCGGACCAAGCAATTCTTTGACTTTATTTTTGAATTGATTAAATTTATTTTGGTCTGGTAAATCAGAAAAATTAGGATTATCACCATAGACTTCACTAATAATTTTTTGGTAATCATAAACAGTGAGGTCATCGCTTTTACCCACAAAAAAGACCGTGGGTAGATAAATATTTTCCCAGATTTGTAAAGCAGATTGATCATCTTTTTTTAAAGAGTTTAACAAAATAGTTTGGGTAATGGCATCCAAGGTAAGCTCATCTGATTTAACCAAAAAGCCATTGCGGCCAAACCAGATCATCGCCTTCCAATAACTTCTAAGAATCGAAGATTTGGTGTAATGACTTCTGGGTTTAAACTGAGTGTAGTCACTTAATTGTTGGTTACTAAAAGGACCAAAAAGAGGAGAAACAGCTGCCCCTTCAGCTCTATTAATTAGTTCAATTTCTGCTCTAGCAGTTTGATAAATTTTATCTGGTAGCTGCCCCTTTAGTTTTTCCAGTTGGCTTAAAATATTCTCTGATTTGTCTACCTCTTGGTCAGAGGTTAAGGTCTGTTGTTCTTCATCAGGATTCATAAAAAACTTATCTTCTTTGGGTTTACTGGTTTCCAAAATGACTTTAGGGACTAAAAAGAAAGTGGTCAATCTTTCCCAAGAACCTTTGATTTGGGAATTAGAGGCATTAACATATTCGGCCAGAGATTTTTGATATAAAAGGTCGGTCAGCTTTAGTAATTGAGGTTGAAATTTAGTTTCCTCAATATGTTCAAAAGTGCGCTCGATAAAGACATGATAAGAATGAAGTAATAAGTCAGAGGTGATGAAGACCGTATTTTCCGGTTTACGGTAATGAGCCATAGAATCTCCCATGATATCCTGATAATTCATTAAAAATTCATCAATCATATTAAGATGTTGAAAATCTATGGTTTGATTTGGATCCTCTAGCTTGTTTTTTCCAGGGACAATGAAGAATCCAGGAGAGGTGAAAGCGCTTAATTGCTCTGAAGAAAAATTATTTCCCACCGCTTTTTCTATATCAGTAAGATTAGTAAGTTGTTGAGATTTAAGAGTATATTCAGGCACAGAAGGAGTAATATCAATTTCTTCTTCCTGCCAAGAGGCAAAAAGCGGCAAGTTATTTTTTAAAACCAGACTGGTGACTGAGGGTAAAGGCTCTTCGTCTTTATAAGCCTTAGGGAATTTAAATGGTTGGTTGGTGCCGAAAATGTCCGGCAGGCCAAAGAACCAGGTAACTAACTTGATAATCAGCCAAGCTAAAGCGACAATGGCCATACCTACCAAAGCGGCCACGATTTTGTTTTTAGCTTGGTCATATTTTTCTTTGTCTCCGCCTGATAAAATCCATTGGATACCGCCCCAGAGAAGAAAAATAAAGGCAAAAACCACGGCAGCTAAGAAAGCGATTCGGATAATTCCCTGAAGTAGAGGACTGAATTCGGTCACCTTAACTTCTTCTGGTTGACCAATAGTAATATCACTAAAAGCCGCCCAAGCAGCAGCAATCAAGCTAAAAGCAGGCATATTAATTATTTTCTTCTTTTTTTAAGCTTTCTTAAAGAATACTGGATTTGTTTGTCTAAATCAATCTTTTTAATAGTGGCCAACTTCATAATGGCTAGAATAATATCACCTAATTCTTGTTTATAGGTTTCATCTTTTTTAACCCGAAGGTTCAGGGGTTTGCGGCCTTTTTTAGCTAGGTAAGCCCGGGACATTTCGCCTAATTCTTCGACAATGGCCAAGATCAGCATCGAAGTATAATCTTGAGGCCGCCTGGTGCCTTTGTCGATTTGGTCAAGTTCTTTTTGATAATCAGCAATGGTTTTATTATTGCTAGGTTTATTCATGTTGGCTTCAATGTTATAATTTTAGCACAAATAATTCAGATTTGCTGAGGTCGACCGCTGTAAAATTTTTTTCTTCAGTGGCGTATTTGAGAATTGGCCAGAGGCCAATCAGCCTTTGGCTGAAGTTAAGATTTAACCATAAAGTCTTAGGTAAATACTTACTACAAAGAAAGAAAATTTTAAGCAGTCTCCCCGCAAATCTTCCGGATGGATAAAAAGACGATTAAAGATATTAACCTTCAAAATAAAAAAGTCTTAGTCAGAGTGGATTACAATGTTTCTTTGTTGCCTGGAGCGAAAATAGCTGATGATTTTCGTTTAGAACAAAGCCTAGCGACGCTGCGTTATTTACTCAAGAAAAAAACGACGATTTTTCTGCTCTCTCATTTAGGTCGGCCCGCTTCGCCGAATCGAGGCGAGCCCAACGGGGAAATAGATACTAAATATTCGTTAAGGCCAATAGCTGAACAGTTGGCGAAGATCATGAATCGTAAGGTTTATTTCTTTGGTCAGGATTATACGATGAAGGCGGGTAGAGAAAGACTTAATAAATATAAAAGTGGTGACATTGTTCTTTTAGAAAATATTCGTTTTTATCCGGGCGAAGAAAAAAACGATAAAAAATTAGCCAAACGTCTGGCTTTATTAGCTGATGTTTTTGTTAATGATGCTTTTGGGGTTTGCCATAGGAAACATGCTTCTATTGTGGGCATCCCTTTATTTTTACCCAGCGTGGCCGGCCTGCTTTTGAATAAAGAGATAAAAGTCATCAGTCAGGTTGTTAACAATCCTCAAAAACCAATGGTAGCTATTATTGGCGGCGCCAAAATTGAGGATAAGTTAGCCGTCGTCGGTCGACTGATTGACAAGGCTGATTATTGCTTAATCGGCGGTAAAATCGCCAATGTGCTTTTAAAAGTAAAAAAATCAGAATTTGATCATATTAAAGTTGATCAGAAAACTAATGATTTAGCCCAGCAGACTTTTTGGCGGGCAGCAGAGAGTCAGACGGCCTTGATTCTGCCCGAAGATGCCATAGTTTTCAAAGATAAAGTGGGCGATATTGGCCCTAAAACCAGAAAGAAGTTTGCTCAAATTATTAGTCAGGCAAAAACCATTATTTGGGTGGGACCAGTAGGCATTTTTGAAGAAAAAAGATTTAGTCAAGGGACAGAGGCGATTTACCAGGCGGTGAGCGAAAATAGAAATTCATTCAGTATTATTGGCGGTGGCGACACCATGGCCGCTTTAAAGCATAAGCATTATTTAAAAACCATTGACCATGTTTCTACTGGCGGCGGGGCAATGCTGGAATTTATTGAGAAAGGCACCTTGCCGGGAATAAAAGTATTGGAAGGGAAATAAAAAACTATGAGTGAAGAAACAAGAGAAATTATTGATTTAGTTAGTTGGCCTAAAGCTGTTCCTTGGCAAAGTGTAGAACATGATGCTTTCACACGCCAATCTAATAAAAAAACAATCGATAACTCCCTTGGACAAATGAGGGAAACTGGTTTTATTTCTGAAAAGGAAACCGCTGAACTTATAAATTGGATAACAGATTTAAGAAAAGCTTCGCAAGAAATTTACAGAACCATTTATCCTTCTGAAAAGACATCGATTTTATCAACCGAAGAACCTTATTATCATCAGGTCGATATGGGAAGTGAATGGAGCGGCCACACCGAGAACACCATGGCTTCGACGGCCCGGATTTTTAGCAGTTTAATAAAAGCCCAGCAATCAAAAATTACTCCGGAGAACTCAGCTGAATTAGCCAGAGTTTTTGGTCCGGCCTGGACTTCTTTAAAATTTGATAAACATGATTTTAAGAGTTTAATGGCGGTGGCCGCCTTTCATGAAATGGGCGACTGGTGGGTAAGAAAATATTTTTCTCAAGCGATTAGAAAACAGCGAAAACAGTGGCAATCAGGTCAAAAACCAGAGAGTTTAATAGAACTATGTGCTAAAGAAGAAAAAGAAATACCCCAAGCGGCAGAAAGCGATAATAAACAAAAAATCAGAGAAGAGAACGCCGAGACCAGATTAATTAAAAAAGAGATTGATGATGGGATTAAGTCAGTACGTCAGGTTATAAATTCTTTTAAAGGGAGATTAGAAGAAAACTTTTTTCCAGAAGATGAAGCTTTTATCCCCCAAGTTGCTTTTGAGTCTGATAAAGACCCGGCCGGATTTGAACTATATTTTCCTGGGGGCAGGCCTGATGATTTATCCTTTACTCATAAGCTTGAATTACCTGAAGATTACTCTCAACTTACTTCTCGGCAAAAAAAAGCTTATGTTTTAAGCAGAATTCTTAGGACAGCTGATTTTTTTCAAGTTCTAAGTCCAACTTACCAAGAGGAAGTAGACCTACCAACTGGAGAAAAACAAAGATTGATTAGCAAAGCTTTATATAAGGAATTTGTTAGTTTTCGGCCGACGATGCTGGCGGTATTAGGCTGGAGAAAACCGGCGGAGGCAAAAATAGATCAATACTTTTGGGATATGGTTCAAGAAGAGGTTTCTCCAACAGTGATTAACCTTTTAGATAATCAGTTTGATCTAGATAAAAATCCTTATCATAAAGCTTGGCAAGGAATAGAGGGAATTGCGCAAAGAGAAATTAGCCCGTCGGAATAAATTTAGTCTGTTTGGGGAATTTTTCTTTCAAGAACTTCAGAAACTCTACAATTATCAGTCCGGTTGAGCCGCTGACAATGACAAACCCCCAATCTTTTAAACTTAAAGGCTCGGTATCAAAGACTTTGATCCCTAACGGTGTATATAAGGAAAGTACTAAAAAGCTAAGGCCGAAAACCACGGAAAGAATTAGAAGCTTGTTGGAGAAAAGATTGCTTCTGTCAGTGAAAAGGCTTTTTTTGGTATTGCGGGTGGCAAAGACAAAGAGCAACTCATAAACTACGGCCGCGGTAAAGTTCATGGTTCGAGCATGATGTTCGGGCATTTTCAAAATAAAAAGATAATAAAGGAATAAGGGTAGAGTGGCGCAGTAGTCGATAATGGCGCCCATAATGGCAAAAGGCATAATGCCGTGCATAATTTCTTTTTTGGGTTGATAAGGTTTTTCTTCCATAATGCCTTTGGCGGCCACGTCGGAAGTAAGGGCCAAAGCAGGCAAAGAATCAGTGGCCAAATTGATGAAAAGAATGTGTAGAGGTAGATAAGGAAGAGGGATTCTTAAAAGGATTGAGGT
Organism: uncultured Pseudomonadales bacterium; assembly: GCA_964589815.1. GTDB lineage: Bacteria > Patescibacteriota > Microgenomatia > UBA1400 > UBA1400 > CAZPUR01. Next base: position 17,722 of record CAZPUR010000001.1, read on the forward strand.
TAGGGTTTCAAAAATCTCGTCAAAATTGGCGGCCATCATAAAACGGACAAACTTTTTAATGTTAAAGAAAATTCTTCGACCTTCTCGGATACCTTTGGCAATAGTAGAAAAATCATCATCCAAGAGAATCATATCAGAGATGCCTTTAGTTAGATCGGTGCCTGAACCGACGGCAATACCTACATCCGCTCTTTTAATGGCCGGGGCATCATTGACGCCGTCGCCGGTCATGGCGACCTGGTGGCCCATCTTTTGCAAAGTTTTTAAGATTTTAACCTTGTGAGGCGGTGAAACCCGGGCAAAAACATTGACGTCTTTAATAATTTTTTCAAATTCTTGATCAGTCATCTCATCAATCTCTATGCCGGTCACTACACCTTTGGTTTTCAGGCCGATTTCTTTAGCAATGGCTTCAGCGGTTTTTTTGTGGTCGCCGGTGATCATTAAAACTCGAACTCCGGCTTTATGACAGACCTTAATAGATTTGGGGACTTCTTTTCTGGGCGGGTCATACATCCCAATCAGCCCCAAAAACGAATATTTTTTCAAGCTTTTCATTTTTTCGCTTCCCCTAAGAACTTTTTCTGCTAAAGCCAGAACCCGCAGGCCTTTAGAAGACAAGTCATCATTGATTTGATTAAAGTTTTTCGCTTCACTAGAAGAGAGGGAACACATCTTAAAGACGACTTCTGGCGCGCCTTTAATAATCGCTTTTTTTCCTTTACCTTCTTGGATTGTCACGGCCATATATTTAGAAGTAGAGTCAAAAGGAATTTCATCTTGACGGGGATATTTTTTCTTTAGACTTTCTTCTTCATCTTTAAGTTTTCTTAAAGCCACCACTAAAGCTCTTTCCGTCGGGTCGCCGAAATCCAGAGTGGCGTCAGAACACAAGACCGAAGCCTCAACCAGTTGCTTTAAATATGGATCGTTGGCTTTACCCTTGGTGATTTTACCTTCAGTGGTATAACCAGTGCCGGAAATTTCAAAAAAGCCGGAACGGGGGCTAAAAACGCTGGTAACCGTCATTTGGTTGTGGGTAATGGTGCCGGTTTTATCTGAGCAAATGACATCAGTACTGCCTAAAGATTCGGCGGTGGAAAGTTTTCTGATTAAAACATTAACTTTAACCATTCTTCTAATACCTAAGGCCAAAGCAATGGTAACCACAATCGGCAGACCTTCGGGAATAGCAGAAACCGCCAGAGAAATAGTGGTCATAATCATTTCCACCCAATCGCGTCCGGTCAAAAGACCAATGAGTAAACCCGGAATGGCGATACCCATACAAATATATCCCAGAGTATGTCCCAGTTTTTCCAAAGCTTTTTGCAAAGGCGTTTCTACGGTTGGCGCTTCATGGATTTCGGCGGCAATTTTGCCGATTTCGGTGTTCATGCCAGTTAAAACAACTACCGCTATGCCTCGGCCTTTGGTGATCATACAGCCGGAATAAACCATATTTTTCCGGTCAGCTAAGGCCGTTTTTTCCTTTAAAACCTCAGTTTTCTTGTTGACCGGTAAAGATTCACCGGTAAGCATTGATTCATCAATCTGCAAAGAATGAGCTTCTAAAAGCCGGGCGTCAGCCGGAATTTTTTCTCCTTCGTAAAGAGCGATAATGTCTCCGGGAACAATATTTTGTGCTTCAATGGTTTTTTCTTCACCCTCTCTTAAAACCCGCGCTTTTAAAGTTTCAATCTTTTTCAAAGCCTCCATAGATTTTTCTGCTTTGAATTCCTGAACAAAACCGAGGATGCCGTTGATGACGACAATGGTGAAAATGGCGATACCGTCAATACTTTCGCCAATTAAAAAAGAAAATCCTCCGGCTAAAAAGAGGATGATGACTAAAAACCCGGTGAATTGTTCAATAATTAAGGAGAGGACCGAGTAGCCCCTTTTTTCTTTAAGTTTGTTGGGGCCGAAATCCAGTAGCCGGTCTTTAGCTTGTTCTTCGGTTAAACCAGCTTCTTTGCCTTGAAGAGAAGAAAGAATTTTGGGGAGGCTGAGGCTGTGAGGTTTAAGTTTTTTAATGGTGTCTAAAGAAACTTTGTTGTTCTCAGTCATTTTAAAAAAACAAAAAAAAGCAGGACAATTTTTTTCCTTTGCTTCATTATGATAATATACAATTGATAAATAGCTGTCAAGATGAAAAAAATTACTAAAAAAACCAACTTTTTAAAATTAATGCAAAATTACCCTCAACTGACTCAAGTTTTAACAGAGGGGTATGGCTTGCATTGTCTTGGCTGTATGGCCGCTGCTTTTGAGACCCTGGAGGAGGGAGCTAAGGCTCATGGGATGAAAGATGAAGAAATAGAGAAAATGGTGAGGGATCTGAATCATCAAATAACCAAATAATTAAAGATTACATTTGATTATTGATGACATTTGGTTATTTTTTGTTATCAGGCGGGTTCCCCTTGACAAATAACTTGTGGTTAGCCTAATATGTAAGAGTAATCCGTCATCCGCCAGCTGGCGGAGCGGAGAAAAAAGTAAAACTGTCTTTCGAGAGGGGGTGAATTAATAAATGGCTTTTTCTTATAAGAACAAGAAAGGAGATGTTTACTATCTCCACAGTAAAGATGTAACTCTCAGGGGTGGCAGAAAACAAACGATTTACTTTTTTGCCCGAGACGTACGCCCTGGCTCTCTAGATAAAGTTCCGGCTGGTTACAAAGTAATGGAAACCGAAAGAACAGGAATGCCGGTTTTGAAGAAGGGTTAATCCTTTTTTAAAAAAGATTTAAAACCAACTCATTTAGATGGGTTGGTTTTGTTTTATAAATTCTTCAGATAAATTTTTAAGTTGAATGATAACTTCTTGTTTATTTTCATTTTCTAAAAACTCAGGCTGATTATAGTCGCTGATAAAAACAGGAAAAATCTGAAAGTCAATGATTTGATTCCGGAAAAAAGTAGTCCTGGCGGCAAAGCCGGTTTTAGTGGCTGAACTCCACTCTTGGTCAAAAATAAAATTACCATGAGCATAGAGAATTAATTTATTTTGATAGAGCTCCAGCGGTTGAATCCAATGAGGATGATTACCTACAATCATATCAGCCCCAGCCTCTATCATTTTATGGGCCAGTTCAACTGTTTGAACAGCGGGATAAGAAGTATATTCTGCTCCCCAATGAGCAGAAACAATCAAAAGATCAAGGCCGTGATCGTCCTTAGCCTGTTTGATAGTATTTAGTATTTCATTTTCATCAAATTCTTCTAAAAAATTCCAACCGAGAAAGCCGATGGTTTTATCGCCAAGCTGCTTTATGGTTAAGTTATTGAAAAGAAAGCCGCAGGTTTGAATGCCATTGTTTTCTAATAAATCAATAGTTTGCCGAACACCTTCAACCCCCCAATTTAAAGTATGATTGTTGGCTAAATTAACTACATCAATTTCTGCAAAAATCAGACCCTCAATAAAACGTTGGTTGCCGCAAAAAATCATACCTTCATTAATAAGAGGACAATTTTTTATTAAAGGCGCTTCGAGATTGATTAAAGTTAAATCAGCGCTTTTTAAAAAATCCGCAGATTTTAAAAAGGGATGGGTAAAGTCATTATAAAGAGTCATTTTATAATTAACAGTTCTGGCAGGAATGACATCGCCGGTAGTGACGAGAGTAATGGTTTCTTCTTGGGGCAGTTGGTTAACCCAAGAATGATCGGGAGAAAAAATAGAATCAAGAGATAATTCAGGTAGATTGAAAGCCTGCCCCGCACCGAATAGTGATGGGGGAGAAGGAGTAGGAAAAGAGGAGAGTTCTAGAGTTTTAGACCGATAGAGTTTTAGACAGAATTGAAGAATAAGAGAGATTAATACAACAAGGCAACAATATAACAATGTAGCAATAATATATATTTTTTTATTCACTAGAATTATTGTAGCACGCTAAGTGTGATAGCAAGAATGGAAATTTGATAAAGAGAAGAATAAAATAGATCAAGCTAATTTTAATACCTAATTTTTTATGAATATATTAATTGAAAAACTTCAACTTAAAGATTTAGATGATTTTTGGGAAGTATTTTCCCAAACAATTCGAACCGACTTTCCCGGGTATTCTCCAAAAGTGATTGATTATTTTCTAACCCAAATGTACTCCAAATATAATTTTCAGCAGTGGTTAATGACCGGATGGAAAATAGTTTTAGTGGTCAGGGCGGCGAAACCCAAAGCAGAACAAGTTCACTTCGGGGCAGGAATTGTGGGGTTTGCGGTTTTAGATAGACCTTATGGCGGAGTTTGTTTTTGTCGCTGGCTGGGAGTTTTAAAAGATTATAGAAATAAAGGTATTGGTAGAAAATTAATTGAGGAAGCCATCAATTATACCCAAAATTATGGTGGCCATAAAATAGAATTAGCTTCTCAACCAGAAGCGAAAGGGTTTTATCATAAAGCCGGTTTAGAACTAGAAGGTAAAAGAAAACTTTCTTATTTTGGTATTGACCAGTATATTTTCGGAAAAGTAATTGGTCGGCCTAAAGACGAGGTGATGATCAGAGATTAGCGCTTTTGGCATACGAATTTTTATTCGGTCAATTAACTCGCTTTAACGCTGCTTGCGAAGTGCATTTGTAATCTAATTTAATTATATGATTTTATTCTGTCCATCTAGGACGCAAACAGCTAGCTCAGACAAAATTGACACTCATAAAAATTGTATTGCCAGCGCGCTTTTAAGTCTTAAGATGGATTGAATTTGACAAATTAGGCGAAGTTGATTAAACTAAATTTACCTGTCCGAGAGACAGGTTTTTTAAACGCTAAACCTGCCTGCCGGCCGGCAGGGTCGCTAAAATAAAACCGCAAAAAGGAGGGGGTGATAAAAAATGGCGGAGGTCAGAATTAAACAAAAGAGCAATATTTTGATAGGGTTGGGCATTATTCTTTTGCTTATTGCCAGCATTTTTTATTTTCGAGCTAAAAGACAGGAAGCGCCAGTTAAACCCGGAAACTTTGAAGAAATTATCTCGCAAGAAGAAGGACTAGTGAAGAAAACCGGGGAAGAGCTAGAAGTGATGGCTGAAGAAGAGATTAAACAAATAAGAGAAGAGGTTGATGCTGTTCTTAGCACTGGGGGCGAGGAGATAAATCTTCAAGATGTGGCTGGTATGGGCGCCAGCGGCAAGGTGAAAAGAGCTTTTTCTGATGGGAAATTTTACTTAAGAATCGAAGCCTCTGGTTTAAGATTACCGGAAAAAGGTTATTTTTATCAAGGTTGGCTTAAAAAAGACGATCAATATCTTTCTGTAGGGAGGATGGAAGTTGGTCTTCCCGGAGAAGGAAGGCTTTATTACACTGCTTCCGGAGATCGTCTTGAATATAATGAGGTGAAGGTTACTTTAGAACCAGAAGACGGCAATGAAGCCCCGGCAAAAGCGGTACTAGAGGGAAGCTTTTAAGAAATAAGAAATAAGCCTGCCTACCGGGCAGGCAGGTTCATTAAGTTACTGGTTATTAGTAATTGAGGAAGACAGGTTTAGGTGATATACTGAGAGTAATGCGGTTTATTAAGAATATTGCTTTCTTAGGATCTTCAGAAGTTCAAAAGGGCGAGCGATTGTATGAAACAGCCTTTAAAGTCGCTAAACTTTTAGCTGCCAAAGGCTATGTAATTGTTAATGGTGGCGGCCCAGGTATAATGAATGCTTCTACTCAGGGTGCCGAATCAGTTAAAGGCGAAACCTTAGCTATTACCTTTTATCCTCAAGACGCTCCTGGTTTTGAAGGTCGTTACCCCAAAAATATTACTGATAAGGAAATCAAAACCGGCAATTATATTGAACGCGTCTTTAAACTCTTGGAACACGGAGACATTTATATTATTTTCAAAGGCGGCACCGGCACTTTTTCTGAATTTGCCATGACTTGGTGTTTAGGCCGGCTTTATTATGGTGTTCACAAGCCTTTTATTTTATATGGAGATTTTTGGAAAGAAATTATCGGTTGTTTTAAAAAAAATATGTTTTTTAGAGGTGAAGAGGAAAAAATCTATAAAATTGTTAACCAGCCTGAAAAAGTTTTATTAGCCATCGAAGAGTTTGAAAAAGAATTTAGCCAGCGGATGAAACGTTTAGTCAAATCTGAAGCAGAGAAAGCCTTCACTATCGGCTATCGGGGACCGGAATATAAAATAGCGAAAGGAGTAAAATGATTTTTATCGGCGCTGATCACGGCGGTTGGAATTTAAAAGAGAGAATCAAAAAATATCTCCAACAAAAAAAGATTAGCTTTCAGGATGTGGGTGCCAAAGTTTTGGTTCAGGATGATGATTTTCCTGATTTTGCTTTTCCTGTGGCTAAGAAAGTGGCCAGAGCTAAGGATAATCTAGGTATTTTAGTTTGCCGTACCGGCATTGGTATGAGCATGACAGCTAATAAAATAAAAGGAATTAGGGCCGCTTTATGCAGCGAGGTTGGTCAAGCGATTAGTTCGCGGGCGCATCATAACTGTAATATTTTATGCTTAGGAGCAGATTTTATTGATGAGGAAAAAGCCATTAAAATTTTAGATACTTTTTTAAAAGCAGAGTTTAGTAATGAAGAAAGATATATTAAGAAACTAAAGAAGATTGAAAAGGAGGAGAAATAAAAATTTCTAATTACCAATTTCTAATGTTAAAAAAAATAATTAGACATTTTAAAATTCTGAAATTGGACCTGCCCGCCGGTAGGCAGGAATTTTATTAGGAATTAGGCATTAGGAATTGGGAATTTAAGTCAAAGTTTTGATTTTAGAGAAGAATTAAATTTATAAGAAAGGAAGGTTGGGGTGTTAAAGGTAGGAATAAATGGTTTTGGTCGCATCGGTCGTTTGGCGGCCAGAACTATTTTACAAAAATATAAAGACAAGTTAAGCCTGGTTTGTATTAATACTTCCGGAAGAATGGATGTGGCTGGTTGGACGCACTTATTTGAATATGATTCTACTTATGGTAAATATCCGGGAAAGGTTTCGGCCATAGGCCGATCGTCCTCTGGACGAGAGAATAACTTAATGGTAGTTGACGGGATGAAAATCCCGGTTTTAGGGGAGCCAGAACCAGCTAAAATTCCTTGGGGGAAATATCAAACTGAAATAGTGATTGAATCGACTGGTGTTTTTCGCGACCGGGAAAATGCCCAAAAACATTTAAGAGATACCGTCAAAAAAGTAATCATTTCTGCTCCGCCCAAAGACGAAAATATACCAATGTTTGTGATTGGTGTTAATGAAAAAAATTCAACTAATGAGCAAATTTTATCATCGGCTTCTTGTACCACCAATTGTGTTTCTCCAGTGGTTAAGGTAGTCAATGAAAATTTTGGCATCCAAAAAGCTTTGATGACGACGGTTCATGCTTATACTTCTGACCAAAGATTGTTGGATAATTCTCATCCGGATTTAAGAAGAGCAAGGTCAGCGGCCGTTAATATGGTGCCTACCAGCACTGGCGCTGCCAAAGCCACAACTAGGGTTTATCCTGTGGTGGCGGGAAAATTTGACGGTTTAGCCATCAGGGTACCGGTTAAGAGCGGTTCTTTAACTGATTTTACTTTTGTGACCAAAAAGCAGACCGCGATAGAAGAAGTTAATCAAGCTTTTGTTAGGGCGGCGGAAACTGATTTGAAAGATATTCTAGGTATTACCCAAAAACCCTTGGTTTCCTCGGATATTATTGGTCTTGAATTATCAGCTTTGGTTGACCTTTCTTTAACCAAGGTAATTGGCGGCGATTTAGTAAAAGTAGTAGCCTGGTATGATAATGAATGGGGATATGCCCAACGTTTAATAGAACAAGTGCTGCTTGTTGGTTAAATCTTTCCATCAATGGTTTTACAAAAAAAAGAATTCTGGCGTAAAAAAGATTTTCCTAAAGCTTTATCAGCTAAAGAAGAAAAAAACCGAACCAGCCGTTGGCCGGTTTTGTTTTTACTTTTAGGAACCATTCTGGTGGCCCTTTTTTTATGGTCAAAAAATTATGCCCTAGACTGGTGGGAACAGATTAGGCAGCCGGGGATTTATAAAGTTAGGAGAAAAAACGCAGAAGAATTGATTAAGACTATTGGGATTAAACCAGATTTAAGAGATTTAGAGGGAGTAAAAAATTCAATAGAGCTTTTGCTTCAAGACCTTCAAGGGGAATATGGCCTCTATTTTTACTTATTAAAACAGCAAAGGTCATTAGGGATAAAAGAAGACCAGGTTTTTTTAGCGGCCTCAGTCAATAAAATACCTATTATGGTTAGTTTTTATCAGGAAGTGGAAAAAGGAAATCTAGATGAAGAAGGTGGCTATGCTTTACAACTAAGGGATATTCAGGATTATGGAGCCGGCAGTATGCGTTACCAGGATGAAGGCACAAAATATCAATACCGTGATTTGATTGATCTGATGGGTCAGGAATCTGATAATACGGCCGCCTATGTTGTGGTTAATTTAATAGGAGAGAAGAAGATTCAGGGATATTTAGATCAATTAGGGATGGAAAATACTTCAATAGCAAATAATACCACTACCCCCAAGGAGATGGTTGACTATTTGATTAGGCTCTATCGAGATGAGTTGGTTAAAGGGGAGGCTAAGGAAAAAATCTTAGAGGCTTTGACAAAAACAGATTTTGAAGACAGAATTCCCCAAGGAATTCCGGAAACAGTCAGAGTGGCTCATAAAACCGGTAATGAGGTTCAAGTTTACAATGACTGCGGTATTATTTTTAGCAACAATCCTTATGTGTTGTGTATTTTAACCGAAGAGGTAGTAGAGGAAGAGGCCCAAGACATCATTCCTAAGATCTCGAGATTGATCTGGGAATTTGTCAATCAAGGAGAGTTCTGATAAAAAAGGGGTATTCAGAATTAAATAAATCCTACAAAATTTCTTGGCGTGCGCCCTATTGTTCATTGGCTATTTAAAATCATATCATAATTTGATAAAATAGAGAGTATTAAAAATTAAATGGACCCCGCTAAAGGCGGGGGTAAAAAAAGGAGGTGAGTAAAAATAAATGAGTCCTAAGCTTTATGTGGGTAATCTTGATTATAATGTTACTGGTGATCAATTATCAGAGTTATTTTCCCAAGCAGGTTCAGTGGTTAGCGCCATAGTTATTACTGACCGTCAATCCGGTCGTTCCAAAGGATTTGGTTTTGTTGAAATGAGCGATGAAAAGGGAGCTAAAAAAGCGATTGAAATGTTTAACGGTAAAGACAATCAAGGTAGAAATATGGTCGTTAATGAGGCTAGACCGAGAGTAGAACGTCCCGACTCCAGTCCAAATTTCCAAAAATAGAATAAGTGAATTAAATTTACTTTTTTTCTGTTGAGGTGAAGTTTTAATAATTTTATTAAGACTGATTTTTAGTGGAAAATTAAGGAAGCTAAATTTGATTTGCACTCCCAGTTATGATAAAACGGGTGTGCTAAGAAGAAGTGAGGAAGATGATGGCAACAGAATTAAAGCAAGTTGCGCAAGTAATATGGGGTGATGCTGAAATCCAAAGGGCCCTATGTCAATTAGGAAGGGGTTTTTGCACTGTAATTGGAGGGGAATTAGCCGGCAATTCAGTTGTTGCATTGGTCGAAGGCGATCTTCCTGGAACTCTTGCTACCCTTAGTGTGGCCGGGATTGCTGTAGGTGCCAGTTCTGTTTTAGAGCGAATCCAGAAAAGAGTCGAGGATTGAAAAAGATGAATTTAATCTCTTAAAAGTAAAATCTCTCCAACTTCTTCGGCATATGAGTCATTTATTATTTCTGCTTCAGACAGTTGTTTAAGAAAGGTAATTTTTTCTGCCAGATCTAAAGGTCTTTGTTCACCGGAACCATCTGAAGCTCTAAAGGGAATATGCATAAGGGCATCATTATCTATAATCATTCCTCCTCGAGTTCTTCCCAAATTTGTTTGCCAGACTCTTCTTTGTCCAGCGGTTTCCTGAATATTTACCTCAAGACGTCCTTCATTTACTAGAAGTAGACAGTCGAATTGCTTACCATTACTTTCTAATTCTAATTGTTTAACACCAACATCCCTCCATAAGGAAGACTGCCAGATTCCCTTTTTTCCTGGGGCGCTACAGAGTTGACCTAAAACTTGTCTTTCTAACTCGGCGACCTGTCTGTTTAAATCTTCTTTCACAAATTGTTTAAATTATATATTAATCTTATTGGTTATCAATAAAAAATAAAAATGGTAATATTTTACTCCCGAGTAGAAATGCCTTCTAAAATTTTATCCTCTTTAGTTTCGTCCAGAGGACGATCCCGCTCTGCGGGATTTTTTTCCATTTCTTCTTTAATCTTTTCTATTTGTTCGCTGCTACAGTGATATTTCGGTTCAGTGCCGGGTAAAAAATATTCTTCTCTATCGGGACAGCCAGCGCAGGGAAGTAGACCATTCCAGCTGCAAATAGAAACTTTGATTAAGTTTTCCGGTTGGCTGAATTGATGAGAAGGCTTATCTTTTAATAATTCAGTCATAATATTATGCCAAATCGGTGAGGCGCCGGTAATCCCCGAAGCGACGGCGCTCATGGGGGTATTATCATTGTTGCCCACCCAAACCGCCACCAAATAATCTTGGGTATAACCAATGGTCCAATTATCTCTTTTATCATTGGTAGTACCAGTTTTAACTGCCACCTCATGATCAGTAATTTTAAGTAGAGAGTTGGGCCCAAAAGCAGGAGTACGCGCCTGATTGTCTTTTAGAATATCAGTTAATAAATAAGCCACAGCTGGCGAAAGGACTCTTTCTTTAGCGATTTCCCCGCCTGCGCCGAGCCTGCCTACTGACAAGGCAGGGCTTCGGTGGACAGGCAATTTGTCTAAGATTTTTCCTTGGGAATTTTTAACTTCAAGAATAGGATGGAGATCAACCTTCAAGCCTAGGTTAGCGATAGTGCCGTAAGCCACCGCCATATCTGTCATTTTTACTTCGGCTGAGCCTAAAGTGGTCGAAAGACCATAATATTGTTCTTCAGGCCAAGTAGTAATACCCATTTTCCTTCCTAGATCAGTCATTTTCTCCACGCCTAAGGAAGCTAAAACCTTGACCGCCGGCACATTATAAGAACTGGCCAAAGCTATTCTTAGAGAGACATTACCATGGAAACGGTTGTCATAATTAATTGGACTATAAGCTTCAGAGCCAGGCGTATAATAAGTAATCGGCGAATCCGGGATGACCGTAGCTGGGGTAAAATTATTACTTAAAGCCAAAGCATAAGTAACTATTTTGATAGCGCTGCCTGGTTGACGAGGTCTGGTAGTGACATTGACATTACCGTCCTGTTTTAGATTAAAATAATCCTTAGATCCTACCATGGCCAGAATTTCTCCGGTTTGAGGATTGGTCACGAGGGCGGCGCCATTACCCACTCTTAAAGAAGCCAATTTATTAACTTCTTGAGTGATTTTTTCTTGGACCACTTGCTGAATATTTAAGTCCAAGGAAGTTGTTACCTGTAGGCCGCCTTGTTCTACCACCCGACTGCCATATTTTTCTACCAATAAATCCTTGACATACATGACAAAATGAGGCGCTTCAATATTAGTTTGTTGCGGCGCTAAAATTATTTTTTCTTTTTTGGCTTCGTCTGCCCCTTCTTGAGTAATATAATTTTCTTCAACCATTTGATTTAAAACTTGATGCTGGCGGCTAATGACTAATTGAGGGTTAGGACCAAAAGGAGAATATTTGGTGGGTGCGGCCGGCAAACCGGCCAGCAAAGCCGCTTCGGCCAGGTTGACATCCTTAATGCTTTTAGCAAAATAGGTTTGGGCGGCTTCTTCAATACCATAGGCCGTGCCGCCATAAGCCACTTCATTTAAATACATTTGCAAGATTTCATCTTTGGAAAAAACCATTTCTGTCTCAATACTTAAAATAATTTCTTTGAGTTTACGTTTAATTGTTTTTTCCGGAGTCAAGAGGGCATTTTTAATTAATTGTTGAGTAATAGTTGAGCCGCCTTGGATTTCAGAAGAAGCAAGATTGCGGATGATAGCTCGGATAATACCAGAAACAGAAAAGCCAGTATGTTTATAAAAGTCCTTATCTTCAATGGCAATGGTGGCCTTGACGACATAATCAGGGATATCACTAAGTTTAACTAAAGTTCTTTTCCTAGCGCCATCAAAAATGGTGTATAAAAGTTGGCCATGACGATCATAAATTTTAGTGGAAGCGGCGGACTGATGTTCGATTAACTTATCAGGGCCAGGTAAATCTTTAATAATTTTGAGGTAAAAATAAAAAGAAGTGGCAAAGGTAAAAATAAAGAAAAAGGCAATACCAAATTTACCGGTAAGCGCTTTAAAAATAAATTTTAAAAATAGAAAAATGATTTTTAAGAAAACAAAGGGGATTTTATAGACCAGTCGGCCAAGAGAGCTTAAAAAAAACAAAATCCAAAAAAGTATATTTTCAGACCTCCGCTGATAAAGAATTTTTCCTGCCCTTTTTTTCATCTTGAATATTGCCCCGTTTAGCGTGATTATAGGGTAAAATTAGTAATTAGTAAACAGACGATCCTACTGATTTACTGGTTTAGGCGACGCTAGAATGGGAAAGAGGTTTTCATTCAGGCTAGACACGGTTGGTTTTTCTTCTTCATGAGGACAAGTAAGACAATACTCTTTGGAAAAAGGGTCATGACCCACTAAATGTTCTCTTAATTCTAAATTATCAGTTTTACCTTCTGCCGGCGGTTTATTAGTTTCTTTATCAATCCAGATTTCCTTTTTTTCTACCCAGGCATTGTTAGATTGATTATTTTCTGTGCCTTTAATAAACAATTCTTTGCCGCCACTGCATTCAGTTGGGGCTGCTGAAGGATTTTCCTCCTTGGCTTCACCTGAAGTAGGTTCTTGAGGAACTTTTTCCCAAGTGCAAGTAGCCGCTTCTACAATTGAGGCTGGTTTTTCCCAAGGCTGGTCAGATTGGTCCTTAAGCACAAAAGTCATAATTTTATTCCAAATCGGGGCGGCTCCGGTGACGCCAGAGACAAGATAAGGATTCATGGAGCTATTATCATTGTTGCCTACCCAAGTAACGACTAAATAAGAAGGGGTATAGCCGATGGTCCAATTATCTCTTGGCCCCTTAGGATGGTCAGTCGTGCCGGTTTTAACTGAGACGGTGTGATTAGGAATTAAAAGCTGAGAGCGGGAGCCAAACATAGGGGTTCGGGCCTGATTATCAGCCAGGATGTCATTGATTAAAAAAGTTACTCCCGGAGATAAAACCAGGGAAGCTTCTTTTTCTTCTGGCTTGAATTCCTGATAAAAGTTTCCTTTATAGTCTTCTACTTTTAAAATAGGTTGTAAATCTACTTTTTTACCCATATTGGCAAAAACGCCGAAGGCGATCGTCATCTCCGTCATCTTAACTTCTCCGCCACCCAAAGTTAAAGATAACCCATAGAGAGAGGAATCCTGACTCCAGGTGGTAATGCCCATCATTCTAGCCGTGGCCATCATCGCCTTAATGCCATTTAAAGAGAGCATTTTAACTGCGGGAATATTATAGGAATTAGCCAGAGCCGAGCGTAAAGTCACCGGACCGTGGAATTTATTATCATAGTTGTGAGGACAGTAAAGCTTGGGTTGGCCGACTGAAGTAAAACAAATAGGAATATCTAAAAATAAAGTGGCTGGGGTGTAACCATTAATCAATCCAGCAGCATAATTAATGGGCTTAATTGAAGAACCAGGTTGACGCAGAGAAGTGGCGATGTTAACGTTGCCATCGATTTCTTCGTCAAAATAATCTTTAGAGCCCACCATGGCTAGAACTTCGCCAGTATCAGGTTTGGTTACCATAGCGCCGGCATTAGAGACATTCATATTTTTCAATTTGGCTGTTTCTGAAGCAATGGTTTCTTCAGCCTGTTTTTGGATTTGCCAATCCAGACTGGTGGTTACCCTCAACCCGCCTTGTTCAACTAAAAAAGAGCCGTATTTTTCTACGAGCATCTCTTTAACATACATAACAAAATGAGGGGCTTTAATATTGGTTTGCCGGGGAACATATTCAAGTTCTTGAGCGTAAGTTTGCTCGACCTCATCTTTAGAGATGTAGTTCTCCTCCATCATTTGATTAAGAACAGAATTTTGTCTTTCTTTGGCCATTTGAGGATTGGCACCAAAAGGAGAATATCTGGTGGGTGCGGCCGGCAAACCGGCCAGCAAAGCCGCTTCGGCCAAATTTAAGTCTTTAGCCGGTTTATCAAAATACATTTGGGCTGCTTGTTCAATACCATAGGCCGTGCCGCCATAAGGGACATGATTTAAATACATCTCTAAGATTTCATCTTTGGAATAAATCATTTCCGTTAAGGAGGCGAGGATAGCTTCTCTGATTTTTCTTTTCAAAGTTCTTTCCGGAGTTAAAAGAGTAGTTTTAATGAGTTGTTGAGTAATGGTGGAGCCGCCCTGAAGCTTCTTTTTGAAAATAATATTATAAACCGCCCGGCTGATGCCGCGAAAAGCCAACCCTTTATGTTTATAAAAATCCTTATCTTCGATGGCAATCGTGGCCTGTTTAACATATTCAGGCATATCTTCGAGCTTGATTGGAGTGCGGTTCTGTTCAGTGTAGATTTCATATAATAAAATGCCATTGCGGTCAAAAATGTGGGTTGAGGTGGGGAATTCATCTGAAGAAAGTTTGGTTGGAGAAGGCAGGTCTCTGAGGATATAAATTAAGAAGGATGAAACGAGAAGAATAAAAATAAAGATTAGAATGATTAAGAATTTAATCCAAGGCCTGGAGGAATGATATTTTTCTTTTAAACCTTTAGCTTTTTGCAATAAAGCCTTTTTACGTTTTTTAAATAGTTTAAAACCAGGATTTGACATTAGGATAATAGGATAATAGGATAATAATAAATTAGGATAATAGGATAACAGAATAATAGGAATTAGTCATGTTTGAAAAACAAGATTGGTTTAACAAGCTTAATTTTACCCAACAAAGTTTGATAAAGCAAAGTTTTTATCTTTTAAATTGGGCTAAGAAAAATCAAGATAAACTTTTTGACTATTCTTTTATTGTGATGCCGGCGGCCAAAGCTTTTGAGGGTTTTTTAAAAGATTGGCTTTTTAAAATTGGCCTTATTTCTAAATTTCAATACCAATCAGACAGGTTTAGATTAGGAAAAGCTCTAAACCCCCATCTAGAAAATATTCCTTACTTAAAAAAAGAATGCTTGTATCAAGAAATAATCCAGAAAACCAATAAAGAAACAGCCCAAACTTTATGGCAGACTTGGAAAAAGTGCCGCAATCGAGTTTTTCACTATTTTCTTGAAGAGCAACAAACTTTTAGCCTTCAAGAGTCAGAAGAAAGATTAAATCAGGTGATTGATGCCATCAAATTAGCTTCAGCAAAGCGATAGCTTCTTGACATAACTTTTACATACAGAGTAGAATATTATATGGTTGGATTAGAGAAGCCAACTTTTTCATTCTTAAGACAAATTTTAAAAACAAACGGCTTTTGACGGCCGTTTTTTTATTTGATGAGGACTCACCAAGATTTATTGAGTGCTTACATTTGCGGGTTCGGCCGCGTTCGCCTCAGGAAAATTTAGGCGGGTAAAGATTTATGAAGACCATCAAATTTCAGGAAAGTTTATCTTTCGATGATGTTTTGCTTTTACCCAATTATTCCACCGCCCACCCAGAAGAACTAGACCTTAAAAGTCAATTGACTCAGAAGATTGTTCTTAATCTTCCTTTAGTTTCTTCTCCTATGGATACAGTGACCGAGGGGAGGTTAGCGATTGCTTTAGCTCAAGAAGGAGGGATTGGTTTAATTCACCGCAATTTAACCATTAAAGCCCAAGTCCACCAAGTCCACCAAGTGAAAAGACTGAGAAAGACTGCTGCCAGAAATAAAAAAGGTCAGCTTTTGGCGGGAGCGGCTGTTGCTGCTGGTCCAGACTTAATGGTAAGAGCCAAAGCTTTGGTTAAAGCCGCCGCTGACGTGATTGTTTTAGATAGTGCTCATGGTCACTGCCAATACATTATTAAAAGTACAGCTAAATTAAGAAAAACCTACCCTAAACTGGAATTAATTGCTGGTAATGTAGGTACGGCCGAAGGAGCTTTGGCTTTAATTAAGGCTGGAGCTTCGGCTGTTAGAGTTGGCTTAGGTCCAGGCTCTATTTGTACTACCAGAATTGTTTCTGGTGTAGGTGTACCTCAGTTATCAGCCATCCGTGATTGTGCGGAGGTGGCTAAAAAATATAAAGTACCGGTTATAGCAGACGGCGGGATTAAATATTCTGGAGATATTACCAAGGCTTTAGCGGCCGGCGCTTCGGCAGTAATGATGGGCAGTTTATTTGCCCAGACTTTAGAAGCACCAGGCAAAGTAGTCAAAATTAAAGGGAAAAAATATAAATATTACCGAGGCATGGGTTCAGCGGCGGCCATGAAAAAAGGTTCGGCCTCCAGATATGGTCAAAGCGTCAGGGGTGTGGCCGGCAAGTTTGTTTCCGAAGGAGTTGAGGGTTTGGTTTCCTATAAGGGGACGGTTGAAGAGTTGGTTTTTCAATTAATGGGCGGGCTTAAGGCAGGCATGGTTTATATTGGCGCCCATAATCTCAGACAAATTGTTCGAAAAGCTCGCTTTATCAAAATGAGCCCGGCGGCTTTAGCCGAAAGTCATCCTCATAGTCTAATTATCACTGATGGAGGAGACAATTATGAAAGAAAATAAAGTCCTTATTTTTGACTTTGGTTCTCAAACTTGCCACTTGATTACCAGAAGAGTCAGGGATTTGGGGATTAATTATCAGCTTGTTGATCCCGAACTAAGCTTTAATAAAATTAAAAAACTCAGAGTAAAAGGGATGATTTTTTCGGGCGGACCAGGGACAGTTTATGAGAAAAATGCTTTCAAAATTGATAAAAAAATCTTTAGTTTGGGTTTACCTATTTTAGGCATTTGTTATGGTTGGCAACTGATGGCCTATCTTCTTGGCGGTAAAGTAATTGCCGGCCACAAAGAATACGGCCCCGCCAAAATTTTCCTGCGGAAAAATTTAGGCGGGCAAGCCAGTTCGATTTTGAAGAATATACCTCAAAGTTCTCGAGTTTGGTTGAGTCACGGAGATACAGTGGTGAAATTGCCCTCAGGATTTAAGATTTTGGGTTCAACCAAAGATGTTAAATCAGCCTGGACCGCTGATCTAAAACGCCATTTTTACGGCGTTCAATTTCATCCTGAAGTAGAACACACAGAGTTTGGTAAAGAAATACTTAAAAATTTTCTTACTAATGTTTGTAGTTGCCAACTTAGACCCAGAAAAATCCAGCTCAAACAGATAATTAAGCATATTAAAAAACAAGTAGGGGAAAGCAAAGTAGTAGCAGCGGTTTCTGGTGGAATAGATTCAACCGTAAGCGCGGCTTTGCTCGGCAGAGCTATTGGTAAAAATTTATACCCAATTTATATAGAAAGTGGCTTAATGAGAATTGAAACTAAAAATGAAGTTGAGCAAATTTTTTCAAAGATTTTAAAAGTTAAACCCATTATTGTTAAAGCAAAAAACTTATTTCTAAACCAATTGAAAAGAGTGATTGATCCAGAAAAAAAGCGCCAAATTATTGGTCGGCTTTATATTCAACTTTTTGAAAAAGAAGCTAAAAAAATTAAGGGGGTTGAATTTTTAGCTCAGGGAACGATCTACTCTGACGTGATTGAATCAAAAGGCAGCAAAAAAGCCTCGAAAATCAAATCCCATCACAACGTGGCGGGTTTGCCTAAAAAAATGGACTTAAAACTAGTAGAACCCTTAAGAGATTTTTATAAAGACGAAGTTAGAGTTATTGCTAGAAAATTGGGATTACCAGAGAAAATTATTATGAAACAGCCCTTTCCTGGGCCTGGTCAGGCCATTAGGATTATTGGTAAGGTAACTAAAGAAAGATTGGTAAAACAACAACAGGCTGATCAAATAGTATTGGAAGAAATCAAAAAAGCGGGATGGTATTCAAAAGTCTTTCAATCTTTTCCAGTGATGACCGGAATAAAAAGTACGGCCGTTAAAGGTGATACCAGAGTTTATGGTGAAGTGGTGGGACTAAGAGTCTATGGTTCTTTAGATATTATGACGGCGGCCTGGAGTCGCTTACCCTATGATTTACTTCAAAAAATATCTTCTCGGATAGTGAACCAAGTTTCAGGAGTTTCCCGAGTGGTGTATGATATAACTACCAAACCGCCAGCCACAATGGAATGGGAATGAAAAATGGAATTTAAACCAGTAAAATTCAAAGATGACAAGGTTTTTTATATTGTTCCTTCCTGGGAAGAAATGGGCGAGTTAACTTTTTCCCTAGCTAAAAAAATCCTGACCAGCAGGAAAAAGTTTGATCGTTTAATCACGATGGCTAAGGGCGGTTGGACTTGGAGCCGGACAATGGCAGATTATTTAGGAATAAAAGAGGTTGGGAGCATTCATGTTAAATTCTACAGTGGTATCTTTGAAACGAAACCCTCGCCGGTGATTGCCCAATCTTTGCCTATTCCTGTTTTAAAAGAAAAGCTTTTAGTTTTTGATGATGTGGCTGATTCAGGCGAAACTTTGATTGCCGTTAAAAAATATCTCAAGCTTTGCGGCGCTAAAAACATTACTACTGCCGCCTTGTTTTATAAATCTTGGGCCAAATTTATTCCTGATTATTATGCCTCAGCGACTAAGTCTTGGATTATTTTCCCTCACGAAATAAGGGAATCAATCAGACTGATTGGCAATAAATGGCGGAAGCAAAAACTAGATTCTAAAGAGATAAAAGAAAGATTAATTAAGATTGGCTTGCCCAAGAAACAAGTAGAATATTTTTTAAAAAAAGAGATATAATTATTTAATAGCGTTTAGAAGCAAAGGACTATTTATGTCTCAATTTGAAAGAGAACTTGAAGGCCAAAAGAAAAGAAATCTTTTAGTAGTTATTTCTGGTCCCAGTTGTTCAGGTAAAGATAGTGTGATCAGAGGGTTGCTTAAGAGAAATAAAAATATGAGACGCTTGGTAACTACTAATTCTCGGATAAAAAGACTAGATGAGAAAGAAGGCTTTGACTATTATTTTGTTAACAAAGATGAATTTGAAAAATTGATTGCCAATGAGGCTTTTTATGAATGGGTAGAATACAGGGGGACTTATCGAGGCACCCAAAAAAAGCATGTCAGGGAGGCCTTGGCCACAGGTAAAGATATTCTCTGGCGGATTGATGTCAGGGGAGTGAAGAATGTATATAAAAGAGTTAAAAAAGATGTTCCTCACGCTGTTTTTATTTTTTTAACCGAAAGCCTGCCAATTTTAGAAAAAAGAATGAAAAGAAGAGCCACAGAAACTAAAAGAGAATTTGATTGGAGTCTTAACCGAGCCAAATGGGAATTAAGGCAATACCAAAGATTTGACTATTTGATTCGTAATGTCCAAGGTAAATTAAAACAAACAATAGAACAGATAGAAGACATTATTGAGGCAGAGAAAAGAAAAATAAAGAAATAAAAAAAGCTGTAGCCACTCCATTAACGCTTTTATTAAGGTCCACAGTTAATAATAGTAATTTATGAAACTTATTAATAAGACAATTACCATTCAAACAACCAAGCTTTATGAGTTTGTAGGGTTAGAGGAAAAGATCAATCAGGCTATAAAGGAGAGTGGGATAAAAGAAGGTTTTTGTTTAATTAGGATTGGTCATACGACCGCCAGTTTAGTGGTGACCGAAAAAGATCCGGCCGTCCACCAGGATTTTATCAGGAATTTAAAAAGAATCCTGCCCGAAAAACAAAGATGGGAGCATAGCTACGAAGGTCCGATTAATGCTCGAGGCCATCAAGCGACGGCTCTTTTTGGCTCAACTCATTGGTCGCCGGTTAAAAATGGAGAACTAAGTTTAGGCACTTGGCAGGGAATCTTTTTTGTGGAATTGTTTGAAGCAAGAGCCAGAGGGATAGATTTAACTATTCTAGGAGAATAAATTGCTTTTTCGTGAATTTCTACTCCAAAAATTCCTCTTAACCAATAGAAAGAGAGAAAAGAGGTGCGGTTTCATGCTAAAATGGTTAAAGCATGGTTAAGGTTTATAAAGAGTTTACTTGTTTATCTTCGTCGGCGGTTTTAGATAAATTAAATAGTCGGTCGGAAGGGCTAACTGCGGAGGAAGCAAAAAAGAGACTAAAAACCTTTGGGGAAAATGAGCTGGAGCAGAAAAAAGGCAGAGTTTTAAAAATATTTTTTAGGCAAATCAACAATGCCTTTTTTTACCTTCTTTTATTTGCTTGCTTGATTGCTTTGCTACTTGCTGATATTCATCAGTTGGTGACCATTGGTTTAATCGTGGTTATCAGCTCGTTTTTAGGATTTTTCCAGGAATACCGTTCTGAGAAAACCATGGAAAAACTAAGGTCGTTTATTTCTACCAAGTGTTTGGTCAAACGCGACGACCGAGCAGAAAAACTGGATAAAAGAAATCTAGTTCCTGGAGAAATAGTGGTTTTGGGCGAAGGTGACGTTGTCCCCGCTGATTTAAGGATTCTAAAACAAGAAAACCTCAGTGTTGATGAATCTATCCTGACGGGTGAATCAAAAATCTTAGAAAAAAGAGCTAAAGAATTAACCAAAGAATCCCAGAGCATTTTTGAAGCGGAAAATATTCTTTTTGCAGGTAGCAGGATTATTGCCGGTATGGCCGAAGGAGTGGTGATCGCCACTGGGAAAAAGATGGAATTGGGGAAAATGGCGGGTTTGGTCAAAGAAAAAAAAGGCAAGAGCAGTTTTGAAAAGAACATTGATAAGATCAGCCAATTTATTTTATGGCTGGCAATTATTTCTTTGCTTTTAATTTTTCTGCTTAACCTAATTTTAAAAGGAATAGGCATTGATATTCCTCATTTCTTACTTTTTGTGATTGCTTTAAGCGTTGGTTTGGTGCCTGAGGGTCTGCCTTTGGTTTGTTTGATTACCATGTCTTCCGGTGCTCTGCAATTGGCCAAGAAAAAGGTAGTCGTCAAAAGACTGTCCAGCATTGAAGATTTGGGCAATATTGAAGTTCTTTGTCTTGATAAAACCGGGACTTTGACTGAAAATAGGATAGTTTTAGACCGGATCGTGGCCAAAAACGAAGCAGAGTTTTGGCAGTACTTTTTGGCCGCCACCATTCCGCTTAGAGAAAAATATAAGGAGTTAAGAAGCAACTTTGACCGGATTTTATTGGTTACGGCAGTAAAGAAAGAAAAATTAAAGCATAAAAGCGAATTAATCAAAGAAGAACCTTTTGATCCGAATAAAAGAGGAGATAGGACTTATATCAGATTTAATAAAGACAACCTGCTTGTACTTAAAGGAGCGGCCGAGTTTTTATTAAAAGAGTCAAGCTATTATTTGGCAGATGGCCAGTGGCGAAAACTTGGAAGGGAGGGTAAAAGCTTTTATGAAAAAGAATTACAAAGGGCTGGCGCAGAAGGGAAAAGGATCTATGGAATGGCCATTAAAAAAAGTCAAGGAGGGACGGTGGAAGATGAAAATCAACTCTGTTTTTTAGGTTTTGCTGTTTTTGAAGATCCTTTGAAAGTGACGGCCATTGAAGCAGTAGAGAAAGCAGAAAAGGCCGGCATAGAAATAAAAATTCTAACCGGTGATAGTCCCCAGGTAGCTTTTTTTGTGGCTCAAAAAATTGGTTTGGTGACTAAAGGAAACGAGGTTGTTTTGGGTAGTAGTTTAGAAGGGATGAACGGTCGGGAGTTTGAAAACTTAGTGGTCAATAACCGAGTTTTCGCTCGGGTAACGCCACAGGAGAAATTTAAAATTGTTAAAGTTTTAAAAAAGCAAAAAATTGTCGGTTTTATGGGAGACGGCATCAATGATGTCCCGGCCTTGAGAATGGCTGATGTCGCTTTAGTGGTTGATTCTGCTGTTGATGTAGCCAAAGAAGAAGCAGACATAGTGCTTTTAAGAAAGGATTTAAGAACCATAGTTAATGGTGTCAAGTTTGGCCGCAGGATTTTTAAAAATATCTTAAAATATCTTAAAGTAACCTTATCTTCTAATTTTGGCAACTGTTATTCTTTGGCTTTAATTTCCTTGTTTATTCCTTTTTTACCGATGTTACCCAACCAGATATTATTGGTTAATTTACTTTCTGATCTACCTTTAAGCGCGGTTTCCTTGGATTCCGTAGATAAAGATGAGTTGACTAAACCAGTTCATTTTAACTTAAGAGAGATTGGAAATTTAATTTTGTTTTTAGGTACCGTCAGTTCTTTTTTTGACTTCTTATTTTTTGCCTTATTTAATAAGCTTCCCGAGGCTTTAATGCAAAGCTTATGGTTTACAATGAGTGTTTTAACCGAGATTTTCTTTGTTTTTTCCTTAAGAACCAAAAAATGGTTTTGGCGGGGAGAGAAACCTTCCTGGTGGCTGGTCTTAATCAGTGGTGGAGCGATTGTTTTAACCTTAATTATTCCTTTCAGTTTTCTGGCAGGGGAGTTTTTATTTATCAGGCCTACGGCCAAATTGATGATTGCGGTTTTGGCTTTAGTAGGCCTTTATTTTGTGACCACCGAGTCAATTAAAGTTTGGTATTATAAGAAACTGGAAAACAAAACTTTATAAGAACAAGTCTGATAAATTTTTTGGAAATAAACAAAGAAATGAAATTCAAGAAATTCAAGCCTAGGGTTGCATCAAAGATTGGGAAAAGATAGAATATTGTTTAGAAATTAAGCTATTAGTAACTAATTAAAGGAGACCCGCCTCCGGTGAGGTAAATAAAATGCAAACATTTAAAAACTTTCTTTTAATTTTTCTTTCTTTGCTTTTCGGTTTGGGGATTGTGGCTTTTTCTGCTTTTCGGGTTAATCAGGCGGGAGCGCAAAATAATGAAGCTAGCAAAAGTATGGAGATAATTGATCTAGATAAAGGCGAAGATAAGGAAGAAATAATAGAAATGAGCCAAGAAAGATATAATCAACTTAAAATAGCTGGTGAAGAACCAGTTAATGTAAAGGTAAAAATAACTGAAGTTGATTATTACCTGCCTTATCCTGGGATTTTACCTGACCATCCCTTATACTGGTTGAAGATGCTGCGGGATCGGATTCTGCTCACTTTTACTAAAAAACCAGAGGTTAAGTTCGAAAGGTTGCTTTTATATGCTGATAAAAGAATCGGTGCTGCCAGAGCTTTAATTGAGGGAGGTAAAACAGAGCTGGGGGTGAGCACAACTGATAAGGCCGAAAAATATTTAGAACAAGCCTTGAATTTGTTTATAGAACTAACTAGAGAAGGGAAAGCAACACCTGAAATGAAAGATACAATTAATAAAGCTAGCCAAAAACATATAGAAGTTTTAGGGTCGCTTTTGGATAAAGTTTCTGACCAATCTAAAGCAACAATTGACAGCGCTATGAAAAAAACTCAAGTCAATTTAGAAAAGATAAAAGGCCAGTTCGATTAGACAAATTAAAATTTTTTGAATAAAATTTTTATTCTTTAATTCCCTCTTTGTAGAGATGCTTTTTATGCCTTTGTTAACCCTTTGATTTTTGTCTCTTCTACTTGTTCTTAGTTTAATCCCTTTCCCTCTGTAAAAGCAGAAATTGATATATTTTGATGTTTTTATTGCTGGTTGACATACTAAGTTTAGTGCCCCAATATTATCTTGGACACTATATTTAGTGTCCATTAAATTTTAAAATGTAAAGCGAAAAATGTAAAATTTTTTGAATTTTACGCTTTAACTTTTTCATTTGATTTATGTTGTGTCCTTATTGTGCCAGCGACCAAACTTCAGTTTTAGAATCACGAGAAAGCGAAGATGGAAGCGTGACTCGCAGGAGAAGAGAATGCAATAAGTGCGGCAAAAGATTCACGACTTATGAAAGAGTAGAGGTAATTGACCTTAAAGTGGTCAAAAAAGATGGCAATTTAGAAGATTTTGATCGGGAAAAGATTAAAGCAGGAATTATTAAGGCTTGTGAGAAAAGACCTTGCGGTGAAGAAGATATAGAAAACATTATTGACGAGATTGAAATGAGACTGCTTAATAGAAAATCAACAGAAATTTCTAGTTCTGATGTGGGTCGGATGGTTTTAACCAGGTTAAAAAGAATGGATGAGGTGGCTTATTTGCGTTTTGCCAGTGTTTTTTTGGAATTTAAAGATGTAGATGAGTTTAAAAAGATAATTAGGGAGATAAGTTAAGTGCTTTTGCTATACGAATTTTTGTTCGGTTAATTAACTCTCCGCCAGCTGGCGGATTGGACAAAATTAACATTCACAAAAATTGTATTAGTAAGCGCACTAAGCAATTTTAAGTTTTGCATTTTAAACTTTAAACTTGACCGGAGGGAACGTGGCCAGACCAAAAACAACTACTCAGATTAAAAAAATTAAAAAACGCGATGGACGGATTGTTGCCTTTA
Source organism: uncultured Pseudomonadales bacterium (assembly GCA_964589815.1). Lineage (GTDB taxonomy): Bacteria > Patescibacteriota > Microgenomatia > UBA1400 > UBA1400 > CAZPUR01. Next base: position 42,161 of record CAZPUR010000001.1, read on the forward strand.
ATGTCCAAAATATTGAAAGAGCCATTTGGCTGGCAGCCAAAGCGGCTGGAGGCAAAGATAGAAAAAGAGCCAAGTATTTGGCTGGCTTAGTGGTTAAAGAACTGGAAAAAAGATTTAACAAAACCATTATTCCTGAGGTGGAACAGGTTCAGGATATCGTAGAGAAGATTTTACTTAAAAGAGGTCATGAAAAAACCTACAGGGCTTTTACTTTGTATCGCGACCTTCATGGTAAACTGAGAGACATCTCTTCTTTGGTTGATTCCGATGAGTTGATTCAAAAATACTTAGATAAATCTATCTGGCTGGTGAAAGAAAATGCCAATATGACCTATTCTCTGCAGGGCCTAAATAATCATGTGGCCTCAATCTTGTCCTCTAATTTTTGGCTTAATAAAATTTATCCTCGTTCAGTTCGTAAAGCCCATTTATATGGCGACCTTCATATTCACGACTTAGCTCTGCTGAGTGCTTATTGCACAGGCTGGGATTTAAGAGATTTTTTAATTCGCGGTTTTGGCGGTGTACCTGGAAAAATTCATTCAGCTCCGCCCAAACATTTTACTACTGCTTTAGGCCAACTAGTTAATTTCTTTTATACCCTTCAAGGAGAAGTGGCAGGAGCGGTAGCCGTAGCTAATTTTGATACTTATTTGGCTCCTTTTATCCGCTATGACAAATTAAACTACAAACAGGTGAAACAAGCGATGCAAGAATTTTTATACAATATGAATGTTCCCACTCGAGTGGGCTTTCAAACCCCATTTACTAACGTTACTTTAGATTTAACTCCTCCTAAAACAGTAGGGAAAGAGGTGGTTATTATTGCTGGTAAACCAGTTAAGGCTAAATACAAGAGCTTTCAGCAAGAAATGGACATTTTTAATCAAGCTTTTGCCGAAGTGATGAGTGAAGGTGATGCTCACGGCAGGGTTTTCACTTTCCCCATTCCTACTTATTCTATTACTCAAGATTTCAATTGGGATAATCCGGTTTTAAAACCGGTGTTTGAAATGACTAGAAAATACGGCATTCCTTATTGGGCGAACTATGTTAATTCAGATATGGAGCCCGATGACGCTCGGAGTATGTGTTGCCGACTGAGGCTTGATAATAGGATTTTAAGAAAACGGGGTGGTTTGTTTGCCGCCAATCCTCTCACGGGGGCAGTGGGAGTGGTGACCATTAATCTGCCTAGAATTGGCTTTTTAGCCCGAGATAAAAGAGACTTTTTCCGGCGCTTAAATCGGCTGATGAGAATTAGTCGAGACTCCTTATTAATTAAAAGAAAAACCGTGGAAGAGTTTACTGAAAAAGGCCTTTATCCATACTGTAAGTATTACCTATCTGACGTTAAAAGTAGAACCGGTCAGTATTGGGCCAATCATTTTAACACCATTGGCATTAATGGCATGAATGAAGCTTTGATAAATTTTTTAGGTAAAAGCATTACTGATCCAGAAGCCAAAGCCTTAGCCTTAGAAATAATGAATTTTATGAGAAAAAGAATTTTGCAATATCAAAGGTCAACGGGTCAACTGTTTAACTTGGAAGCCACGCCAGCAGAAGGGACCTCTTACCGTTTTGCCAGGATTGATAAAGAAAGATATCCGGAAATTGAAGTTGCCAATGAAAAAGACTTAGGCAAAGACGGAATTGAACCTTTTTATACTAATTCTACTCATCCGCCCGTCCAGTGGACGGATGATATTTTTGAAGTCCTAGACCATCAGGATGAATTGCAGGCCAAATATAATGGCGGCACGGTTTTACATGGTTTTTTAGGAGAAAGCTTGACCGATATTAAATCAGTGAAGCAGTTAATTAGAAAGATCGCAGAGAATTATCATTTACCTTATTTTACTTTAACCCCGACTTTTTCTATTTGTCCCAGACATGGTTATTTAACTGGTGAACATAAATATTGTCCCAAATGTGATGAGGAAATAGGGTATAAAGGGAAATAAGAAATAAGCTTCCCGCAGAGCGGAATCATCCTCTGGATGACAAAAAATTATTGAGTTATGAGTAAAGAAAGGAGGGGAGATGAAAAAGAATAAGAAAAAGAGAACTCTTTGCGAAGTCTATTCTCGTATAGTTGGATATCTGCGCCCGGTGAGCCAATGGAATCCAGGAAAGGAGGCAGAGTTTTATAAGAGAAAAACTTACAAAGTAAAGTAATTTTCAGCGTTTAGCGCCTAGAAATTAGCGTTTAGTTAATTGATAACTAGACGCTAGATGCTATTCTCTAATAACTGATGAAGATTGGTGGTCTTCCCGCCAGAATTTTTTGAGTGCTCACAACTGCTTATCCAGCTGTGTTCGCCTCGGGAAAATTCAGGCGGGTAAGCGTTATTTATAACAGTCTTTTTTCAGATTTTTGCAAAAAGAAAAAAGATTTTAGAAAGTAGAAAGGGCGAATTGGGTTTTACAGAAATTCAGGCCACAGAATTGTTTAGATCCTGAGTTTTTGAAGATTAGACCTTATTCTTCTCAATAAATGCAAAATATATTAAAATCAGTTCAGAGAGTTTTGCCCAAAACTAAACTGCGTGGGGTAAATTAATGCAGATTATTTTAGCTTCAGCATCGGCCAGAAGAAAGGACCTTCTTCAGTCCTTAGGTTTAGATTTTAAAATCATAGGGAGCGGCATTAATGAGAGGCTTTTGGAAAAGAAAATTAAAGACCCCAAAAAGTTGGCTATGGCCATTGCCCTATCTAAGGCTCAAGCAGCTAAAGAGAGAATTAAAAAGAAAGATTTTTTAATTATTGCGGCGGATACTTTTGTCGTCCTGCAGAGCAGGATTATAGGCAAGCCTAAGAATAGAAAAGAAGCAGAACAGATGCTTGAGAGACTGAGTCATAAAACTCATCAAGTATTAACAGGGTTGGTCTTAATAGATAGTAAAGGAAGAGAAAAGAGGAGTTTAGTCATTACCGAAGTTAGATTTAGGAAGTTGAATAAAAAGGAGATAAAAGACTATTTGGATACCAGTGTTTATTTAGATAGGGCTGGGGCTTATGGCATCCAAGATAGAAAATGTGATTTTGTAAAAAATTATCAAGGAAGTTATACTAATATTGTAGGGTTACCCTTAGAAGAACTCAAAAGGTGTTTAAAAAGTTTTGATGTAAAGCCCGCCCTGACTCGGCGAGGCAAAGGAGGTGATCAGTTATGGTAAATAAAAAATATGCTGGTTTTGGAGTCAGGTTTGTGGCAACCTTAATTGACGGGATTATTTTAATAATAGCCCAACGGTTTTTAGTTAAGATAATACCTTTTTTCCGTCGGGGGATATTCAGTAGTTTAACCGGAGCCCTCTATTTCATTCTGCTTTGGGTTAACTGGAATGGCCAAACCGTTGGCAAAAGGGCCATGGGTATTAAAGTAGTTAAGGAAAACGGCAAGGCCTTAGACTATAAAGAAGCAGTTTTAAGGTATTTAGGCTATATTGTTTCTGCCATTCCTTTATGTTTAGGCTTTTTTTGGGTTTTGGCTGATGATAAGAAACAGGGTTGGCATGATAAAATTGCTAAAACTTTGGTGGTTAAGGAGTGATTTGGTAGATAAGAATTGAGTTGCTGGTTTATAAGTATAAGAACAGCAGACTAGTATGGGCTAAATAAAAAGTTGAGATATAATAAAAAAGGGAATTGCAAAATTGAACCGAAGAGTTATAATTAGAATTGATACTCCTTTGGTGTGTATTTTTTATTTGTAAACAAGAAAGCCAGTAAAAAATGATTAAAACCAAAACGATTGCTACTCTTGGGCCGGCCTGTGATTCTGAAAAGATGATCGCGGAAATGATCAGGGCCGGCGTCTCTATTTTTCGCTTTAATACCAAGCACGGAACCCTAGAATGGCATGGAGATAGAATTGATCGAGTCAGAAAAGTAGCCAAAAGATTAGCTAAACCAGTGGCTATTTTAGTTGATTTGAAAGGGCCGGAGTTAAGGGTAGGTGGTTTTGAGGGTCAAATAAGACTAGTCAAGGGCAAACTGATTTCTTTTACAGAGACAGGAAAAGAAGATGATAAAGAAAACATTACCGTTGAAGGATTAAGCTCAATTAAAGGTTTAAAACCAGACCACACCATTTATCTTGATGACGGCTATTTAGAGACTAAAGTGGTCGAAATTTCCAAAGATAGAAAGAAAGTAGTCACTAAAGTGGTTGAGGGTGGTTTGTTAAAGAGCAATAAGGGGATTAATTTTCCAGCGACTGATTTAGACCTACCTTCTTTAATTAAAAGAGATTTAGAGTTTATTTCTATGCCAGCCAAGAGAGATATTGATTTTTTTGGTTATTCTTTTGTGAGAAATAGAAAAGATATGCTTGAGTTAAAAAATGCCATTAGAAAGCAGGGTTTAAATGCCCAAATAATTGCTAAAATAGAAACCAAACAAGCAATTACCAATTTTGAAGAGATTATTGAAGAAGCCGATGGGGTTATGGTTGCCAGGGGAGATTTAGGCATAGAAGCGCCTTTGGAAAAAGTGCCTTATTATCAAAAAATAATCATCAAACGTTGCCGCGAGTTAGCCAAACCAGTCATTGTAGCGACGCAAATGTTGGAGTCAATGATTCAAAAGCCGCGGCCGACCAGAGCCGAAGTAGCTGATGTTGCCAATGCAGTTTATGATGCCGCTGATTGTACCATGCTTTCCGCAGAAAGCGCCAGCGGCCGTTTTCCCTTAAAGGCGGTTCAGATTATGAGGAGAATCATTGGTTTTATTGAAAAACATAGAGAGGCTCCCAAAATAGAATTTGAACCCCACGACCTATCTGAAGTGATGACATTTTCTGCCTATAAGATTGCTCAAAATAAACACTCCTTGCATTTTTTAAAACAATTAAAGCTAAAATGCTTTGTGGTTTTTACTGATACAGGTAAGACCGCCAGATATTTAGCCCGTTTGCGGCCGCCAATTCCCATTATTGCCTTAACTCAAGAGAAAACAACAAGAGACCAGCTTTGTTTAGCTTATGGCGTGCGGCCGGTTTATTATAGATTTCCTCAAAATAAAGCCACCATTAGGTCAACTAAAACAGCCTTAATGTTTTTAAAGAAAAAAAGGCTTTTGAAAAAAGGTGACCGAGTAGTGACCATTTATGGTAGACAATGGGGTGTGTCCGGGCAAACCAACACTATTAGATTAGAAGAAATAGGGTAAATTAATTATTTCAGAACTCAAATGTCAAATGTCAAAATCATATGTCAAATCTAAAAACTAATAAAAGATTTAAAGTTTTAAGATTTAGATTTCAGTTTTGAGATTTGAGATATTTTTATGAAAATAAAAAACATTTATGCGAGGGAGATTTTGGATTCTAAAGGTCATCCTACGGTAGAGGCAGAGGTAACTTTGGCAGACGGAACGATGGCTTTAGGCCAAGTTCCTTCTGGGGCCTCCACTGGCAGTACCGAAGCTTTAGAGCTTAGAGACGGAGATCCCAAAAGGTATGGCGGTAAAGGGGTTTTAAAAGCAGTTGAAAATATTAAAACCAAAATTAAAGATGTTTTGGTAGGCGAAGATGCTTATGATCAAAAAAAGATTGATCAGTTAATGATTAAAGCCGACGGAACAGAAGATAAATCTAAGTTGGGAGGCAATGCTATTATTAGCGTTTCTATGGCTGTTTGCCGAGCCGCCGCCAGATCTCAAAAAATTCCTTTATACCAGTACTTTGGTCAATTGCAAGGCAATAAAAAATTTGAGTTGCCCCAACCTATGATTCTCATCTTGGAAGGCGGCAAACATGGCAATTGGTCAACCGACTGTCAAGAATATTTTGTCATTCCTCAAAAAGATAAATTTAACAGTTTTAGCGAGAGATTAAGAGTGGGTTCAGAGATTTTCCATAGTTTGGAGAAAATTTTAGATGCTAAAGGTTATGCTGTAGGCGTAGGTTATGAGGGCGCTTTTATGCCTAAAGAGCTTAAATCAAATGAAGAGGCTTTCCAATTGATGGTTCAAGCCACAGAAAAAGCGGGCTATAAATTGCCAGATCAAGTAGTTTTAGGACTGGATGCCGCTGCTTCAGAGTTTTTTGAAAACGGACATTATGTTTTAAAAAGCGAAGGGGGAACCAAGTTAAGTCCAAGAGAATGGACGCAGAAAATTATTGAATGGACTAAAAAATATCCTATTTGGTCAATGGAAGATATGCATGGAGAAGAAGATTGGGAAGAGTGGGTATATTTTACCAAGCAGGTGGGAGATAAAATTCAGATAGTGGGAGACGATCTTTTGACCACCAATGTTAAAAGGATTCAAAAAGCGATTGATCAAAAAGCGGTTAATAGCGTTTTGATTAAACTCAACCAGATTGGGACGGTTACCGAAACCATAGAGGCGATTAAATTATCTGATCAGGCCGGATATACGACCGTTGTTTCTCATCGGGGCGGCGAAACCAATGATGATATGATTGCAGATTTAGTCGTCGGCAGTACTTCTTGGCAATCAAAATTCGGCGGGCCAGACAGGGGAGAAAGAGTAGCTAAATACAACCGTTTATTAAGAATTGAAGAAAAATTAACCGCTTAAATTTATGAAAAAGATTGTTTTTATTGTTTGTGATGGGTTAGGAGATCGGCCGATCAAAGAATTAGGCGGAAAAACACCACTAGGAGCGGCCAAAACTCCTAACTTAGACCGCTTAGCTCAAGAAGGCATTTGTGGTACCTTAATTGCCATTGATAAAAAAACCTATCCAGAAAGTCATACGGCCCATCTAGGTTTATTTGGTTATAATCCTAAAGTTTATGCGATTGGCAGAGGCCCGTTTGAAGTAGCTGGAATTAATATGGAACTTAAACCAGGCGATGTTTGTTTTCGAGCCAATATGGGCACAGTTGATGAAAAATTGATCATTATTGATCGTCGGGCAGGCAGAATTGAGGATACTTCAGAATATACTCAGCTTTTTAATAAAACGGTAATTGATGGAGTCACCTTTTTATTAAAAAAAGCGACTGCCTACCGTGTGGGTTTAGTAATGAGGGGCAAAAGTCTAAGCGCTAATATTACTGATGGTGATCCTCATAAGGTAGGGGAAAAGGTTTTAAAAGTAAAACCCAAAGATGAGACTCAAGAAGCCAAGTTTACGGCAAGAGTTTTAAATAAATTTTTGGCTCAGGCTTATGAAAAATTAAAACAATTACCCTCTAATAAAATCAGAGAAAAAGAAGGGAAATTTCCCGCTAACTATTTTTTGGTCAGAGGAGCTGGGGTTTATCCTCAAATTCCTTCTTTTCAAGAAAAATATGGTTTAAAAGCAGCCTGCATTGCTGGCGCCGGACTTTACAAAGGAATTGGCAGGGTTTTAGGGATGAAGGTGATAGAAGTTAAAGGCGCTACCGGCAAACCAGACACTAATCTTAAAGCCAAAGTTAATAAAATGCTTGAGTTTTACCAAGACTTCGACTTCTTTTTTGTTCATTTTAAAGCGACTGACAGTCTGGGTGAAGATGGCAACTGGCAAGGTAAAAAAGACTTTATTGAGAAAAAAATTGATCCAGCAGTCAAACCCCTGTTTAGTCTTCAAGATGCTTTGGTAGTGGTGACGGCTGATCATTCCAGTCCCTGCATTTTAAAAGATCACAGTACTGACCCGGTGCCTTTGCTTATTTGGGGAAAAGGAATAAAAGCAGATAGAGTAGCACATTTTGGCGAAAGAGAATGTAGAAAAGGCAGCTTGGGACTGATTAAAGGGATAGAGCTGATGCCAAAAGTTATGAAGTTTTCAAAGATTTGATCTTCTTTTTCTTCTTTTATCTAACTTTATCTAACTTCAGGATTGTGTTATTATTTTTATATGACAGACCAGTCAGCCCAAGACCAATCCCAACGTTCTGCGGGATCCCAAGATCAGCAAAATACCTCAGCTTCGGTCCAACCGACCGTCAGATCAACTCCAGCGCAGGCAGACCAGAGCCAAGCGGCTGCAGTCCAACCACAGCCTCTGCAACCTTATCCGCCTTTATCCAAGGAAGAAAAGGAAGCCATTGGTTCTTTATATAAAGAGGCCGGACCAACCGGAGTAGTGGAGCAAAAAGAATTTAAGCCGCCGGCTGAGGTTAAAGAATGGGTAACTGAAGTTAAAAAAGAAGAGGCGATTAAACTGCCGGTGCCAGTAGAGGATGAATACGGCGCCATTTTAATGGAATCAGCCAGGCCCAGCAAGCCTAAAATTGTTTTGCCTTTGGACGATCAAGGAATTAAGCAGGGATTAAAGAAAAGAGTGGTTGAATCTTTTAGATGGCTGGTAGAATGGTGTATGAGGGTGATAAAGATGTTTCCGGGCAGAGTGGCTTACCAAAAGCCGCAAGCAGGCACCAAACAGCAAACAAGCCTGCCTGCCGGCAGGCAAGGTACTAATAACCAAAATACCAATGATCAAAAAGTTCAGCCCACTTGAGATTATTTATGAATTTTAATACTTTTTTAAATGACTTCGATAAGATGATTGAGGATTTTTTAATCCTAATCTTAGTTAGCGGTCTTTCGTTAGGTGGTCTGTTTGGTTTATTTTACTTTTTTTTAATCTGGTTAAGAACTAAAAGTAGAGAGGAAGAATCTTTAAAATACAGTTTGCTTCAGGTGGCTGTACCCAGAGAAAATGAGATTAAGATTGATGCTGCCGAACAAATGTTTGCCTCACTTTTTAGTATTAAAAAGGGCGGTTTGAAATATAAGAGCGGATTTAGGAGACAACCCCATTTGAGTTTTGAAATCGTGGCCCGAAAAGAAGATATTAGATTTTATATTGTCGCCCCTCAAGTATTGAAAGACTTGGTGGAAAAGCAAATCCACGGTGCTTATGCTGGGGCGGAGGTAATAGAAGTTGATGAGTATAATATTTTCTCAAAATCTGGGAAAGTAGCTTTTGTGTCTTTAAAACTGAAAAACGAAAATTATAAGCCGATTAAGGTTTACAAAGACCTGCCCACAGATTCTTTAAGCTCTTTGACCTCAGCTTTGGCTAAAATGGGTGAAGGCGAAGGAGCAGCGATTCAGATTTTAATTGGTCCAGCTGATTCGGGATGGCAGCAACAGGGTAAAAGTTATATTGCCAAAACCAAAAAAGCGGAAGCTGATCCCGAACAGGCCAAATATAATGTTGACCCAAAAACTTTTGAACAAATTGAAAATAAATGTTCTAAAGTTGGCTTTGAAACTGTTATCAGGTTGGTGGTTTCGGCTAACACCAAAGAGCAGGCAGAGAGCCATTTAGACAACATCATTTCTAATTTTTCCCAATTCAGCTCTGGACTTAACAACTTCACCAAAAACGACATCCGCCTGAAAAAAGCCTTTATGCTTGATTTTATTTACCGTTATTGGCCCACTTTTGGCAAGCAGAGTGTTTTAAGCGCCGAAGAATTAGCCACTTTATATCATTTGCCCAATAAAACTATAGAAACACCCCATATTTATTGGCTTTCAGCTAAAACAGCCCCTGCCCCTGCCCAAATTCTTAAACAGGGCCTTTATTTAGGAAAAAGCGTTTATCGAGGGGTGAGCCGGTCGGTTTTTATTGGTGATAATGACCGTCGGCGCCACATCTATATTATTGGAAAAACCGGTGTAGGCAAGTCCGAATTAATGTCTGATATGGTTCTTCAAGATATTCGGTCAGGTAAAGGCGTTTGTTTTATTGACCCCCATGATACGGTGGAAAAAATTTTAGAGTTAATCCCACCTGAAAGAGCGGAAGACGTCATCTATTTTGATCCCTCGGATACAGATAGACCGATGGGGTTGAATATGCTAGCAGCCCGAACAGAAGAACAGCAGCACTTTGTCGTCAATTCTATTATTGGTTTAATGTATAAGCTTTATGACCCTCATAAAACCGGTATCATCGGTCCTCGGTTTGAGCATGCCATCAGAAACGCGATGTTGACCGTGATGTGTGACGAAGGAGCCACTTTTGTAGAAGTAGTTAGAGCTTTGACCGATGCTAAGTTTGTCCAGGAATTATTACCTAGGGTAAAAGATCCCATGGTTAAACGTTATTGGACTGACCAAATTGCCCAAACCGCGGATTTTCATAAATCTGAGGTTTTAGATTATATTGTTTCCAAGTTTGGTCGCTTTGTCACTAATAAAATGATGCGCAATATTATTGGTCAGTCAGAGTCAGCCTTTGATTTTCGTAAGGTGATGGATGAAGGAAAAATCCTTTTAATTAACCTGGCTAAAGGTAAAATTGGTGAAGAAAATTCTAACTTCTTAGGCTTGGTTTTAGTGCCAAAAATTTTAATTGCCGCCATGAGCCGTCAGGATATGCCTGAAAAGCAAAGAAGGGATTTTTATCTTTATGTAGACGAGTTCCAGAACTTTGCCACCCCGGATTTTGCCCAGATTTTGTCAGAAGCCAGAAAATACCGGCTTAACCTAACCGTGGCTAATCAGTTTATTGGCCAAGTAGAAGAAGAAGTGAAAAATGCGGTTTTTGGCAACGTCGGCACTTTAATGACCTTTCGGGTAGGCGTGACTGATGCTAATTATCTCCAACATGAATTTCAGCCTACTTTTTCCGAAAATGACCTGATTAATGTAGAGAAATACCATGTTTTTATCAAGACGATTGTTAACAATGAACCAGTGCCCGCTTTTTCTATGGATTTGACCAAAGATCTAGAGGCGATTGACAAGCTTCGTAATCTTAAAGTAGCGGAAATGATTAAACAGCTCTCCAGATTAAAGTTTGGCAAGGATAAGGAAATCATTGAAGCGGAGGTAGCCCAGCGCGCCCGTTTATAAAAAGAATAGATATCAGGTATGAAGGAAAAAGAGTTGGGGTATATATTCCAGATAAAGTAATTAACAATAAAATTTTATTTGAACTTAAAAGAAAATCATTTTTGACCACCCAGGATAGACGCAATTTTTGGAATTACCTACTAGGTTCTTCTTATAAATTAGGACTATTAGTTAATTTTGCTGATAACAAATTAGAGATTAAAAGAGTAATTTATGATAAAGCTAGAAATCGGCGCTAATCAGTTTGTTATGATATAATCGGCGTTAATCAGCAAAATGGGCTGGTAGCTCAGCGGTAGCAGCACTACTCTTATAAAGTAGGGGTCGATGGTTCGAATCCATCCCAGCCCACTTTTATTTTTCATAATTTTATCTTATAATTACGGGACTCTGACGCTTGCCTTTAGGGCAAGCTTTTTTAACCTTTTTATAAATCTTATGCAAAAAAAAGAAGGGCAATCTACAGTTTTTTTCCAGGGGCCTTTTGCTGAGTTTGAACCTTTTGCTCCTGATTTTAACCCAGTTGGCACCAGTAAAGCGGCCACCGCAGAAGCAGTCAGGCTCTTGGCAGAAAATGAGCCGGATTTAGCTTTTTGGCGCAAAGGCATTCCCATTAGACCTGAATTGGGCGAAGAAGCAAATTTAGAGGTTTTAGAATTGATTTTAGAACCAATGTTAGTTGAAACCCAAGCAAAAGGCGAAACTTTAATGATTGCCAGCAGTTTTCAAGAAAAGGGAGAATGGGGAAGAATGTTGCAAGGAAGGGCAGGAACAGGATTTTGCTTTTTTGCTGAAACCCAGATAAGAACTCCGCTAGACATTAAGACAGCTTTATACGGCGAACGGGGAAAAAGACATTGGCAGTTTTCAGCCGGAGGATTAGATGAGGAGATAGAAACAAAAGCTAGAAAAGAAAGACCCTGGTTAGAAACAGGCATTGGTCCATATATCCAGGGTGAGCTTGAAGGAATAATTGTCAGTCGAGCGCCAGCCTTATATGGTTTAAAACAAGAAGACCATTTTGTGGTTCGAGCCAGAAAAGATTATTGGTTAGTTTTACCGCCAGGACTTAGAAAAGACAGGTATGTGGGTTTAACTATAGAAGGGATATTAGGTACTACTGACTCAAGAAAACTAGACAGCGTTGGAGCTTCTGACCTTTTTTCTTTAGAATTGCTAAAACCCAATCATGCCAGCCTTTTTATAGGCTCCAATTTACTCAAAGAGGAGGTTTTAGATAATATTTCTCCTAGGACTTTGAGAAGAGTAGAAGTTTCTGGGAGCCCAAAAGAAGAAAAAGAAGTAAAAATAAAATTTTTAAGTAATATTGCGGTAGTTTATGGTCCAAAAGGTTTTTTTGTTTTAACCGGAAGAAAAAACAAACCAAAACTCCATCACTTAGGAGAAATAACCAGTCCTAGATTAGAATCGGTTTTATCCAGTATTTGTCATCAACTTATTTTTGGTTCAGAACAAACCCAGCTTTTGGAGGCCTTTATGGTTAGACAGAATGGGCAGTTTGGCCATACGGTTTTAGAACTCATTGGCGGTTTTTATCCTCCTGAGGCTCAAATACCATCTCCAAGCGATGAAGTAGGTTATATGAAAGTTTTTGGTTCTTGTTAAAAATTAGAGCTCTTCTAATTTAAACTTTTCCGAGTCGGATTTTTTTATCAAAGAAAGATATTTTTCCGTAGTGGATAATCTTTTATGACCGGTAAGTTTTGACACTAGGGTTAAAGGCGTACCAGCTTTTAATTGATGAGCAATAAAAGTGTGGCGCAAATCATTAACCTTGGCATTGTCAACGCCGGCTAATTTAAAATAGCGGTTAATAGTACTTCTAATGTTTCTGATTAAAAATGGTTTGCCGGTTTTAGTGATAAAAAGGGATTTGGATTTACTTTTAGGCCTTACTTTAAGATAATTTTCCAGAGCGCTCCAGCCAGCTTTATTGAGAGGTACTTTTCTGGAAGAATGAGATTCATAACTGCGGATAAAAAGTTGTTTGTCTTTAACATCATCAATTTGCAGGTTAGCCAATTCGCCGATGCGGAGGCCGGTCTGCAGAAACAATTCGACAATGGCAAAAATTCTAATATCATTGCGGCAAACATCTCTTAGGGCCCGGTATTCCATCTTAGAAAGAATTCTGGGTGGCTTGATTTCATATTTAGGGTGAGCCAGGTTGCTAGCGGGGTTGTTGCTGATATGTTTTTGTTTTATAAGGTATTTAAAGAAAGTTTTAATAGAATTAATTTTACGGGAGATGCTTTTAGGAGTATAACCGTCTTTAGCTAAGAATTCCTTGAAAGCATTAAGATCGTCTTGGTTAATATCAGAAACACTGTTTCTTTTTAACCTTTGGCAAAAGTCTATTAGCTGTTTAAGGTCAGCTCCATATGCTAAAATAGTAGCCGAGGCTCGGCCTTTTTGCTGTAAAAAATCTAGAAATTCTTTGTGAGCTGTTTTTAAACCTAAAATTTTCTGATTCACTTTAAGACCTTTAATTAATAAAAAAGAGCAGTCTTATAATTAAATCCTATATTAAATATTACAGAGGATATAATATCATCAAAAGGATTGAATGTCAATTAATAAAACCCTGTCTTTTATTTTTTTCTGCTTAAGCATGGTTTTAATCGTCAATTTAGGGAGAGACATTTTTCGCCTGATGAAGTCAGAGGAAAGAGTGCTTAAGGTCGAAGAAAAACTTGAAGTCGTCGAGCAGGAAAACGCTGGTTTAAAAAAGACCAAGAAATATTATGAAAGCGACCAATTCTTAGAAGAACAGATAAGAAACAAATTACAGATGGCTAAACCAGGAGAAACAGTGCTGATTTTACCTGAAGAAATTCAGGAAGGGACGGCGGTAGGAAAAGTATCCTCCCTTGTTAAGGCTGGAGAGGATGAGGAAGAATTGGCTAATTGGCAAAAATGGCTGGAGCTTTTTAAATAGGAAGTAATTTGGTAAAATACAAGATACACAGCGGGTGGGGGGTAAGTATCCCGTGAGGCTCATAACCTCACTTAATCAAGGAGCGTTACCTTGGACCCGCTACA
>CAZPUR010000001.1:56103-104765 GCA_964589815.1 uncultured Pseudomonadales bacterium
CACTCTAAAAGCAGATCAATGAAAATCAGGCAAGCTCAAAAAAGACGAGTTAAACTGGCTAAGCTGAGAAAAAAATACCAGGCAGCTAAAAATGAAAGCGAAAAAGATTTGATTTTAGCCAAGGTTTTTAAAATCGCGACCTGGTTGACAAAAGAGGAATTTTTAAAACCAGTTAAAGAAGCTAAAAAAGCTGAAAAGAAAAAAGAAGAAAAAGAAAAGTTAGCTTGACAGAGATTTGTTTTGTGATAAAATACGTTTAATTGAAAATTTAATTAAAGGCGGACAAGTATGGTTGGGATTTGTCAGCCGTGAACTACGTAGGGTTCATGGCAAGCCTTTAAATTCCTAAATGAGTATAATCTAAGGTGGCACCGCCTTGAACGGCCCTTGCGAGATCATTATTATTAGTGATTTCACAAGGGCTTTTTTTATTGCCCAAGAAAGGAAAATATGATTACTGGTTTTGGTACATTGCTTAATACAGGAGCCATTATAATTGGTGGTTTGATTGGGGTGTTGGTGGGAAAGAGATTTAATCAAAAGTTAAGCCAAGCAGCTATGAATGCTTTAGGCTTATTCGTTTTAGTTTTAGGAATACAAATGAGTTTTAAAAGTGAAAATTTAATGATTGTATTGTTGAGTTTGGTGATCGGGAACATAATTGGAGAAATACTGAAGATTGATAATGCTTTAGTTAAGTTTAGTCGTTTTTTAGAGAAGAAGTTTGCTCAAAAAGGTAATGGCAATAAATTTGGCAAGGCCTTTATAACTTGTAGTTTGCTTTATTGTGTTGGACCAATGATAATCTTAGGTTCTTTACAGGACGGATTGAGCGGTGATTATAATTTACTGGCCACAAAAGCAATGATGGACGGGTTAACAACAGTTTTGTTTGCCGCCACTATGAGCATTGGAGCAATTTTTGCCGCCATACCAGTTTTTGTGATTCAAATGAGTTTGACAATATTGGCAGGGCTTCTAAAGTTTTTACTGGCTGGCAGTGTGATTGCGGAAATAACTGGTACTGGAGGGGTGATTATTATTGGCTCAGGACTGAATTTACTAGGGTTAAAAAAGATAAAATTAGCCAATATGTTGCCAGCCTTATTGGTAGCTGTTATATTAGCTTTAATAATTTAAGATTTAGGGGGAAATATGGAATATAAAAAAAACAAAAAAGTTTTAAAGCTGGAAAAGGCTTTAAAAAAACTAAATATTAAATATTCTTTAATAGAGCATGAACCTATAAAGACTGTTGAGGAAGGATTAAAATTTTTAGGCATTAAACCTGAAAATGGCGTTTCAACTTTACTTTTAAAGGTTGATGATTCTTTTTGCCTTGTTTTTAGGCGCGATGACCATAGATTGGATTATGGCAAAATAAAAAAACATTTAAAGATTCAAAATGTTAGGGTAGCCAATGCTAAAGAGATTGAAGAACAGTTGGGCTATAAAGAAATTGGTTATGTTTCTTTATATAATCCTAAATTTAAACCCTTAATGGATGAGAGCTTATTTGAAGTGGATTATTTATACGGAGGTTCTGGTAGTCCAAACTTTGATTTAAAAATTAAACCAGGAGATTTACAGAAGTTAACCAAAGCTCAAAAAGCTGATATTGCCGGAGAAAAGATTAATTATAACTATACTGTGACTATGAATAAAACTATAAAAGGCAAGTATACTATTTTAAATGGTTTTACTCCGTCTGGCAGCGGAGAAATGCATATTGGCAATTATTTCGGAGCCATCGCTCCTTTTTTTGAGATGGCCAAAAAAGCAGATAAAGTTTATACCTTTATTGCCGACTTGCACGCTCTCACTACCGTTCAAGATCAAAAAGAGCTGCAGCACAATGTTGAAAGCCTAGTTTTATCCTATTTATCTTTTGGCATTGATCCTAAGAAATTTATTTTCTACCGCCAGTCTGACATTGGTTTACATCCAGAATTACAGACAATTTTGAACAATATTACTCCTATAGGCCTGATTAAACGCTGTCATGCCTACAAAGACAAGCTGGAAAAAGGCTTTGACCCGAAGAAGGTTAACATGGGGCTTTTTAATTATCCTATTTTACAGGCGGCTGATATTTTAATGTATGACGCCGATTACGTACCGGTGGGTGAAGACCAAAAGCAGCACGTGGAAGTGACCAGAGAAATTGGCCAGTATTTTAACAAAACCTATGGCCAGACTTTTAAAATACCTGAAGTTTATATTAGGAAAGAAGCAGCTCGGTTAGTGGGGACTGATGGTAGAAGAAAAATGAGCAAAAGCCTGGGTAATGTCATCTCTGTTTTTAGTGATGAAAAAGTAATTAAAAAACAAAT
Source organism: uncultured Pseudomonadales bacterium (assembly GCA_964589815.1). GTDB lineage: Bacteria > Patescibacteriota > Microgenomatia > UBA1400 > UBA1400 > CAZPUR01. Next base: position 58,437 of record CAZPUR010000001.1, read on the forward strand.
CATGGGCTGTTTTACTGATCCTAAAAGAATTCACTCAGATGATCCAGGCAGGGTTGAAGGCAATCCAATATTTATTTACCACGATTTAATTAATGATAATAAAGCTGAGGTGGAAGATCTGAAAAAAAGATACAAGGCAGGCAAAGTCGGTGATGTAGAAGTTAAAGAAAGGCTTTTTAAAGCTTTACTGAGAAAGTTTAGTCAGGAAAGAAAAAGATATAGTCAATTGAAAAATGATCCGGAAAAAATCAAAAAGATTTTGGAAAAAGGCGCGAAACAAGCTAGGAAAGTAGCTGAAAAAAAGATGATGCTGGTACGGGATAAAATTGGTATTACTAATAAATATTCGTTTTTTAAATACTAAAATGACAATTTTCAATTTTCAATTTTCAATTTTCAAAAATTATTGGTGGATTGATTTAATTGGCGGGGAATTGAGAGAATTTAGAATTTAAAATTCAGAATTCAAAATTATAAGCCCCGCCAAAAGCGGGGTTTTTTAATGGTTTAATAATTTTACAAATAAAAGGGTTATGAAATGGAAAGAAGAGTAGAAAGAATTGTTGAAGAAAGAAGCTTGAGCTTAGATCCGGTTGCCCAGGCAATTAGTGATGTTTTAGATTCCCAGGGAGCGTCGTTTGTGGCCACTACAGGTTTAACCAGGGTGGAGATGCTAGCGGTTAAAAGACATTTAAACAAACATCACCGGCTTGAAGTCTGGATCGAACCAGGAGAAGAAAGTTCTTATATAACAATTTTCTAAAATACACGAAGGAGAAAAAATGAAGAAAAAAATAAAAAGGACAATAGGTATCATCGGTGGCGTGGGGCCGCAGGCGAGCCAGTATTTATATGGTAGAGTGATGCAATTGGCTCAACAAAAATATGGGGCTAAAAACAATGATGATTTTCCCCGGTTGGCTTTGGCTTCAGTGCCAGTGCCTGACTTTATTTCCAATAAAAGAGCTATTCCTGAGGCAATGAAAATGTTTACTAAAACGATCAAAGATTTTAAAAAAATCAGAGTTGATTATATTGCTATTGCCAGCAATACGGTGCATTTACTTTTGACTGAATTTGAAAAATTAACCTCAATTCCTTTTGTTTCTATGATTGAAGCAGTGGTTGCTAAAATAGCACAGGATAAGAGAAAGAAAGTAGGAGTTTTGGGGAGTCCCATGGCCAAGAAACATGGACTATATAGAAAGCTTTTAGCCCAGAAAGGCATTGAGGTGTTTTATCCTAAAGATGTGGAAGAACAGAAAGTAGAACAGATGATCAGAGCTGTTATTGCCGGGGGGAATAATGGTAGTTTGAAAAAAGAATATATTAGTGTTTTAAACAATCTTTTTGATCGGGGAGCGGAGGCTATTATTTTGGCCTGTACTGAGCTGCCTTTGGCTATTAATTATGAAGCTTTGGAAACCAAAGTTTACAATTCTATGGATATTTTGGCAGAAAAAATTGTTGATATTTACTATGAATAAAAAAACGATAAAAGCCATTGTTTGGTGGACTAGGACTGCTTGGCGGGGAAACTCAATTTAGAATTATGAATTAAGAATGAACCCCGCCAAAAGCGGGGTTTTTAATAATTAGATCCTGAAACGAATTCAGGATGACGAAAGGAAATAAAAATGGACAATACTAAAATTTTATTATCAGAAAAAGAGATACCGACTCATTTTCTGAATATTAACTATTTTTTAAAAAAATATTTGGGGAAAATGCCGGATCCGCCTTTGCATCCGGCCACCAATCAGCCGGTAGGACCAAAGGATTTAGCCCCGATTTTTCCCATGGAATTGATCCGGCAGGAGGTAACCATGGAAAAACTGGTGCCTGTTCCCGAAGAGGTGAGGCAGATTTATCAGCTTTATCGGCCGACACCATTATTTCGGGCTCATCGGTTGGAAAAAGCCTTAGATACACCCGCCCATATTTATTACAAATATGAAGGTGCCAGTCCAGCCGGCAGTCACAAGCTTAACACGGCCCTGGCTCAAGCTTATTACAATCAAAAGGAGGGAGTCAAAATGTTGGTGACTGAGACTGGGGCAGGCCAGTGGGGATCAGCCTTGAGTATGGCTTGCAGCTTTTTTGGTCTTAAATGCCTGGTATTTATGGTGCGGATTTCTTATGAGCAAAAACCTTACCGGCGAGTGGTGATGCAAATGTTTGGGGCAGATGTAGTTTCCAGTCCCTCCAAACAGACCAAAATGGGCCGTTTGTTTTTGCAAAAAGACCCGCAAACCCATGGTAGTTTGGGTATGGCTATTGCTGAGGCTATTGAAATCGCGGCTCAAAAAGAGCAAGCCAAATATTCACTAGGCAGTGTTTTAAACCACGTGCTTTTGCACCAAACCATCATTGGCCAGGAGGTAAAAAAGCAGATGGAAAAAGCCGGCGAATATCCGGATATTTTAATTGGCTGCTGTGGCGGAGGCAGTAATTTTGCCGGTTTTGCTTATCCGTTTTTGGCGGATAAGCTCGCTGGTAAAAAAGCCAAAACCACATTCATTGGCGTGGAGCCAGAAAGTTGTGCCTCCATGTGTAAAGGTCAATACCGCTATGATTTTGGCGACACCGGCAAGCAAACACCGCTTTTAAAAATGGAGACTTTAGGTTGTGAGTTTGTGCCGCCGCCTATTCATGCCGGCGGACTCAGATATCATGGGATTGCGCCCAGTATGGCTTTTTTGCACCAGAAAAAGCTGATTGAAGCCAGGTGTTATCCTCAGCTTAAAATTTTTAAAGCGGCTCTGCAATTTAGCCGGACCGAAGGAATTATCGTAGCTCCGGAAACAGCTCATGCGGTCAAAGCCGTCGTAGATGAAGCTCTTTTGGCCAAAAAACAAGGCCGGAAAAAGGTGATTGTTTTTAATCTTTCCGGACATGGCTTTTTAGACCTTAAAGGTTATGATGACTTTATTCACGATAGATTAAAATAGGGGAATTTTAATCGTTTTTTAAACCCGGCGTTGGCGTTTGCTCCAGCGCCGGGTTTTAGTTAAAATATGCTTTATGAGGAAAATGGCAGTAGCGATTGGTAAAGGTATTTATAAAAAAGAACCCAACTATGTTTATTATTGGCTTAAGTTTTTGATTGGTCTTAGTTTTGGCCTTATTTCTCCGGTTTACGCTTTACTTTTATTCTCCACGGGTTTAGACGCTTTTCAGGTAGGAATGATCAACTTGGTTTTTGTTTTAGGCAACATATTTTTTAGTCTGCCGGCTGGAGCTCTGGCTGATGTTTGGGGAAGAAAAAAGACTTTTTTGATTTCCAGTTTATTTCAGGGATTAGCTTTTTTGATTTATGCTCTGTTTAGAAGTTGGCCTTTTTTTGCTTTGGCTGAGTTTTTTTCTTCTCTGGGATTTGTTTTAATGATGGGAATTTTGGAAGCTTGGGTGGTTGATAGTTGGAAGCAAAACAGACCAACAGAGGATTATGGCTTTTTGTTTTCTCGGGCAGAGACAGCCGGCAATTCCGCCAGCATGCTGGGAGGCTTGATCGGCGGCGTCTTAGGGGGGATAGATTTACAGCTGCCATTTTTGGTCGGCGCGATCACCAATTTTTCAGTTTTACCTATGGGTTTAATTTTGATAGAAGAAACCTGGCCGGAGAAGAAGCTGAAAATTAAAGCGATTATAAAAAAGTCAGTTAAGACCGCCATAGAAGGTACGAAAGAAAGCTTAAGAAATCAATTAGTGAAGCAGGTGGTTTTGTTTTCCAGTATCGCTATGATTGGTTTTAAAGCCTTAGATATGTATTGGTCTAAAAGATTTGTAGGTCTTTTTCAGCAAAGAATCTGGATTACCGGCTATTTATGGCCGGGAATGATGCTTTTTATGCTTGTAGGTAATTTTACGGTTAAGTGGTGGTCAGATAAAAAAAAGAATTATCTTAAAGGATTTATAGGGATGGCCTTATTGGCGAGCTTGACTGTTTTTCTATCAGCAATTTTAAAAAACTTTTATGGGGCAGTATTTTTCTTTTTATTTTATGAAATAAGCAGAGGAATTTACCGACCAGCTTTATTTGGTTATTTTAATAAAATTATTCCTAGTGATAAAAGAGCCACTATTCTAGCATTTGATAATATGGCAGTTTGGTCGGGTGCGGCCGTAGGTTTATTTACTTTAGGCTGGGTGGCAAAAAGATTTAGTATTGAGATTGCCTGGATTGGGGCCAGTTTGATGTTTTTACTGGCGTTAGTACCGGTTATGAAATTAAGGAAAGTGTGATAAGATATATATACAAAATTTCTAATATCTAATTCCTAATTTCTAATGCCGGTTCTACCGAGCATCCTCGGCAAAGCCGGGATAAAATTTTAAATTTCCAATGCCTAATTTAAAAAAGAGAACAGATAACAAACAAAAACCAGTTAAAGAAAACAGGGGTAAAAATCAACCTCCATTGGTGAAAAAGTTTGAGGTGAAAGTTCATTTTAATTTGAAGAAAATCTTAGTTTGGCTGCTGATTGGTTTTTTAGTTCTTTCTTTTATTTTCTCTCTTCGCGGTCCAATACCTCAGGGAGACAAGAATTTACCTGAAGTTTTAAATGATATTAAGGAAGATAAAATTGAAGAAGTAGGAATTGAAGGCGAGAGTTTGTTAATCAAATATAAAGATGGCGGTTTGTTTTCTTCTCGTAAAGAGCCCCAAGTGTCGTTTGATGAAGTCTTAAAAAATGCAGAGATTGATCCTAAAACAGTTAATTTTAAAGTTAAAGACCAATCAATGCTTAAAGCCTGGGGAAATATTTTGGAAGTTCTTTTACCCGTAGTTTTAACCGGGGTTATTTTCCTTTGGATTTTTAAACAAGCCAGGGGAGCTCAAGACAGCATTTTTGCTTTTGGTCGTTCCAAAGCTAAGCTTTTTGCCAAAGGCAAACAGCAGGTTAAATTTGATGATGTGGGCGGGGTGGATGAGGCGAAAAAAGAACTGGAAGAAGTGGTGGATTTCTTAAAACATCCAAAAAAATATCGGGCTTTGGGAGCGAGAACCCCTAAAGGAGCATTATTAATTGGTCCTAGTGGAACGGGGAAGACGTTGCTTGCACAGGCAGTAGCTGGTGAAGCTAATGTGCCCTTTTTCTCTATGGCCGGTTCAGAGTTTATGGAAATGTTAGTCGGCGTGGGCGCCAGTAGGGTCCGCGACCTCTTTGATACGGCTAAAAAAGCCGGCAGTTCCATTATTTTTATTGACGAACTTGATGCTATTGGTAGGATGCGAGGTTTAGGCGTGGCTGGCGGCCATGACGAAAGAGAACAAACTTTAAATCAGATTTTGGTGGAGATGGATGGGTTTACTCCTAATGATAATGTGATCGTCTTAGCGGCTACCAACAGGGGTGATCTTCTTGATCCAGCCTTAATGCGGCCGGGAAGGTTTGACCGGAGAGTAGTTTTAGACTTACCTGATATTGAGGGCCGGAAAAAGATCTTGGAAATTCATAAAAGAGGCAAGCCGTTTGGCAATAATTTTGATTGGGATAAGGTGGCTAAAAGAACTGTTGGTTTTTCCGGCGCTGATTTGGAAAACATGCTTAATGAGGCAGCGATTCTGGCAGCTCGGGAAAACAAAAAAGTAATTGATTGGGAAGACGTTGAAGAAGCAGCCACTAAAGTAAAACTGGGGCCGGAGAAAAAGAGATTGCAAAGCAAGCTTGATCGCAGAATGACTGCTTATCATGAATCTGGTCATGCGGTGGTTAGCTATAATTTACCTCAGATGGACCCGGTTCACCGGGTGAGCATTGTTTCCAGAGGGATGGCCTTAGGATATACTTTAATTCCACCTAAAAGAGACCGCATTCATGAAACTAGAACCCATCTTTTATCAACTATTAGTTCTCTTTTGGGCGGCCGGGCCGCAGAAGGTTTAGAGTTTAAAGAATTTACTTCAGGCGCAGCGACGGATATTAGTCAAGCTACCGGAGTGGCCAGAAAAATGGTAATCGAATACGGTATGAGCGGGATTGGACCGATCAACCTCGGCCCACAAGTTGATGTGGCGGAATGGGGCAGGAGTTATGTTCAACCGACGGAAATTTCACCAGAAATGGCCGCCAAAGTAGACAAAGAAATTAAAATAATTATGGATGAATGTTATGAAAGGGCCAAGGAGATTTTGAGGAAAAATAAAAAGAAATTGGATTTGGTGGCTAAACAGTTAATTGAGGCAGAAACAATCGAGGGCGAACAGTTTCAGGAATTAATGGAGCAAAAGTGATAAAATTTAGCCTATGGATAGATTGGTATTAATAGATGGTCATGCGATTTTACACCGGGCTTACCACGCTTATCCCGCTTTAACCACCACTAAAGGCGAGTTGATTAATGCGGTTTATGGCTTTACCAGCATCTTACTGACTACTTTACGTCAACTTAATCCTAAATATGTAGTTTGCGCTTTTGACCTTGCCAAACCCACCTTTCGTCATAAACAATTTAAAGCTTACAAAGCTCATCGGCCCAAAGTAGATGAAGAGTTAAAAAATCAAATTCCTAAAACTAAAACAGTGGTGAGAGCTTTGAGTATTCCTATTTTTGAAAAAGAAGGATTTGAGGCAGATGATGTGATTGGAAGTTTAGCCAGGCGCGCTGAGGTTGCCTATCAAGATTTTTGTGTTCACAAATCGCCTGCGAAAAAAAGCAAACGCTCCATGGGGGCCAAGGCGCAAGGCTGTTCACCCGCCGCAATTTGCAAGGCAATTTGGGCGGGTAAACATGTTCACAGCAAAAATTTGACAGGCGCCCCGCGCGCTGGACTAGAAGTGGTTATTGTGACGGGAGATAAGGATGCGCTGCAGTTGATAGATAATAATATTAAAGTTTTTATGCCGCAAAGAGGCAAGCAGCCAGCCCAAATGTTTGACCGGAAGTTGTTTTTGAAAAAATACAGCTTTGAACCCAGACAGCTGATAGATTTTAAAGCTTTGGCAGGTGATGCTTCGGATGGAATTCCAGGAGTAAAAGGCATTGGACCAAAAACAGCCACAAAGTTAATTGTCCAATTTGGTGATTTAAAAAGTATTTATGATAACTTGGACAAAATTGAACAACGCGGGCGTTTAAAGTTAAAATCAGATAAAGATAATGCTTTTATGTCTTTGCAATTAGCAGAAATTGTTACTGATGTTCCTATCAAATTTAATTTATTAAAGTGCAAACTTTTAGACTACGATAAAGAAAAAGTGATCAAGTTGTTTGAGGAGCTGGAGTTCAGGTCATTGATCAAGCGACTGCCCGGGGCTGAAAAAATAGAAATAAAAGATAAGCCTAGAAAAAAAGAAAAACAAATGGGATTGTTTTAAAATTTATGAAAATAGCCCTGGTGCATGACTATCTTAAGGAATTTGGCGGTGCTGAACGCGTCTTAATGGCTCTGCATGAGATTTGGCCTAAAGCGCCGATTTATACGGCCTTTTATGTAAAAAGTTCAGCCGCTGGCAAAGCTTTTTCCAAAGCTAAAATTATTGAGTCTCAATTGGCTCCTTTGATTAAATATAAAAATTTATATAGCCTTTTGCGTTTTCTCACTCCTTTAATTTGGAAAAGTTTTGACCTATCTGCTTATGATTTAGTGATTACCTCTGCCTCTTGGTATATTACTAAAGGTTTTAAGGTTAGTCCCAAAACCAAAGTAATTTGTTATTGTCACACGCCACCTCGTTGGCTTTATGGTTATAAGACTTCAATTGAATGGCAAAGATTTTGGCCAGTGAAGATTTATGGTCAGATTGTGGCTCATTTTTTAAGAAAATATGATTTTAAAACCGCCCAGGCGGTGGACCAATTTATAGCTAATTCAAAAAATACAGCCTTAAGAATTAAAAAGTTTTACCGTCGGGATTCAACTGTGATTTATCCACCGGTGGATGTTGACGAAATTAAAAAACTTACCGTAAAGCTGAAAGAAGGAAGATTTTATCTTCTGGTTTCAAGAATGGTAGGAGCTAAAGGGATCGAGTTAGCGATAAAAGCCGCCATTAAAGCCGGAGTAAATTTAAAAATTATCGGCGAACCGACGGGTCTAAAATGGTTGGGGGAAAAACTTAAAAATTTAAAAAGTAAAAAGATAGAATTTTTAGGCAGATTGCCAGATAAAGAGCTTTATCAAATCTATGGTCAGTCTAAAGCTTTTTTGGCTTTAGCCCAAGATGAAGATTTTGGCATTACTCCGGTCGAGGCCATGGCCGCAGGGAGGCCGGTAATTGCATTTCGGGGCGGCGGTTATTTGGAATCAGTGATAGAAAATAAAACCGGAGTATTTGTAGATCAACTATCAGTGGAAAAATTGACTAAAATCCTAAAATCCTTTAATCCTAAAATCTTTAAATCAGAAGATTGTAGAAAACAAGCAGAGAAGTTTTCTAAAGGAAGATTTAAAAAAGAGATAAAAAGCCTTATTCAGTCTTGCTGAGGTCCGGATACAGAAATTGTTTGAGTTTTTGAAATCGCGTTCGAAATAACTTATAACTTTCCATAAAATCTAAGGCGAAACGCTGTAAACGTCAAAAACATCAAAAATTTGTATCCCTCCCCGCAAGCCTGAAAACAGCGTAGAAAAGGGGGTTTATGCCTGAGCTACCCGAAGTTGAGATATTAAAAAGACAGTTAGAGAAAACTGTGGTAGGGAAAAAGATAGCCCAAGTTGAAGTTCTGAGAAAAAAGAGCTTTCAGGGTTCAGTAAAGCAGATTATTGGTAAGAAAATAATTGGGGTTGAACGAAGGGCAAAAATTCTGATTATTAAATTAAGCCAAGGTTACTTATTAGTTCACCTTAAACTGACAGGACAGTTAATATATCAAAGAAAGGGCAGCCGCCAAAAGCTGAAGCATTTAGGCGGGCAAGAAAGAATTGTTGGAGGACATCCGACTTTGGATTGGATAAGTAAGTTACCGAGTAAGCATACTAGAGTCATAATTAGTTTTAGCGATGGAAGCAAATTGTATTTTAATGATTTAAGAGTTTTTGGTTGGATCAAAGCAATATCAAAGATCAAAGATCAAAAAGAAACAAACTTAAAAACGATTGATCAAGTTTTAAAATTAAAACTTGGTCCCGAGCCTTTTGACAAAAAATTTACAGTTAAATATTTAAAAGATATCTTTTCTCGATCAGGAAGGGCAATTAAACTAGTGCTGATGGATCAGAGTAAAATTGCTGGAATTGGTAATATTTACAGCAATGATGCTTTATTTTTAGCAGGGGTTCATCCAGCCACGCCAGCAAAAGATTTAGTGCCGACGCAAGGTCGAGCATCCCCGGCGAACGCCGGGAAAATTAAAAAACTAAGGCAAGCGATTATAAAAGTTTTAAAAGATGGAATTAAATATGGCGGTGCCTCGGAAAATACTTATAAACATCTGGATGGACTGGGTGGTAAATACCAAGATCATTTTTTAGTTTACCAGCGTGATGGGGAAAAATGTAGCCAGTGCGGTAGTTTAATTAAACGAATTAAATTAGGAGGTAGAGGAACCTTCTTTTGTCCTAAATGCCAAAAGTAAATTAACCTAATGAACCTAATTTCTAATTGACCTAAATAATAACTCAAGCACCAAAACCCCAATCGGATTATTGGGAAATTAGGACTTATTTAGAATAATTAGGGCAATTAGAATAATTAGAAATTTTACTGGTGTTTTTAAAAATATTAAATCTCCAAAATTTCCGTTCTTTCAGAAAAGAAAAGTTTGATTTTGTCAAACGAATTACTTTAATCATCGGTCCTAATGCGGCAGGGAAAACCAATATTTTAGAAGCGATTTATTTATTGGCTACCGGGAAAAGCTTTCGGGCTAGTAAAGAGGAAGAAATGATTAGTTATGGAAAAGAAATAGCGAGAGTTAGGGGTGATTCTCTTGAAGTTACTTTAACCACTGGTGAAGTACAAGGAAAAAGAACAGCCAGGAAGCTTTATAAAATCAATGGAGTGGGTAAAAGGTGGCGGGATTTTGCCGGACAGTTAAAATGCGTTCTTTTTCGACCGGAGGATATAGATTTAATTCTGGGTTCTCCCTCAATTAGACGTAATTATTTAGATTTTATTTTAGAACAAGTAGATTGGCAATATCGAGTTTGTAATTTAGCCTATCAAAAAGGATTAAGACAAAGAAATAAACTTTTGGATAGAATTAGAGAGGGTGAAGCCAGGTCAAGCCAGCTTTTATTTTGGAACCAACTATTAATTAAAAACGGCCAGATTGTTACCCGGAAAAGAGAAGAGCTAATTGAATTTTTTAACCAATATTTAGTAAAAGAAAAATATGACAAAAAGATGCAATTGCATCTTTTTGTCAATTATGACAGGAGTACGATTACGGAAAAAAGGTTGGAAAAGTATAGCCAGGCAGAACTAGCCTTGGGTACGACTTTGGTTGGACCACACAGAGATGATATCAAGCTAATGGCTAATAGCTTAAAGCTTATAGCTAAAAGAGATTTAGCCTTATATGGTAGCCGAGGAGAGCAGAGAATGACCATTCTCAAGATAAAACTGGCAGAGTTGGAGTTTATCAAGCAAAGGACTAATCAGGAACCAGTTCTCCTTCTAGATGATATTTTTTCAGAGTTAGATAAAAAACACAGAAAGCTGGTTTTGGAAATTATTAATTCCTGCCAGACAGTGATTACCAGCACAGAAGTCAACCAAGAGATAGAAAAATTTGCTAGTAAGACCTTGAGATTAGCTTGACTTTAATCTGGAAAAACTCTTATACCGCACCAAAGAAAACTCCTGACCTGCCTGCCGGCAGGCAGGCTTTTAGCCAGGAAGATGAATTTGGTTCGAAAATATGGTAAAGTTTTCTTGGTACGGTATGAAAACTATTACTTTTAAGAAACTGCAGATTATTAATCTGCAGAGTTTTCATAGTATACAGTAAAGATGAAACTGCTAAAAAAACTTCGTTTGAGTTATTTGCCTTGTTTTTTCTCCTCTTTTTTAACTGCTATGGCACTTTTTTTATTTTTTGCCACGGCTTTACTCTTTAAAAAACCATTAGGGAAACTGTCTGAAATCTATGAAATTACTGGACTTAACCAGGCATATTTTGAAATTGAGACAGACAGAGAAAATCTAATCCTGAATGAAGAAGTGGAAATTAAGGTTTATCTGGTCGCCAGTGCTAATCAGAGCTTTGATAGTGCCGAAGTGATTGTTGAGTGGGATGAAGAAAAGCTGGAATATGTTGATTCTCAGGGACATTTATCAAACGAAGATGGAACAGTAGCCCAATTTTTCAGTATGTTTGTAGTCGGCGATCAAGGCCGCCGGATTTTACTTCATTTTGCTGCTGAAGGAGAACCGGCCATGGTTAATGAAACGAGTGAGCCAGTTTTATTTGCCAGTTTAATTCTCAAAGCCAGAGAAGCTTATCCTCAGACAGCTGTTGCCATTTCTTCAGATTATGAAAATGATTTAGGTCTACATTTTCTAAATACCGGTCTAGAAGCCAATGCGATTAATCAAGCCTTAGCCGATCCAGAGAAATTAAGCGTCTCCTTTGGGGCAAGGAGTCCTGGAGTCGGTGGGCCAACAAGCGAAGGCAACATTGCTTTACAGATTAAATTTGATGGCGTGCCAGCCAATAATAATGATATAAATCTGCCGGATGAATTCAGAAATCAAAGAGTTTGGGTAGAATTAGAAGATGCAACTGAAGGTAACCAGCCTTTTGCCGGCCTAGTTGATTTTTATTATATAGGTGAAGGTATTTGGGAAGGAAAAATAAGTTTTTAAGTTAATAATAAATGACAAAAACTGTTTTCACTTTATTGTTGTTTTTGACCCTAATAATTGGAGCTGGTTTGGTTGCAAAGAGAGAACAGGAGATTTACCAACAAACCCCTGCAGAAGGTAATTATATTTTCAAAATTAAAGGCCCCAGTCATAAAAAGCTAGTTTTCTGTCAAGATAATCAGGATCTAGAATATCAATGTGTAGAAGGAGAGGGAATTTATCTTGAATCAGGAAAAGATTATGCTTTAGATTTTACCCAAAGACCCCTAGGGTTTGGTGATGTTAATTTTGACGGCAGTGTGGGAGTTAATGACTGGTCAGCTGTTTTAGGCTGTAGGAATGCTGATTCCAAGCGCGGAGAAGAATTGTTTGATATTGGCGGCTGCCGTCACGCAGACAGTAATTTTGACGGTGAAGTCAATAATTTTGGCCTTGATTTGCTTTATAAAACTCTGGCCGGCGAGCCAGATGACGAGTAATAAAATTATGAATGAAGAGTTAAAAAAGTTTATTAAATTTTTAGCAGTTAATTTGTTGCTTTTAAGCCTAGTTTTAATTGGCTATATTTTCATCAAGAACCAAACATGGAGAAGGTTGTTTTTATTCAGAAAGGGAGGAGGGACGATAAGAAAAGATCAATCGGACGTTATTCCGGTCAGAGAGCCAATTAAAATTACCAGTGAGTCGGGAGAAAAAACCTCTTTGTTTTATTTAGAAAGTGGGGTTGAGGGAAAAACAGTGGCGCCAGGAGACATTTTCAGCCTTCAAGTAATTGCCAAAACCCCCGGGAAAATAATTGACGGAGTTGAGTTTATTTTAACCTATAACCCTTTGCTAGCAGAAATTAAAGAATTGAATCAAGGAGAGTTTTTCAGTCTCTATCCCCAAAAGAACATCGATAAAGAAAAAGGAGAGGTAAGAGTGATTGCCCTTCAGGATCCTAACCAACAGAGAGAATTAAGAGAAGAAATAGTGGTTACTCTATCAGTAGAAGCTTTGAGTAAAGGTGAGTTAAACTTTAATTTTAAGGAAGAAAAAAATCATATGGCAGGCTATGGAGGAGAGGATTTTTTAGAAAAAACCATTCCATTGACTGTGATTATAAAGTAGATTATGATTAAATTATGAAAAAATCCTGCCTTTTTAAGGCCTTGTTGTTTTTATTCATTTTTTTTGTTTTGTTAGCCAAACCAGTATGGGCAGGGTCTTATTTAGAATTAGAACCAAGTTCCGGGACAATTACGACTTCAGGAACAGATATTAATGTCAATATTGATACTGACGGCAGTGCCGCTAAAAGCGCTAAGGCAGTGGTCAATTTTAGTGCAGAGGCTTTAGAAATTAATTCAGTGACGGCCGGGGATTTTTTTGACGATGTTTCTTATAATATTTATAATTCTTCAGGGCAGGTAGTGATTAATGCCAATCTTTCTTTGGATTCCATGCTGGAGAGTAAAACTGGAGCGGGTTTATTGGCGGCTTTAAATGTTAAAGCTAAAGCTGCTTCTGGTTCGGCGACTTTAAGCTTTGATTGCGTAGAGGGGAGTAGTACTGATTCTAATATTAATGACCCGACGCCGACGGATATTATTGATTGTACGGCCAATGTCAATGGCAGTTATCAGTTGGCTGCAGGTAGTGGAGCGGCGGCTAGCCCTAGCCCATCAACCAGCCTATCAGGTAGTGGAACTACTGGGGTTGGTGGTGACGGTTCCACGCCGCCAGTGCCAGTGACTGGCATTTCCTGGCCAACGCTAGTTCTTTTCCTTGGCGGACTGGTTTTGATTTTGGCGCCTATTTTATCTAATCGCCTTAAACGCGATTAAAACCACGTTAAACGTGGTAAAATAAAGGTTAATGGACAAGATAAACCTAAACCTTCTTAAAAACCTTTATCGTCCTCCCAAAGATTCTCATAAAGGCCAGAACGGTAAGCTGACTATTATTGGTGGTTCCAAACTCTTTCACGGAGCTTCTTTATGGGCTTTGAAGACGGCCTCTCGGATAGTGGATATGGTTTTTTACTCCACCATTGAAGAAAACGAGGCTTTAACCAAAAGATTAAAATCAGAAATCTATGATTTTATTTGTGTTCCCAGGAACGAGTTGGGGGATTATATTCAAGAATCAGACGCAGTTTTAATTGGTCCTGGTTTGATGAGAGAAAAGCAAACCAGAGAAATTACCCAAAGCTTATTAGCTAAATTTCCAGAGAAGAAATGGATTATTGATGCCGGTAGCCTGCAAATGATGGAAGCAGAATGGCTTAAGAAGCTTAATCAGGTGATTATTACACCGCATCAAAAAGAGTTTAAAAAGTTATTCACTGTTAACAATGGAACAATGGAACAATGGAACAATCTAGTTCTTCAAAAAGCTAAAGAATATGGATGCGTAATTGTTTTAAAAGGTTCAACAGACATTATTTGCAGTCCGCAAAAATGTATGGTTAACACTACTGGGAATGAGGGGATGACTAAGGGTGGCACTGGTGATGTTTTGGCCGGTTTAATTGCCGCTTTGGCTTGTAAAAATGATTTATTTCTAGCGGCTGGTGCCGGAATATATATTAATGGTTTGGCGGGTGACGCTCTTTATCAGCGGGTAGGACCATATTTTAATGCCACAGATTTAAGCGAAGAGATTCCGAAAATATTAAAGAAATTAAGATATTAGAAATTAAGAAATTGAGGAATTTAGTTATAATTAATTATCATTATATATAAACATTTTTTATCATTTATGAATAATAAAATTTTAAGAATCACAGCTTATTTTTTTTATCTTTTAATTGTTTGGGGATTATACCGGGCCTTTTTTAATTTTCATTATTTGTGGGATGAATTGTTTTTTAAGCCTCTGTTTTGGTTAATTCCGGTTTTTTGGCTGGTATTTAAACTGGAAAGAAGAGGTTTTGCCAGTTTAGGCCTTGTTTTTAAAAAACCTTTGGCTAAAGTTTTTTTAGGATTAGGCATCAGTTCCTTTGTTTTCATTCAATATTTACTGGCTTTAGCTTCCAAAGGCAGGACTTTCGTTTTTAATCCTAGTGGGATAAAGCCTTTTATTTGGCCTTTGGCTTTTTTAAGCTGTGTGGCCACCGGCATTGTGGAAGAATTGGCTTTTCGCGGGTTTTTAATGACCAGACTTAATGAAGTTATAAAGCGTAAATTATGGTCTAGCGTTATTGTTGGGTTTTTGTTTTTTATTATTCATCTGCCGATTTTAATTTTCATTCAGGGTTTTGGTTTAGCCGGCATAGCCGAGTTTTTAGTTCTATCAGTTTCTTTAGGCACTTTGGATGGTTATGTTTTTTGGAAAACCAAGGGAGTTTTAGCGCCCATTGTAGCTCATAGTTCATTGAATTTTTTTAGTTTACTAGTGAGTTAAGATTTGCTGAGGTTGACCCGCCGAATCGGCGGGTCTCCCCGCAAATCTTTGACTGTTCCTTGTTATCTTAATTCCTGAGGAAGATGAGAATTTTTGTTGCCATTGATATCTCTAGTCAGGCAAAAAAAGAAATAGAAAAGCTTTTAAAAGTTCTGAAACGTAAACATTGGAAAGTTAAATGGGAAAAACCAGACAAACTCCATTTGACTCTAGCTTTCTTGGGTTGGCGTAAACCAGAAAAACTTGCCTTAATAACCAAGATTTGCCAAAAATCAGCCACAAACATGGAGCCTTTTATGATTAGTTTTAAGGGTTTAGGCTGTTTTCCGGATTATGATCAACCCCGAGTGGTTTGGCTGGGATTAAAAGGAGATTTACAAACACTAGCAAAACTTCATAAACAACTGAACCAGAATCTAAAAGAAAGTGGCTTTAAAATTGATTCTCGACCCTTTTCTCCCCATATTACTTTAGGCAGGCTTAAAAAAGCCAGAGCCAAAGAAAGAAGGGAGATAGGGAGGCAATTAAAGTCATTAAGAATTATGAACTCCCCAGCTTCGCCGAGGCGAAGCCGAGGGCGGGTAGAATCTGGAACTAGAGTTGACAGGGTGGTGATTTATGAAAGCAAACTTTCCAGACTGGGAGCAGAATATAAAAGATTAAAAGAGGTTAAACTGTAATTTTACTTCTTCCTATTTTCTTCAAGGGTTTCTTTGACTTTGGAAAGTTGTAAAGTAATACCTACAGCCAAGGCCGTAACAATAAGAGCATAGAGAAAGAGAGAAACCAGGCCGGAGCCTTCGCCAATTAAAGGTTTAAGATAGACATCGACAAATTCTTTAATGACATTATTCCAGGCCAGGGCGGCGACTAGGCCGAAAGCATTGGTAGCTAGTTTGAGCATTTGAGTAACGACGGCTAATTGATATTTCCGGGCTTTTTTGGTAACTTTTTTAATTGTTTTTTCCATATTTTATTTAGCGCTTTGTTCGGAATTCGCTGAGGTCGACTACTGTAAAATTTTTTTCTTCAGTGGCGCTCTCGAATTCATTTAGGTTTAACCATAAAGTCATGGGCGAGCCGCTTACTACAAAGAAAGAAAATTTTAAGCAGTCTCCCCGTGAATTTTTCTATTAACAATTTATCAATTTAACAATATAACAATTTATATTTAATCTTGTTTTTTTCCGCAAAATATGCGAGAATTACTTTATTAACAAAGGTAAAACATGTACACTCCTAAGTTTACCATAAATCAAAAGATTTTGAAAAATATCGGCATTATTGAAGCCTGTAAAGAAGTGATTACCACCGCTCCTCTAATTCCGGCCTGGGAAAAACAATTTCAAACAGATGCCCAAGTGAGAACGGTTCACTACGGCACTCATTTGGAGGGCAATGACCTTTCCTTTACTCAAGCTCAAAAAGTGATGGAGGGAAAGAAGATTGTGGCCCGGGGTCGGGATATTCAAGAAGTGATTAATTACCGTAATGTTTTAAAATATTTAGATAAGATAGGGAAAAAGAGGGGGAAAGATATTTATAATTTAAAAACTTTGAAAAAAATTCATAAATTGATAGTGGAAAGAATTTTAGAACCTGAAAGAGCAGGAGAATTAAGAAAGAGTCAAGTAGTGGTTAAAGAAGGAAGAAGTGGTAGAGTAATTTTTTCGCCGCCAAAAGCAGTGGAGATATCTTTTCAATTAGAGGATTTTTTTAGCTGGTTGAATTCAAAAGAAGGAAAAAAGGTTCATCCAGTTTTAAGAGCGGGGGTGGTTCATTTTGAGTTGGTGAGAATTCATCCTTTTGTGGATGGCAACGGCAGAACCAGTCGAGCCTTTGCTACCTTAACTTTATTTTTAGAAAAATACGATATTAAAAAACTTTTTTCTCTGGAAGAACATTTTGATAAAGACGCCCTGATTTATTATCAGGCTTTGCAGTCGGTCCATAAAAATAAGGGAGAGATGACTATTTGGTTGGAATATTTTACCGAGTGTTTAGCGATTGAATTAACCCAGGTTAAAGAAAAAATTAAAAGGCTTTCTTTGGACGATAAGTTAAAAGATAAACTAGGCCGCCAGATTGCTTTATCTGAAAGACAAATTAAACTGATGGAATATTTGAAAAAACATGAGAAAATGAGAATGGTTGAGGCTAAAAAAATTATTCCCAAAGTAAGCGAAGATACGATTTTAAGAGATTTGAAGAATTTGATGAAAAAAGGGATTGTTAAAAAAAGAGGGAGGACTAAGGCAGCTAGTTATATGCTGGCTAGTTAAAATTTGATTGCGCTTTTGACGATACGAATTTTTGTTCGGTAAGCCAACTCGTTTTAACGGCGTTTGCGAAGTGCATTTGTAAGTTATCTATAATTCCGAAATGTTTCCTGTCCATCAAGAACGCAAATGCCTAACTCGGACATTGCTTACGCTCACAAAAATTGTATTCGCCAGCGCGCATCTTTTCTTATGAAATTCAAAGAATTTTCTCAGTATTTAGAAAAACTAGAGAAAACTCCGTTGAGAAATAAAATGACGGAGATTTTGGCAGAATTGTTTAAAAAAGTTTCTTCAGAAGAGATAGATAAAGCTTGTTATCTTTCTTTAGGCAGACTGGCGCCAAAATATGAAGGGATTGAGTTTAATATGGCAGAAAAAATGATGGTTAAAGCGCTGGCGCTGATAACTAAGAAAAGTGTTGATGAAGTACAAAGACTGTACAAAAAAATGGGGGATTTGGGAGAAGTAGTGCTAAAGATCAAAGATTACCCGTCCTCGACCGAGTCGAGACGAGGTCGGGAAAGACTAAAGACTAAAGATACAGATCAAAGATCAAAGATTTCGATTAATACAGTTTATGAAAGATTGCGGCAAATAGCTGAGGATGGTGGTGAAGGTTCGGTTGAAAGAAAGATAAACAAGATGGCTGAATTATTAGGAGAATTAGACAGTTTAAGCGCCAAATATGTAGCTAGAATTCCGGTCAATAAACTAAGGCTTGGCTTTTCTGATATGACTATTTTAGACTCTCTTTCTTGGATGAAAACTGGAGACAAAAGTTTAAGATCGCAGCTGGAGCGGGCTTTTAATGTTTTGGCTGATATTGGCAAGATTGCTAAAACTTTTAAAAGCAAAGGGATAGGAGGTATTAAAAGTATCAGAAGTGAAGTAGGGGTGCCGATTAGGGCGGCTTTAGCAGAGAGATTAAAATCAGCAGAAAAAATTTTAGAAAAAATGGATGATCAATGCGCTTTAGAACCTAAATATGATGGCTTTCGAGTCCAAATACACTTGGACAAAACCAAAAATCCCGTCTTAACCAAGGCTGCGGCAGGCAGGCAAAACTTAAATCTTTTCGCAGAAAAGAAGAAACAATATTTTGTCAGGATTTTTTCCCGTAATCTTGATAATACCACTCACATGTTCCCGGACATTATAGAGGCAGTCCAAAAACTTAAAGTTAAATCAGCTATTTTAGACGGTGAAGCCATAGCTTTTAACCCTAAAACTGGTAAATTTCTGCCTTTTCAGGAAACAGTGCAAAGAAAAAGAAAACATAAAGTGGATGAAAAGGCAAAAGAAATTCCTTTAAAAGTTTTTGTTTTTGACCTCTTGTATTTAAATGGTAAACCTTTACTGGAAAAGGCTTTTACTGAGAGAAGGAAACTTTTAGAAAAAATACTAAGGGAGAGTGAGGGAGAAGAGAAAGGAATTATTTTAACCAAACAAAAAATAGTAACTAAATTGGTTGAGTTTGATCAATTTTTTAAGCAGGTGGTTGGTGAAGAATTGGAAGGCTTGATGGCTAAAAAATTGAACGCTTCTTATCAGGCGGGAGCCAGAAACTTTAATTGGGTAAAGTATAAAGCGGGGATGAAATCAGAGCTAGCGGATACGATTGATTGTCTAATGATGGGATACTATCGCGGGAAGGGAAAACGTTCTCAATTTGGAATTGGTGCGTTTCTCGTCGGAATTTTGGATAACCAAAATAATAAAGACAGGATTTTGACAGTTTCTAAAATTGGTACTGGTCTGACTGATGAACAATGGCGGGAAATGAGGAAGAAATGTGGGAAATTGGAAGTGAAAGAAAAGCCAGTAGAATATGTGGTAAATAAGAATTTATTTCCCGATGTTTGGTGTAAACCAAAGTTGGTGGTGGAAATTGAGGCAGACACGATTACCAAATCGCCCATTCACAGTGCCGGTTTAGCTTTTCGCTTTCCCCGTTTAAAAAGATTTAGAGATGATAAAAAAGCCGATCAGGCTACTTCTTTACAAGAGCTAAATAAACTGGCTAGAATATAAAAGATGAATAAACTGTCCGGCCTTTCCTCCCAGGAAGCAAAGCAAAGACTTAACAAGTTTGGTTTCAATGAACTGGAAAGGAAGAAACAACCACCATGGCTTAAACTTCTTTTTGATCAGTTTAAATCCCCTTTAATTTATATTTTGTTTTTTGCCGGCTTGATTACTCTAATTTTAAAAGAATGGATTGATGCGGTAGTGATTTTTTTAGCCGTAGCTGTAAATACAATTTTAGGTTTTATTCAGGAATTCAAAGCAGAAAAGTCATTGGTAGCTTTAAGAAAAATATTAATCCCGCATGCGACGGTCATAAGAGATGGTAAGGAAGAGGAAATTGAAGTTAAAGATATTGTTCGTGGTGATTTGGTGGTTTTAAAAACGGGAGAAAAAGTGCCGGCTGACGGGTTGGTGGTAGAAGAGGCAGATTTAAGCGTCAATGAGGCGATTTTGACCGGAGAAAGTATCCCGGTTAAAAAGCTCAAATCTCATCCGCCATCCGCCAGCTGGCGGAGCGGATCAAAACTTCCCGCGGAGCGGGATCGTCCCCTGGACGACAAAACCACAACTCAAAACTTAAATCTTAAAGAAATCAATCAGGTCTTTATGGGAACAGTGGTGGTAGGAGGAAGGGGAAAGATGCTTGTTACCCAGACGGGTATGAAAACTAAAATGGGTCAGATTGCCGGCAGCTTAAAAGAGACAATTGACGAAGCTACGCCCCTAAAAGAACAGGTAGGTAAACTCTCTAGGACTTTGGCCATTGTTTTTAGCTTAATCTGCGTAATTATCTTTTTTGAGGGAATTTTAAGACAGCGGCCATGGCTGGAAATGCTTATTTTATCTACGGCCGTGGCGGTGGCGGCTATTCCCGAGGGGCTAGTGATTTCTTTAACCGTGATTTTGACTTTAGGGATGCAAAGAGTGCTGCAGCGCAAGGGTTTGGTAAGAAAACTGCTGGCAGCAGAGACTTTAGGGTCAGTAGATGTAATTTGCGCTGATAAAACCGGCACTTTAACCGAAGGCAAAATGAAAGTAGTAAAAGCTGATTTTACTGACCAGAATTTAGGAAGAAGAGGAGTAATTTTATGCAATAATATGATTAATCCTTTAGAAATAAGCATGGCAGAATGGGCCCTTCGTCTCCGCCAGTCGGCGGATCCTCAGGACGAACAAATTGATTTAAAATCGTTGCAGGACAAATCGCCAAGACTGGATGAAATACCTTTTTCTTCAGAAAGAAAATTTATTGCCACTCTCCATCAGGAAAAAGAGGGGAATAAAGGGAGTAAGGGTATCATCTTTCTTTCTGGAGCGCCGGAAATGGTGATGCAAATTACTATTTTTGATAAAGGCAAGAGGAAAAAATGGCAGGAGAAATTGGAAGACTACACTAAAAGAGGTTTTCGGGTAGTCGCCTTTGCCCATAAAGAAGGAAGTCTAAAAGAATTAAAAGATTACTTTAATAAATTAAAAACTGGTTTCAAGAAATATGATGGAAGTGTTAACAAAAGCTTTTCTTTTCTGAAATTGAGATGGTTAGGATTGCTTTTATTCGAAGATCCACCTCGTTTAGAAGTTAAACCAGCCTTGGCTGCTTGCCGTCAGGCCGGTATAGAAGTAAAAGTAATTACCGGCGACTACAAAAATACCGCGGTGGCGGTACTGAAAAGAGTAGGCTTAGTTGAGAATGAAATTAAAGATGATAAAGTAATGGAAGGTTGGCAGTTAGAGAAGGCCCCTGAGGGACAGTTAAAGGAAAAGATAGAAAAGGTTATTTTATTTTGCCGAACTACGCCTGCACAGAAAATCAGAATTGTCAGGGCTCTTCAAGAAAACGGTCATGCGGTGGCAATGATGGGAGATGGAGTCAACGATGCTTTGGCTTTGAAAAAAGCAGATATTGGGGTAGTGGTTGGCAGTGCTTCGGAAGTAGCTAAAGAAACAGCTGATATGGTTTTACTTGATTCTAATTTTAGAACTCTAGTGGCGGCAGTTGAAGAAGGTAGGGGTATTTTTGAAAATATTAAAAAAGTAGTTTTATATCTTCTTTCTGATAGTTTTACCGAAGTTATTTTAATTAGTTCCAGCTTGTTTTTAGGTTTACCAACGCCGCTTTTACCAGCCCAAATTCTTTGGGTAAATCTGGTTGAGGATGGTCTGCCGGGTTTGGCTCTAGCTTTTGAGCCCAAAGACGAAGGTTTAATGAAAGAAAAACCAAGACCAAAAGAGAGCCGAATCATTGACAAGGAGTTAAGGATAATGATTTTTGTGATTGGTATTACGACAGACTTTTTACTCTTAGCCATATTTTTATATCTTTTAAAAATTGATTTAAATTTAGACTTAATCAGAACAGTTATTTTTGCCGGTTTGGCGATTGATTCTTTAGTTTATGTTTTTTCCTGTAAAACCTTGAGGAGAAACATTTGGCGGGAAAAGATATTTTCCAATAAATTTTTAGTCCTGAGTGTTTTGATAGGCTTTATTTTGCTTTTTGCTGGCATTTATTATCCCTTTTTAAATACAATATTAAAGACCGTAGCCCTGCCGATTGGCTGGTGGGGTTTAATTCTGGCCAAGGGGTTAATTACAGTTATTGGGATAGAGACGGTTAAATGGTTGTTTTTGCAAAAATGATTTATTTAATAATTTATTTAACTTTACTAGTATTTTTTTCTTTTCTACTAATAAAATCTACGGAAATTTTAATTGGGGCCTTAAATCGTCTTTCGGAGACATCGAGGTTTTCAAAGTTTGGCTTAACCGGTTTTTTACTGGCTTTTGCTACTTCTTTACCTGAACTTTTTGTAGCTGTAACAGCGGCTTTAGAAAAAAAACCCTCTTTAGCCCTAGGCAATATTTTAGGGTCCAATATCGCCGATTTATCTTTAGTCATTGGTGGAGCAGCGGTCATCGGCGGCTCAATTGGTATTGCCGGCGAGTTATTGTTTAAACACATTTTATATGTTTTTATTTCCGGACTTCTTCCTTTAATAATGTTAATTGACGGCCGTTTAACTCGAGTAGAAGGTTTGTTGTTATTGGCCATTTATGGAGTTTATAACTATACCATTTTAAAAAAAGGCCGGAGAATAAGAAGAAGGACTAGTTTAAGGAAATTTTTACGCCGTTTAAATCATCTGGAAAATGGAGCCAATACCCAAATTGCTTGGCTTTTCTTTGGTACGGCGCTTTTAATTTTTTCTGCTGACGGGATTGTTAAAACTGCTGCTTTAGTGGCTCAAAATTTTAAAGTGCCCTTAATGATGGTGGGTTTATTTTTAGTGGCGGTAGGCACCTCTTTACCCGAACTTTCTTTTGAAATAGCGGCCATTAAAAAGAAACAGGTAGGAATGGTTTTTGGCGACCTTTTAGGGAGTATTGTAGCCAATTCAACTCTAATTTTAGGAATTACGGCTCTAATTTCACCCATTATTTTAGATACCGGTTTTCAAGTTTATTTTTTAGCCACGGCAGTTTTTATCTTAATTTTTTTCACTTTCTGGTTATTCGTCAGGACCAAGAAAAAACTAGAAAGATGGGAAGGCTTGTTATTGATACTCTTATATCTGACTTTTATTTTCCTGGAATTTTGGCGGATTCGTTTTTAAAGGAGTCTTTTAACCAACTTAATTAATTTTTTTTCTGCCTGAAGATTATAACTACGTTCTTTTTGTAAAGCGGGTTTAAATTTTTCCAAAAACTGAGAATGGTTAATTATTTTTTGCAATAATTTAAGAGCCTTAAAAGGATTTTCTTCTACCAAACCTAGTCCTTTTTCTCGGATTAAATCTAAATTACCATCTTCTTGTCCGGCAATATGGCAGATAGCAAAAAAAGGCCTCTTTTGGGCTACAGTTTCGAAAATAAGATTGGGACCGGCTTTACCAATGACTAAGTCAGAAACCGTCATTAATTGAGGCAATTGGTGAGTAAATTGATAAAGTTTTAAATTTAGAGGGAAAATTTTTTTTAATTTGGGCGTAATTTTTTTTAAAGAAACCAGCGTTTTATACAGAGCTTTATTGCTACCGCAGACGACTATTACTTGAAGCGGTTTTTTGGCCAAGAACAAGGCAGGAATAATTTTTAAAATCATATTAGTGCCTTCGCTCCCTCCGCAAATAAGAAAAGTTAAGATATTTTTTTTAAAACCTAAGTTTTTCCTTAGTAAAGCACGATTGTATTTTTGGTAAAAATTTTTCCTAATAAGCCAGCCAAGGGGGAAAATTTTTTCCTGGGGGATTTTATTTCTTTTTCCCATTTTTTTATGGCTTTTATCATAGACAAAATTGAAATCCGCTAAAGAGGAAAACTCCAGAGGATGGATGGTAAGAGGATTGGCAATAATGTTTAAGAAAGGAATTGGCGTTTTTTGGTAGTCTAAGATACTTTCTAAAGTAGGTAAATAAAAAGGGTGGGTGACAATAACAGAGTCAGGATTGGAATCTTTAAGCTCTTTTTTAACCTTTTTTTCCAAACTTTTTTGGAAAATCGTTTTAACCCCCTTTTCGATACGGGGTTTTTTACTTAACTGGTAGATTAACTGGAGAAAAGAAGGGAAATTACGGTATAAAGGAATGTAGCTTTTACTAATGATATTTTCAGAAATCAGGTCTACGGTTTTAACCTGATAACGATTTTTTCTTAAAATTTCATTAACTGCTTGGGCAATGCTCAAATGACCTTCGGTGGTAGTGAAGATTAAAATTTTCTTCATTTTCCCGTGACAATTTCTACTGCCTTGGAAGTGCCGAGACGGGAGGCGCCGGTCTTGATAAAATCAAGGGCTTGTTTTCGGGTAGCGATGCCGCCAGCAGCTTTAATGGGAATTTTATCGCCAACAGTTTTTTTAATAATTCTTACTTGTCCTAAAGTGGCATCAAGCGGCCCATATCCAGAGGAAGTTTTGATAAAATCAGCCCTGGACTTTAAAACCAAAAGTGCCGCTTTTTGGATCTCTTTTTCGGTTAAAAGCGGAGCTTCAATAATAAACTTGACAATAGTTTCTGCTCGTAATTTTCTAGCTGCCTGGACAATTCTTTTTAACTCTTTTAAATAAATTTTATCTTTACCGGATTTTAAAAAGCCAACATTAGTGGAAACATCAACTTCATCAGCACCTTTTTTAATCACTTGGCGAACAGCCATTAGTTTCATTTCTGTGGTATCTTGGCCGAGGGGGAAAGAAATGACGGTGCCCACTTTGGGCTTCCAAACTATTCCACCTCCGGGGTGGTGTTGCGCCTGCGGCACGCTTCGGAGGTGTCTAAGAGTTGTTTTGGCCAATCTAACCCAACAGGGATTAACAAAAGCGGCGTTAAATTGGTATTTTAAAACCTTTTGACAGAGACCTTCGACTTGCTTTTTAGTTGACTTAGGACCGTGGTTGGCAAAATCAAGATAGGGAGCTAAATTAATCATATGGTTAATTATATAGCGTCTAGCGTCTAGCGTCTAGTTGATGTAAAATTTAATTTATGAAAATTGTGGCTGATTTACATCTCCATTCCAAGTACTCACGCGCCCCAGTACAACTCCTGGTCCGATGTGACGTTGGACCGCTCGTATACGGGGCAGCTTGCTCTTTTGCTTTAATAGGGGGATATATTCAATGAAAGTTGTAGCTGATTTACATCTCCATTCCAAGTACTCACGCGCGGTTTCGCAACAAATGGTGCCGGAGATTATGGTGCAATGGGCCAAGAAAAAGGGGATTGATTTGCTTGGTAGCGCTGATTGGACTCATCCTTTATGGTTAAAGGAACTAGAATCTTGCCTAGAAGAGGTAGATTTGGGTATATATAATCTCAAAACTCAAAACTCAAAACTCAAATCTGCAACTCAAAACTCCCCGGCCTCGCCTCGGCTCGGCCGAGGGCGGGCAAAACTAAAAGAGCCTAATTTTATTCTTTCCACTGAAATTTCCTCAATTTATTCCCAGGGAGGCAAAACCAGAAGAATTCATAATCTGGTCTTAGCTCCTTCGTTTAAAACAGTGCATAAAATCAACGATGAATTGAAGCGGCGAGGCTGTAAGCTTATGAGTGATGGTCGGCCGATTATTGGTTTATCTTCAATCCAATTAGCGGAATTGATCTGGTCGATTGATGAAAGTGTTTTAATCGTTCCAGCTCATTGTTTATTACCAGAAGAACAAATTCATATTCAAGGATTTAAGTTGAAACCTATAGAGAAAATAAAAGTAGGAGATAAAGTATATACTCACAAAAATAGATGGCAGAAAGTAACAGAGATTTTTAAAAAGAGATACAAAGGGAAAATCTACCATATTATTTCTGATTATTTTCATCCAGGTATTAAGGTTACAGGAGAACATCCATTTTACGCTTTGAAAACTAAGAAAAGATGTCCTTCGATTAATAAAGATTTTGGAGTTTGTAAACCAATTTGCTCTCATTTAAAGAAGGGTTGTGCCAGACAATATTTTAAAAACTACAAACCCGAGTGGATTTTGGCGGAGAATTTAGAATTAGGCGATATTTTACTTTACCCTCGATATAAAAAAATTATAAAAAGAAAATTTATAGATGTTAAAAAGATAATAGGAGAATTAAAAGGTCCGCGTTTAAAAAGAATCCCAACAAAACTTGTTATTAGTAAAAATTTCTGTCGTTTAATAGGTTATTTTTTAGCAGAAGGATATACAAATGGGAGAGATAATATTGGCTTTTGCTTCAATAATAAAGAAAAAGAATATTTAGAAGATATTAAGGAGATTTTTAGAAAGGAATTTAACTGGAGTAGCTTCAGAGAATATCAGAGAAAAACAGGAGGGATAGAACTATTAATTGATTCAAAAGAGCTATGTATTTTATTTGAAAATCTATTTTATATTCCCCAAGAAAAGAAAATAGCAGGATACAAAAAATTACCTGATTGGGTTTTAAGTATACATCCTAAACTACAAAAAGAAATTCTAATAGGTTGGTGGAGAGGGGATAAAGGTTATAGTACTTCTAGATTATTAATTAATCAGTTTAAAATCATTTGTTTAAGATTAGGTATAATTCCATCGATTCATATTGATTCAGCCGAGAAACATTTAAAAAGAGGTAATCATTTTTATAAGGAAAGAATTATTAAGGCTAATTTTGATCTTTTTAGCCTTTCAAATCTTTGCTTTTTTGAAGATAAATATAAACTTTTAAATGAAAGAGAGTTTAAAAAGTTTGAGAGAAAGATCAACAGAACTCGAGGCTGGCTAGATGATGATTTTGTTTACTTACCAGTAAGAAAAATTCTAAATGAAAATTTTAATGGCTACGTTTATAATTTAGAGGTAGGACAAGATAATTCGTACACCTCTGAATTTGCTTTAGTTCATAATTGCTGGACGCCTTGGTTTTCCATGTTTGGTTCAAAATCTGGTTTTGATAGTTTAAAAGAGTGTTGGGGAGAGTTTGCTGATAGGATTTATGCCATTGAGACCGGGCTTTCCTCCGATCCTTTAATGAACTGGCGGATAAAAGACCTAGACAATAGAAGTATTGTTTCTTTTGGTGATTCTCATAGTCCGGCTAAATTAGGGAGGGAATTAACTATTTTTGAACTAAAGAGTTTAAGTTTTAGTAATTTATCTAAAGCTTTAGTAAGCAGAGAGCAATTTAACAATTTAACAATGAAACAATTGGGCAATTATATTTCATATACCGTAGAATTTTATCCTGAAGAGGGTAAATATCATTATACTGGTCATCGGAATTGTGGGGTTAAACATTCACCGGCAGAGACAAAGAAAAAGGGGGCTCAGTGTCCAGTTTGTGGTCGACTCTTAACTTTAGGAGTGATGCATCGGGTGAGTGAATTGGCCAGTAGAGATGAAATAGAGCCAATTAAAAAAAACAATGAAAATGGCCTGACGGGCTATTATAATCCTTTGAATAAAACCCGGCCACCCTACGTGATGTTGGTGCCTTTAATGGAAATTTTGGCTGAAGCTTTTAACATTGGTGTTTCTAGTATTAGAGTAAAAAATGAGTATGAAAATTTAACGAAAAATTTGGCTTCTGAACTAGAAATTTTAACCCAAACAAAATTAACAGAGATAGAAAAATTGGTTGGCGCCAAAGCCGCCGAAGGGGTAGAGAAAGTGAGAAAAGGTGATATTGTTATTGATCCGGGCTATGATGGAGTTTTTGGAACTGTTAAAATATGGAAAGACGGAGAAAAATTAAAATCAGCATTAGAAAAAAAACAGGGAGAACAAGCGAGTTTATTTTGAACTGGGAGGAGGTGAGTTAATTTTATGCCAGAGGGAAAAAAGTCAACCGGTTTGAGTAAAAATGTGGCTTCAGCTTTATGTTATGTGGCTGGTTGGGTAACAGGGATTATTTTTCTATTGATTGAGAAAAAAGACGAAGATATTAGATTCCATGCAATGCAATCAATAGTCACTTTTGGTGGGCTGACGATTTTAACCATGGTCCCGGTTATTGGCTGGATTTTGTCTCCTTTTGCCATGATTCTAGGCTTTATTTTATGGCTAGTTTTAATTATTAAAGCTTATCAAGGACAAAGGTTCGAATTACCAGTAGTGGCCGGTTATGCCAAAAAATTCTTAAAAAAGGTTTAAGGAATTGACTGTGTTTCAAAATAGAGAAGTGGCGGGAAAACTTTTAGCCGAAAAGCTAAAAGAAGATATTAAAAATCTGAACAATTCTTTGATTGTATTAGGAATTCCCAGAGGCGGAGTGGTGGTGGCTGAGGCAGTGGCCAAAGTTTTAGGTTGTTCTTTAGACGTGATTGTGGTCAAGAAACTGGGAGCGCCCGGGCAATCAGAATTGGCTATTGGCGCCGTCGGAGAAACTGAGGGATCAAAATATATTGATGAGCAATTAGTGCAGGAATTAGGGGTTAGTATGGAGTATTTAGGAAAAGAAATTCAAGAGAAAAAGAAAGAGATAAAAAGAAGAGAGGAATTGTTTAGACAAGGCAAACACGCTTTGGACTTAAAGGGGAAAACAGTGATTATTGTAGATGACGGCGCGGCCACGGGGGCAACAGTGATTGCTGCGGCCAGAGAGGTCTGGAATCATGAACCTAAAAAAGTGATGGTTAGTTTACCGGTGGTAGCCAAAGACACTCTAGCTAAGTTAGAAAAGGAAGCGGATGAAGTGATATTTTTGGAAGCACCAAGAATGTTTTTTAGCGTAGGACAGTTTTATCAGAAGTTTGATCAAGTAAGCGATCAAACAGTAATTGAGAAATTAAGATATTAAGAAATTGAGGGTTTAAGATGAAAAAGAAATATATTACTTTGGATCAATTAAAGGTCTATCAGTTGGGACGTGAGCTAAGTAGAACCGCCTGGAGGATTTACGAAAGATTAGACTGGCGGACTAAAAAAATAAACGGTGATCAATTTATTGAATCAACGGATTCAGTAAGCGCTAATATAGCAGAAGGATATGGAAGATTTCATTATTTAGATAAAGTAAAATTTTATTACAATGCCAGGGGTTCGCTGCTTGAGTCTAGAAATTGGCTTGATATTTTAGAGGAAAGAGGCTTTATAAATAAAAAAGATCAAAAGGAATATATTATAATTTATAAAGAATTGCGTCCTGGTTTAAATTCCCTGATTAGTTCCGTCTTAAAAATAAAAAAACCCTTAATATCTTAATATCAAATATCTTAATTTCTAATTTATGAAAATTATTGTAGGTTTAGGTAACCCAGGAAAGGAATTTGAAGATACCAGGCACAATACTGGCTTTTTAGCTTTAGACAAACTAAAAAGCCAAATTATAAATAAATCCAATCCGCCAGCTGGCGGACCTAATTTTCAATTTCAAAAAAAATTTAAGGCGGAAATTCTAAAACTAGACGCTAAACGCTATTTTCTAGACGCTGATTTATTACTGGTTAAACCTCAGACGTTTATGAATTCTTCAGGCCAGGCAGTGGCAAAAATCATTAAGTTTTATAAAGTTAAACTGAAAGATTTATATCTTATCCATGATGATTTAGATATAGAGTTAGGAGAATATAAAATTCAATTTGCCAAGGGGCCGAGACAACACAATGGTGTTTTGTCAGTAGAAAAAGAATTGGAAACCAAGGATTTTTGGAGGGCAAGATTGGGGATTAAGAATAAGGAAAAGCCCGCCTACGCTCTCGAAACCTCACATCGGCTTATTCAGCCGCGTTCCGTTCGGGGTGCTTCGGCGGGTGAAAATTATGTTTTGGAAAAGTTTAGCAAAGAAGAGAGGGCAATTTTAGAGGGACTGATTGATAAAGTTATCAGAGAATTAATTGGAAAGGTGTTGTAAGTGAAGAAAACCAAAGGTTTGCAATCGATCCAACAGATTTTGGCTGGTTATAATCTGGGAGATAAAGGCAAATATATTACCCGGGAATTTCAGGATTATGGCTACAGGCTAGCTCAAGAGCTAAAGGACGAGAAACATAAGAGTTTATATATTAAATTAGCCAAAGAGATAGACAGAAAGCTTTTAGAGGAAGCGAAGATTTTTGTTAAAGACGCACGGGAGGTAAAGAGTAAGGGCAGGCTTTTTATGTGGAAGCTCGCAGAATTGCGACGCAATTCTGCGAAGTAAACAGTAATGAGTAATGAGTAATGAGGAAATATGGAGAAAAAAAGAATATTTATCATTAGACAAGCTAAAAGTTTATCAGTTAGCAAGAGAACTGAGTAAGATTGTTTGGCGGATTTATGAGGCCTTAGAATGAAGAGACAAGAAAATAATGGGAGATCAATTTATTGAATCAACCGATTCTGTAAGCGCAAACATAGCAGAAGGATATGGAAGATTCCATTATTTAGACAAGGCGAAATTTTATTTTAATGGACGGGGTTCTCTTTTAGAGTCAAGAAACTGGATGGAACTACTTAAAGAGAGGAAGAAAGTTAAACCCGAACCTTATAAAAAATATATTAATTGCTATCAAGATTTAAAAAGAGCATTAAGTGGATTGATAAATTCGGCCTTAAAAGAAAAAAAGAAATAAATCCTGCTTACTATTTACTCGTTACTATTTACTGAAATGAAAACTCATGTTTTAATTTCCGGTCAAGTCCAGGGAGTATTTTACCGCGCTCACACCAAACAAAAGGCTGATGAATTAGGTTTAAAAGGGTGGGTGAGAAACAGAGAGGATGGGAAAGTAGAGGCGGTTTTCGAGGGACCAAAAAACAAAGTAGAAGAAATGCTTAAATGGTGTTGGAAGGGACCATCAATCAGCAAAGTAACCTCAGTAAAGTCAATAACATCAGTAAAATCAAAAGAGAGATTAGATCGTTTTGAGATTAGATATTAATTAATAACCAAATATATACAAATAATCAAATCTCAAATCAATTTCAAATTTTTAAATAAACAAATAAAATATGATTTGTAATATTTGATAATTTAATTATTGATTTGATTATTCAGAATTTGTTTATTTGATTATTAAGTTTATGTTATACTTAGTTTAATGAGGTTGACGACTAAAAGATTAATTTTTTTAGCATATTTTTTGGTAATTTTTATTCTTTATCAATTAAGTAGTTTTTTCCCTGGGCCTGAGTTCTGGACGAAGGCCCTTTCTTTTAATTTTTTAAGATATTCTTTCAGAGAACTGATTTTATGGTTTGCAGGAGCCTTTTTAGGCGCTTATTTTATTAAATTGGAACAGATATTCTATGTTTATTTTACTCATCCAGAAGAAGCTTTATCAGTCGAGGTTAAAAATTTAATTAATCAGAAAAGAAAAAAAGAGGTTTGGCAATTATTAAGACAAAGGGTAGGAGAGCAGAAGCTGGCCTTTCGCAGTGCCTTATTTCAGGTAATCTGGGTAGTTTTAGCCTTTTTTGTTTTAACCTCTACCAGTAGTGTTTTTGGTAAAACTTTAGTTATGGCTATTGGCCTGTATCTTCTTTTAAAAGAATGGGAGGCGATGTTAGACAAAAAAGAGATTAATTGGCTTTTTTGGCAGGTTAAAAGAGTGATTGCTCCCAAGGAACAGAAGATATTTTTATGGGGAATGACGGGAATATTCGCAGTCTTAAGCCTTCTTTTAATATAAAAATGAATTTCTATGGTTTTTTCATTGTTTTGGGAATTTTAGTGGGTGTTTTTGTGGTTGAGAGAATTAAAAAGTCCTCATTGGTCTTTAGTCGTTACTCTCTCCCTTCTTTTTTTGACCTTCTTCCTTGGTTGTTAATTCCAGGAATTATTGGGGCGAGAACTTACCATGTGCTTGATTATTGGCAATACTATAAGGAAAATCAGATAGAAATTGTAAAAGTGTGGCAAGGTGGATTAGGGATATTTGGAGGACTATTAGGAGCAGTAGTTGGTTTATGGATTTTCCTAAGATTAAAGCTTCCATCCAGAGGATGGTCGTTCTCTGAACGAAAAGATAAAAAACTTTCTGAGATTTTTTTGTCTTATTTAGATTTAGGAGTGGTTGGTTTATCAATTGGTCAGGCAATTGGTAGGTGGGGGAATTATTTTAATCAGGAACTTTATGGTCTACCGACCAATTTAACTTGGGGAGTTTATATTAGGCCGGAGAACAGATTGCCTGGTTTAGAGGATTTTACTCACTTTCACCCTTTATTTTTATATGAAAGCATTGGTTGTTTTATAATTTTTATTGTTTTATTAGTTAGTTGGCCATCTTTACTGAGGTCGACCGACCCCGCTCAGCGGGGCAAGTCTCCCCGTAAAGCTGGCCTAATATTTTTCCTATACCTTTTTTTATATTCTTTTTTACGTTTCTGGTTAGAGTTTTTAAGGCCTGAAGGGTGGATGGTTCGGTTGCCATTGAGCAGATTTTGGCACTTGCAATCAGCAAGAGTTACACATATAATAACGCTGGTTTTGATGCTGATTTCCGCATTAGGATTAAGCCAAAAATTGGCTAGAATGAAGGAAGATGCAAAACGGGATTAAAAAACATAACAAGCGTTTTATTCTTTCTTTGGGAGGTTCATTAATCGTTCCTAACGGTGGCATCGACACTCAATTTCTCAAGGAATTTGAGAAATTTATTAGAAAAAAAGTGGCACAAGGTTGCCGCTTTTTTATTATTACCGGCGGTGGCGCCACTTCTAGACATTATCGGGATGCGGCGGCAGCGGTTTATGGAAAAAGACTTACTGATCATGATATGGATTGGCTGGCCATTCATGCCACTCGCTTGAATGGTCATTTAATGCGGACTATTTTTAGCGATCTTGCCTACGAGTCCTTGATTCAACATTATGATTTAATTGACAAGAAAGCCACCGATTCAAAAATAGTCATCGGTGTGGGTTGGAGACCAGGTTGGTCAACTGATTATGACGCGGTTTTATTAGCTCAAGATTATAATGTTGATCAAGTAATTAATCTTTCTAATATTGATATGGTTTATGATAAAGATCCCAATAAATTTAAAGAGGCTAAACCGATAAAAAGGATTAAATGGAAAGAAATGAGAAAAATCGTCGGCAGTAAATGGAAGCCATGTTTAAGCGCTCCCTTTGACCCCATCGCTTCAAAATTAGCCCAGGAGATAGGGTTAAAAGTGATTATTTGCAATGGCCATAATTTGGAAAATTTGGATAATATTATTGAGGGCAGGAAATTTGTAGGAACAGTAATAGAGTAGAAAGAGGTTTAATCAAACTTCTTCTTCAAGCATATATACTTCTTCAACCTCTACATCACTGAGGTGGACTAGATGCTTAACGGCTACCCTAGAAGCGGCTTCTAGCGCTTTTGGTCCTAAATCTGCTACACTTTTAGCGAGGATTGCCTCGACCTTGATGGCTTGTTGTAACTTTGCTTCTGATGTTTCTGCTACGGCCATTTTTACCACCTCCACCCTTATTTATAGTAAAATTGATTTGTGATGAATCTAAGAACATTTCGGATTATAACATTTGGCTGTCGAGTAAATCAAGCGGAAAGCCGCCAGATGGGCGAACAATTAGTCAATGTAACAATGAAGCAATGTAACAATGAAGCAATAGTTGATATTGTTATTATCAATACTTGTTGTGTGACTAATAAGGCGGAAAGGGAAGTGAGAAAAGAGATAAGAAGAGTAAAAAGAGAAAATCCAAATTGTTTTTTGGTGGTTTGTGGTTGTTGGGTAAATAAATTAAAAGTTAAAAATGCAAAGCACAAAACTATGCCGACGAAAAAGTCGAGCATCCTCGATCAAAGCATCGGGACAGTTCAAAATTCAAAAATATTAAAACTAATAGATTTGTTGGTAGATAATCAACAAAAAGAAAAAATTGGACAGATTTTAAAAAAACAATTTGATAATTTGACAATAAAACAGTTTAGCAATGGATTAAAATACCAGGATAAATATGGGAAATCTAAGAAGGCGATGGTAAAGATTCAGGAAGGATGTGATAATTTTTGCACTTATTGCCTTGTACCTTATGTAAGAGGAGAGAGTAAGAGTAGAAAGATTAAAGATATTGTTAAAGAGATAAAAGAATTAGTTAAGCAAGGAATAGCGGAAGTGGTGTTGACGGGGATTGATATTGCTAGTTATAAACCTAGCTTAGTTCAATTAATTAAAGTGATTTTGAAGGAGACGAAAATCAAAAAAATAAATTTCGGGTCGATGGGGTTAAAGGGTTTTGATGAGGAGTTTATTGGGTTGTATGAATCTCGCAAAAATTATGTCTCCTCGCAATTTTCTTCTCGCCTTTCTTCTCATTTCCACATTCCTCTTCAATCTGGCTGTGATGTGACCTTAAAAAGAATGAATAGAGATTATAAAATTTCTAATTTCCAATTTTTAATTTCCAACTTGAAAAAGAAAATACCAAACCTTACTTTTTCTACAGATATAATTGTTGGTTTTCCTGGCGAAACGAAGGAGGAATTCAATACAACAATTAGAACACTTAAAACAATTAGAACAGTTTTGGGAAAACAGTTTACTCATATCCATGTTTTCAGATATTCAGCGAGAAAGGGAACGGTGGCAGCGGAAATGGAAGGTAAAAAAGGCTGGCAAAGGGTCGATGGAAAGGAAAAGAAGAGAAGGAGCAAAATCACTGAGTCGCTTTTAGACAAAGGATAAAAGTTTAGATAGGAAGCTGAAGGACAAAACGGTTGCCTCTAGTTTTTTTTATTTCCGCCCAGATTTTACCGCCCATCAGTTCGATCAGTTTTTGAGAGATATATAAACCCAGGCCGGCGCCCATGCTTTTTCCTCTATTTCTTTTACTGCGGTAAAAAGGGGTAAAAATTTTTTTAAGTTCATTTTTAGGAATAGAAGGATTTTTATCGTCAACAATTATTTGCAGGCGATTTTTGGTTTTAATCACTTTAAGAGTAATATTGGCTTTACCTTCAGAATGAACCACAGCATTTTTAACTAAGTTGATTAAAACCTCCATTATTTTAGTCCGATCATGATAAAGTCTGATTTCCTGAGGACAGTAGATTTTAAACCTGGTTTGAATCTGGTTGCTTTTGGCTTCTTCAAAAGTATCTTCAACTACCTCTTTGAGTAAATTTTCCAAACAAAATTTGGTTTTATAAAGGCTTTTTTGACCAATTTGCAGTCGGGAAACCCACATTAAATTTCTTAAAATTCGGCTGATTAAATCAACTTTTCTATTAATTAAATCCAAATGACGTTTTTTTTGACCAGGAACATCTAAGTCGGCCTCCACCACTGCCTTAATAATAGAGAGAGGAGTTCTCAGCTCGTGGCCTACGTGGGCGATGAATTCCTTTTGCGATTTCACCAATTGAGTTAATTTTTTGGTTCTTTGAGCCACAGTTTTTTCCAGGTCTTCGTAAAGTCGGGCATTTTCTACGGCAATGGCGGCTTGATTAGCAAAAGCAGTTAAGAGGACAAGTTGTTCACTGAAATTCTTAAGCTGGAGACTATGAAAGTAAAGGACTCCCAGTAAATGTTTTTTTCCCTTTAGAGGCAGACCAATTATAGATTTAACCTTGGCTTTAATTAGGGGCGGGTTGACTTTTGAAGGTCTATTTTTACCCAAATTGACTTGACCGTTTTTACCAATCTTATCAGCAATTAGAGGTTGGCCGTGTTTAATAATCCAGTGAGTGAAACCTCTTTCCCTTTGACGATATTCAATTGGAGGAATGCCAGAGATGTTTTCGGCGCTTTTAATTGTTCGGCCTTTTTCGTCAATGAGAACCACGGTGGTGTAGTCTGAGCCGACTGCCTTGCTGGCCAGTTTGACAATTCTTTCTAAGACTTGGTCCAAATCAAGATAGGCGGTAACTACCTGAGTCGCCTGAGAAAGAGCCAAAAGTTGTTTACTGGTGGGGTTCATAAGTTTCTAAACGATAACCTAGGCCATGGACAGACTGAATAAATTTTTTAGGCCTGAGTTTTTTGAGTTTCTTTCTCAAGGAACTAATAACCATGTTTAAAGTGCGGGAAAAGGGGTCAATATCACTACCCCAAACATGATCCATAATCTCCATTCTGGTTAAAACTTGGCCTTTATTTAATAAAAGATATTCGAGTACTGATTTTTCTTTTTTAGTTAATTTTATGGATTTAGAATTTGAGGTTAAAATGCCTGAAAAGGTATCAAATTTTATTTGGTCAAAACGGAAGATGGAAGAGCGAAAACCAGCCTTGGTGTTTCTTTTTAATAAGCGTTTGATTCTTAGCACCAGTTCTTTTAAAGAGGTAGGCTTGACTAGATAATCATCAGCACCTAAGTTAAAGCCGCTTACCTTAGTTTCGACTTCATCTTTGGCCGTTAAAATAAGAATAGGTAGGTTCTTGGTTTTTCTAATCTCTTGGCAGAGTTTCAAACCGTCAGTATCAGGCAGGCCTAAATCTAAAATGATCAAATCAAAACTATTTTTCTTTAATTGCCCCAGGGCCTTTTTTCCAGAGAAGGTGAGGAAGATATTAAAGTTTTTTCTGGCTAGGTAAGAAGAAACAATCTCTCCGTATTCTTTTTCGTCTTCAATAAAGAGGATATTTTTCATTTGAGGCCTATTATATACCCGCCGGCAACTGTTTTAATGATTTGCTTTTTTCTATCACCGATTTTTTTTCTTAATCGGGACATCGTGGTTAAAAGCCGAGCCTGATCATTGACTAAGTTGATATCCCAAACAGATGCTAGTAATTTCTCTGCAGATATTTTTTGCCCTTGATTTTGAGCTAAAAAATAGAGGAGACGAAACTCATTTAAACTAAGCTTAACTGGCTTTTGCTTAACCAGAACTTTGTGCTTTTTAGGAAAAATCTTTAAGGGGCCGATTTTAATAAACTTATTTTTTTCTTTTTTAAGCAGGCGGCATAAGACTTTCAACCTAGCGGCCAGTTCCACCACAGAAAAAGGCTTGGTTAAATAATCGTCAAAACCGTTTTGAAGGCCGGCAATTTTGTCTTCCAAAGCGTCTCTGGCAGTTAAGGCCATAATAGGCGTTTGAGGAGAATCAAGCTTAAATTTTCTCAGTAGTTTCATGCCGTCAATGTCTGGCAAATTAAGGTCAAGGACAACCGCGTCATATGTTTCTCCGCTTTGCAAAAAATCCAGGGCTTCCTGGCCGGAGAAGGCAAGATCAATAGCAAAACCCTGTTTTTTTAAATTCCTTGAGGTAAGGTGGGCTAACTCAGGATCGTCTTCGGTCAGAAGAATACGCATATAGATAAAGTAATTAGTAATTTCGTCCAGAGGACGATTGCCCTTTGGGCAAAATGGTTAATAGCTTTATTATACAGTGTTTAAGATAATATCACTCTTAATTATTTTATATGACGAAACTTACAGAAAAGTAAAGATTAGTCTTAAAAATAAAAATGAAGCTTTAATGTGTATTAAAACTATTGACTTTTTGAGACAAAGGGGTAAAATATAAAAGAATTTAAAATTAAAGAAAAGGGAGAGAAAAAATGAGTCAAGAAGGAGAGACACTAGTAGTAGCTAGCGCAGCAGAGGCTCTAGCGCATATCGATATGTGTTTTAGACCTCAAGAAGATGGAACATGGGCTGAAGCTCATAGCCTTGATCTTGACTTGGAGGCTCTTGACATTGGTTTGCAGCTTCCAAAGGGTATTGAATCTATTGAATCTGCTATTTTGGCGGAATTAGGATAATCTTTCTTCAATTCTTTTTCTTTGTTGATCTGAAAGTAAACCAGAAATTTGGGGATGATCAATTAATGCTTGTAGAATTTGGTTGACCACCTCGTTTTTAGAAAGATGAGTGGTATCAAACTCTAGATCATATTTTCCTTCACCTTGTTCTAGTTGGGAAAGTTGATAAAGCCCTTCCCAATTAAGCCTGTTAGCAGCCATTCTCTCCCTCGAGGTTTCCATCTGAGCCGTAACTTTTTCTGAAGAAAAACCGAGCATCATCGCGGTCAGTTCATCTTCATTAAAGTCGGCAGTGGATTGACCTTGCTGATGAAGCAATTTTCTTAAAAGAATTCTTCGGGCGGCAGTTTCTTTATCACAGTGAAGCAGGAGAGTAAAAATAGGCAAGGAAGTTTTAATTGGAGCCAAATACCATTGTTCTCGGTCTTTTCTGGCCGGACACAAATGAGCTTTGGCTAAAACTATAGCGACTTTACCTTCAAAAACACAATTTCCCTTCATT
Source organism: uncultured Pseudomonadales bacterium (assembly GCA_964589815.1). Lineage (GTDB taxonomy): Bacteria > Patescibacteriota > Microgenomatia > UBA1400 > UBA1400 > CAZPUR01. Next base: position 96,485 of record CAZPUR010000001.1, read on the forward strand.
GCCTGGAGGATGATCTTTCTGTCTAAACGGGTGTCAGTTTGAGGAAATTCGGAGGCGATTTCTGCATCAAACCGAGCTACACCGGCATCATCTTCAATGCTTTGTGCACAGCCAAGTTTTACGGCCAGTCTTCTGCGGTATTCACCGGCATATTGATAGTCAGAACCTAGTATTTCAGCCAAGGCCTGAGCGGCGGTGGTTGAGCCGGCGCCATGAACGGCGCAAGTAATGCCTAGAGCAAAGCTTTTAGGTAAAGGCTCTGCATCCACCAGACTTAATTTTTCTAGCATATATGTAATATTTTACTATAGGAGGTAAAAAATAGCGAGGCTTATTAGGCTTAAAGTTGATTTTTTATAGGATAAAGGGTTATAATTCTTTGCTTATTTTTTTAATTTAACTTAATTCGCTTTTTTATAATAAAAAGGATTTTTATGACAGAGAGAGAATTGTCTTTAAGAAGAGAAAGAGAAACTAGTTCCATATGGGAAAGAGTTTTTGTTGAGGGGAGAGACTCACTTTTGGCAGAATTGGAAGCAACACTCGTTCTTCCCCCTGAAGATGGAGAGCAAACAGAGACCATAACAGAGGGGAGGGCAACAAGTGGGGCAGGAAAAAGAACGGCTTTTTTATTAAGAGCAGCAAAGAATGTGGCGTTGAGATCGGTAGGTACTTTAAAGGCGATTGGTCTGTTAGTAGAAGAAGAGGGGACGGGTTTACAGAGGGCAGTTGAAGACAGCTGGGATAGATTTACTTTAACCAGAGAAGTTTTACGCCCACCTAATGCCACCGCTGAAGGGGTCTTAGACGCAGTAGGTATTTATTTTGATGCGGCGGCTGAGGCAGTTGATCCTGATTCAGGTACAGGTCGGTTAATTAGAGAAGTAATGAGAGATAAAGATCATAAATATAGACCTTTTTTAGAAGATTTAACCTCTTTAGATTTATTAGATATTTTAATAATTAGAAATTGGTTGGTGAGTGAGGAAAGGCAGAGAAGACTTCCTAAGGATCATGCCTTAAGCCCGGGAGTTTATAATGAGGATCAAGGAATGGCCGTTAATTTAAAAAGATTAAGAGAAAGGGCAGAGCATCATGGATTTGCTTTTCCCCGGCCAAAGACAGGAATCAGCCCAGACATTCCTTTAAAACTTCAAGCAAGTTATTGGTTAAATGAGGCAGGATTAATCGATCCAGAAACAAGATGGTATTTTTTGAAAGATATTTTGGCTGGGGGAAAGAGAATAGGAAGATTGTTAAGAGGGGGTTATAGGAATATGTGGGTGGCTACTGGGAGAATGAGTGACCTAACCCATGCTGGTCTGCCAGAATATAGAGATAGATGGGGGGTTGATAATTTAACTGATGCAGGAAGATTAGTTCGGGACATAGCCTCTTTCGATGACTTTATTTTTATGGTTTTGCCTATGGGTTTAAACTTATTAAAAAGACAGAGAGAATTAGGAATGGAGGAACCAATAGCCATAAAAGTTTTTCCCCAGGATAAAAGTCGTCAGATAGAAATAGGCAGTTTTGTTTTGGATTGTTCACCGAGTTCTTTATTAGAAAAAGAAAGCTTAGCAGTTTTAAAAACCAACTTAGTAGCCAGTTTTGTTAAAGCTCATGCTTATTATGAAAAAAAAGGTGGCTTAGACGATTTTTCTGCGGATGATTTAGAAAACGCCTATTTGTACTTAAAATATCTACACTTGCAAAATAGAGAAAAAGCGGGGCTAGAGGTTCAAGAACAAAGATTTTTAGACATCGGAGATGGAGGACTAATAGGTTGGAATCCGGCAAGAGAAACATCAATTTTTACTTTTGATTTACCTTCAGGATTATCAACAAGAGAAGGAGTTAGGTCAACTCTTCAGTTTTCTTTCAACCATGGGTGGGAGCTGTTAGTAAGGAATAGCGGAGGGATTAAAAGAGAACCAATCGTTCAAGAGAAAGCAAGGGAAATTTTGATGGGAACAGGCCTATTAACTAAAAACAGAGAGATAGACCCGAGATTAGAAAAACTTTTAACTATTATAGGAAGAGATGCAGGAGAGGGGAGGATAGTAAATATTGAGATCATGACGAAGGTGGGTGAGATAGGGAGAGAAGAACCAAGATTGGCTTTTGCCACAGATGTGATTTTGTCTGGAGCAAAAAGAGTAGAAGGAATTCTTCCTTATGCAGAGGTTTTGAAAACCTTAATAGAAGATGGCAATCTTAATAGATTGATAGCAAAAGCCTGGAGAGAAAGATGGGGAGAATTGAAGAGTTATTACGAGGTTGATTTAAAGGATGCAGAGAAAATGAGACGAGAATTAGTGTCTTCTTTTACCGTTCAAAATCAAGGAATTGAGCATTTAAAACGAATAGGCAGGTTGTGATTTAAGGACAGTCTTGAGAGCTCTCGAAACCGGCCCATTGGGCCTCCCACTCAGTGCAGAACCATTGATCGCCTTCCTCTTCATTAATGACTATTTTTTCATAATCATAACAGCCGGGAAGATGATAGATTTTGGTTTTACCGTCTTTAGAGACATTGCCCTTGATTAAACATTTTTCCTGGGGTTGGCAGGTAGGCGACCAAATACCTCTTTCCAATTTCTGAGCTTCTTCTTGGGCGGAAAGAAGTGGGGCGTCATAAGGGGAATTATTGGTTTTTGCCTGCGCCAAGCCTTCTTCAATCATAATTTCGTCAACAAAGATTTCGTTTAAAAATACATAAGCAATTTGACGGTCTAAGTTATCTTTGGTGATGATTTCCATTTGAACTTTTTTGTTTAGTAAGAGTTGTTCAAGTTTTTCTTTGGCTTGATCAGAAAGACAGCCTTGGGGAAATTCAGGCGCATCAGCTCCGGCCAATTTAACCTGTTGTCCTTGGTCGAGTTCAAAAGTATCACCGTCAATCACTTGTTTGACCTGGGCCTGAAGACTGGTTTCTTTTTCACCATTAGACTCGCCTATAGAAGGAAGATATTGATTGACCAGAAAATAGAGATTAAAAACAATAGATAAAGCTAAAATGGGGAAAAGGAGTTTTTTAATGGGAAAAGATTTCTTTTTTCTGGGCATTATCTTAATAATATCAGGTATATGAAGGAGAGGAAAGTAGAAAAAGGTTAATAAAGTTCATTAAGTTATTAGTTATGAGTGACCAAGGTAATTAAGCAAGGAAGAGATTGACAAAAAACTGGATATCCAGAAATTTGTCATGGAGAAAAGAGAGAGAATTGAGGGTTGAAAGGCTAGGATTGATTAAGTAGTATATAAATAAATAATCAAATATTCAAATAATCGAATATTTCCAATACTTAAATATTTAGATATTCAGGTTTCATAAGAGGAGGAGTAAAAATGGTAGCAGTACATTTTGATAAAACTAGTTTTGAAAAAACTCTAAAAGGGGATAAACCAGTGATGGTGGATTTTTTTGCCGAGTGGTGCGGGCCTTGTAGGATAGCCGGGCCAGTGATTGAGGAGTTGTCAGAAGAATATAAAGACAAGGTAGTAATTGGCAAGGTAAATGTGGATGAAGAAAAAGAATTGGCTCAGAGATATGGGGTGATGAGTATTCCGACAGTGATTATATTTAAAGATGGAAAAGAAGCGGAGAGAAAAGTGGGATTTCCAGGCAAAGAAGGATATCAAAAGATGATAGAAGATCATCTTTAAATTAACCTAATTAACCTAATTATTCTAATTGACCTAAAGAATGCCAAAAGCACCAAATGTCAAAAAGAAGATATATGACTTAGAGGATAGAACAGCTAAGTTTGGTGAAGAAATAATAAAGTTTTGTAATAAACTTCCTAAAAATGCAGTCACTATTCCATTAATAAACCAGTTAGTAAAATGTGGTACGAGTATTGGGGCTAATTATTGTGAGGCGGATGATTCTGAATCAGGAAAAGATTTTAAACATAAAATTGGTATTTGTAAAAAGGAATCAAGAGAAGCTAAACATTTTTTAAGAATGATTAGTGTGGCAGTACTTAAATCTAAAAATGAAGCTAGGAAGCTCTGGCAAGAGGCTAGAGAATTAAATTTGATTTTTAATTCTATTTATAAAAAAGTTAAGTAAATCTTTGGTTTTTAGAAAATTGGGACTTGTTTAGAATAATTAGAATAATTAGAATAATTAGGAATTATGAACATCTATGACCTTATCATCATTGGTGCAGGGCCGGCAGGGCTAACAGCCTCGATTTATGCCTCAAGATATAAAGTTTCTAATCTGGTAATTGGGAAACAATTGGGAGGCGAATTAAGTTTGGCGCACAATGTTTGTAATTTTCCCGGATTTGATTCTATTTCCGGTCTTGAGTTAGCAGAGAAAATGAAAAATCAGGCAGAAAAATTAGGAGCGAAAGTTTTATTGCAGGAAGTTCAAAAAGTGGTGGTGGTTGAAGATTTGCTGAGGTCGGCAGATTCAAAAAAATTTTCTCCAGTGGCGCTCTCGAATAAACCTAGATCTGACCATAAAGACAAAGGCGGGCCGCTTACTATAAAGAAAGAAAATTTTGAACAACCTCCCCGCAAATCTTCAATTTTCAGGGTGATTGTAAGTGAGAGTGAAATATATGAAGCTAAAGCAGTAATTGTGGCGACGGGGAGTGAAAGAAGAAGGTTAAATGTTCCTGGAGAAAAAGAATATCTGGGAAGAGGAGTAAGTTATTGTGTCGTCTGTGATGGCGCCTTTTTCCGGGATAAAATAGTAGCTGTGGTTGGTGGTTCAGACGCGGCAGTCTCTGGAGCGATTCACCTTAATGATCATGCGAAAAAGGTATATATTATTTATCGAGGCGATCAATTAAGGGCAGAACCGGCTTGGATAGAGGAGTGGAAGAAACTGGAAAAAAGTGGAAAAGGAGAAATGATATATAAGACTAATATTAAAGAGATTTTAGGTGATGGAACCATGGTTAATGGAGTAAAATTAGACAATCCTTATCAGGGAAAAGATGTTCTAGCCTTAGATGGTGTCTTTATCGAGATTGGCGGGGTACCCGGTACTACCTTGGTTCAACCTCTGGGAATTAAAATAGACGAGACCGGTCATGTGGTAGTTAATGAAGAAATGAAAACTAATATTCCTGGGTTATTTTGCGCCGGAGATATGACCAGCAAATCAATTAAGTTTAAACAAGCGACTTTAGCCATTGGTCAGGGTTCTTTGGCGGCCGCTAGCGCCTACCAATATCTTAAAAAACAAACTGCTCCGTCTCAAAGAGGTATATGATCGTTGATGGCAGAAAATTAGCGGACAAAATAAAATTAAAGATTAAAAAACAGGTGAGAGCCAAAAATCTTCGGCCAGGATTAGGGGTGATTTTGGTAGGAAATGATCCAGCCTCAGAAATTTATGTTAAAGCCAAGGAAAAAGCCTGCCAGGAAGTAGGTTTTTACTCTCGAAAAATAGTTTTACCCGCCGATACCTCTCAGAAGAAAATAATTAGTAGCATTAAAGAATTAAATCAGGATAAAAAAATTCACGGTGTTTTGATGCAATTACCTCTACCCCGGAAATTTAATCAGGAAGAGGTTATCAAGGCCATAAACCCCAGAAAAGATGTTGATTGTTTTCACCCTTTTAACACCGGCGAGTTAGCTTTGTTTAAAAAAGAGATTAATTTGGATCAGATTTTGGCTCCTTGTACTGCTAAAGGAGTGGTGAAATTAATTAAATATGTAGATTCGCAAGTGAGGAAAAAAGTGGTGGTGGTGGGAAGGAGTAATTTAACGGGCAAGCCAATCGCTTTACTTTTATTGGCTTTAGGAGCAACAGTGACTATTTGTCACTCTCAGACTAAGGACTTAACCAGAGAAACCAAAAGAGCAGATATTTTAGTGGTAGCAGCTGGCAAGCCTAGGCTAATTAAGGAAAATATGGTTAAAAAAGGAGCGGTGGTGATTGATGTAGGTATTAATCGAGTAAAAGGAAAATTAGTGGGCGATGTGGATTTTGAAAAAGTAAGAAAAATAGCTGGTTTTATTACTTCTGTCCCTGGCGGCGTAGGGCCAATGACTATTGCATGTTTATTAGAAAATACGTTATTATTAACCCTATCCCACACCAGACCCGACGTAACGTCGGGGCGGTATGGGATGAAAACTATTATTTTTTAGAAACTGCAGATTTTTAATCTGCAGAGCTTTCATGATAAAAAAACAAAATCCTTACCAGAATGCGGTTAGACAACTTGAACAAGTGGTCAAGATTTTAAACCTAGAGCCAAAAATATTTGATAAATTAAAGTCTCCAAAAAGATTAATTAAGGCTGATTTAAAAGTAAAAACAGGTTCAGGTAAAATTAAGACTTTTAAAGCCTTTCGTTCTCAACATAATAATACCCTTGGTCCTTTCAAAGGCGGAATCAGATTTCATCCTAATGTCAGCGAAGATGAGGTTAAAGCTTTAAGTATGTGGATGACTTGGAAATGCAGTTTGGTTGGTCTTCCTTTTGGTGGAGCTAAAGGTGGAGTGATTTGCGATCCTAAGCAAATGAGTCAAGCAGAAATAGAACGTTTGTCCCGAGCTTATATCCGGGCGATTGCTCCTTATATTGGTCCTAAAAAAGACGTACCCGCACCAGATGTTAATACTAATTCCCAAATTATGGCTTGGATGGTGGATGAACTAATAAAGATCAAAGATCAAAGATCAAAGATCAAAGATAGTTTAAATCCTTACGCAACTATTACCGGGAAACCAATTGAATTAGGGGGAAGTCAGGGAAGGACTGAGGCGACCGGAATGGGAGGGGTAATCATTTTGACTGAATTAGCCAAGAAATTAAAAATTAAAAATGAAAAATTAAAAATCGCGGTGCAGGGATTTGGCAATGTGGGTTATTGGTTTAGCCAGTTGGCTCATGAGGCGGGATTTAGGGTGACGGCCGTTTCCGATTCTCAGGGTGGCGCTTTTGTTGATGCTAAGTTAGATCCGGAACTAACCTTAAAATGCAAAGAGAAAAAAGGCAGCGTGACTCAATGTTTTTGCCACAGCGGTCATTGCGATTTGAGTTTTGGTAGAAAAATTAGCAATGAGGAATTTTTGGAATTGCCGGTGGATGTTTTGGTGCCGGCGGCCTTGGAGAATGTCATTAACGCCCAAAATGCCAAAAAGATTAAGGCTAAAATTATCATAGAAATGGCTAATGGGCCGGTGACGCCTGAAGCAGATAAAATCCTTCAGCAAAGAGGTATTATTTCTATCCCAGATATTCTAGCCAATGCCGGAGGAGTCACCGTTTCTTATTTTGAATGGTTGCAGAATTTAAAAGGAGAATCCTGGCCAAAAGAAAAGGTGTTTAAAGAATTGGAAAAAGTAATGAAAAAGGCCTTTGGGGAATTTTGGCAAAAATACCAAGAGTTTAAAAAGCTTAAAGGTTTAAAAAGTTTAATTAATCCGAGAATGGCCGCCTATGCTTTAGCAGTGGAAAGAGTAGTGAAAGCCCTTCGGCTTCGCTCAGGGTAAACTAAGAATGATTATTTGATTTATGTTTAACAAAGTTATTTTCGATTGTGATAGTACTTTAACCAAAATTGAAGGGATTGATGAGTTAGCGGGGATTAAAGGGAAATATGAAGAGATAGCGGTACTGACAAAAAAAGCTATGGATGGCCATTTAAGTTTTGAAGAAGTTTTTAGTAAACGGCTTCAGATTATTAAACCAGAAAAAAAAGATCTTTTTACCGTGGCAAAACTTTATGTGAGGCACTGTCTTCCAGAAGCCCAAGAAGTAATTAAAAAACTTCAGGATTTAAGCATTGAGGTTTATTTGATTTCCGGTGGTTATGATATCCCAGTGATAAGACTGGCTAAATTTTTAAACATTCAGAGAACAAATGTTTTTAGCAATCATTTAATTTTTGACGGACAAGGGAGATATAAAGGTTTTGACAATAAGAATCCACTTTGTAGAAATGATGGTAAAAAAAGGATACTTCAATTAATTTCCCGCAGAGCGGGATCCCGCTTTGCGGGAAAACAGAAGGGTGATAAAGTCATGTTTGTGGGTGATGGGATGAATGATTTTAAAGTGAATGGGGTGGTGGATTTATTTGTGGGATTTGGCGGAGTGGTAAGAAGACAAGAAGTGGAGAAACAGGCAGACGTCTATATTACAGACTTGACAAAGATACTTAAGATTGTTAATGATAGGGAAGTAATCAGCAAACAGTAATTAGTAATTAGGACAGGAAATTCCAAATTCCAAATTCCAAATTCCAAACAATATCAAATGTTCCAAATTCAAAATTCAAAACGTTTTGGTCATTTGAA
>CAZPUR010000001.1:104865-107924 GCA_964589815.1 uncultured Pseudomonadales bacterium
AAAGATAGAGTCAGAAAAGCTTTTAAATTGCCACAAACTTATCAAGTTAATGTTCAGGCCTTGGCGGGCAGCAATGCTAATCTGGGTGTTTTTAACGGGCTTTTACAACCAGGAGATAAAATTCTGAGCATGTACTTGCCTGACGGCGGCCATCTGTCTCATGGCTGGTCTTTTGAGCCGGATAAAACTAAAAGAGTTTCCGGCTCTTTGGTCTATCGAGGTGGCTCCAGAAAAGTAAGCATTGTTTCCAAGTTTTTCAAGGTGGTGCAATATAAAACTGATCCAAAAACTGAAGTTTTTGATTATGACCAAATAGAAAGTCTAGCCTTGAAAGAAAAACCAGCGATGATCATTACTGGCGGGACGGCTTATCCCAGAGAAATCAATTACCGGCGAGTAGCCAAAGCGGCCCATAAAGTTAAGGCCTTATATTTGGCAGATATTGCTCATGAGGCGGGCATCATTTTAGCCGGGGCCAATAAGTCACCGGTGGACTTGGCGGATGTGATTACTTTTACTACTCATAAGACTTTCCGCGGGCCAAGAGGAGCAGTAGTTTTTAGCAAAAATAAATATGCTGACCAGGTTGACCGAGGCATTTTCCCCTGCTTTCAAGGTGGACCTTTTTTACACACTATGGCTGGAATCTGCGTGGCTGCCAAGGAAGCCAGCACTCCTCAGTTTAAAAAATATGCTTTTCAGATTGTGAAGAACTGTAAAGCTTTGGCTCGAGCTTTAAAACAGAGGGGTTTTTATTTGATTGCCGGCGGTACCGATAAACATCTTTTATTAATCAATATTTTGAGAAGTAGATATAATCAGGTTAAGGCTAAATATATTGCTCGGGCTCTAGATTATGCGGGGCTAGTCTTAAATAAAAGCACCATTCCCTGGGAAACAGGGACGCCCATCAATCCTTCAGGGATTAGAATGGGAACGCCCATTGTGACCAGTCGGGGAATGAAAGAAAAACAAATGGAGTTTGTGGCAGAGCTGATGGTCGAGGTAATTAAATATTTGGAAAAATACAAAGATCTAAGCTTCGAGGTTTTTGATAAAAAATGCCGAAAAGACAAATTTTTAGCCAAGAAAGCCAGGGAAGTAAAAGAATTGTGTAAAAAGTTTCCAGTGAGGAAGAGATATTAGAAATAAGGAACAGGTTGTTAAGTTGATAGTAATTATTTCGCCCTGCTTTAGTGCGGGGTTTTTTGAGGAAAAATGACTAGAGCAGAATGGGAGCAACCTTATCATCCCAGGGGATTAAGGGCAAAAATTACGTATCCTTATCCCCAAGTAGTTTTAGATCATAGAGAAGAGATAATAGGTTGTTTTAGAGGAAATAAGGATGATGAAGGTAATTTTATAAGATCAAGAGTTGTTGAAGACGGGAAGTATTTAAGGGTTGTTTTAGATAGTCAACTTGGGGCGCGATGGATTTCAGGGTTATTTCCAAACAAAAATAGTCCAGAGAAACATCCTTTAGACGAGTTTGGAACAATTATATGGTTTTTAGATAAGTTAGATAAACCATATTTTCAAGAGATAGTAGACAAAATAAGTGAGGGGACAAGAATATTCTTATTTGATAAGAAGGCACTTAAAACAGTTTGTTTGGAAAAACCCTACATGGAACATCCAACAGCAGATTTGGCTGATGTAGTTGTTTTTTCTATGGAAAGAAACCCAGGACAGGTAATGCAGAGGCTGGAAACAGGACAAGCAATGTTAATAGAGTGTAATTTTGGGGATTGAATTTTTTGGTTTAATTTATTAAAGTAGTAATCATTGAATAAGAAAGGAGACCCGTCTTGCCAGAGGCGGACGAGGTAAATAAAAATGGCGAAACAGGCAAAAGTTGATAAAGGAAAATGCATTGGTTGCGGTAGTTGCGTTGCTTTGGCAGCCAAGAGTTTTAAAATCGGTGATGATGGCAAGGCTCAGGCAATCGTGCCGGCCGGAGATGATGAAGCCACCGTCCAAAGTGCGTTGGACGGTTGTCCGGTATCTGCCATTTCATGGCAGGGGAATTAGAAATTTATTTAAGAAAGGACAGAAAAATGAAAGATAAAATTACCCCTATTTTAGTTGCCGGCCTAGTTATTTTTGCTTTTTTATCCGGGACTCTCTGGAATAAAGTAAAAACATTGCAACAAAAGGAAACTGGAACAAAAGAAAAAGAGGAAATTCCTCAGCAGCAGCAGCAGGAACCAGAAAAACCTCAGGTTTTAGGCGCCGAAGACCAAGCAGAAATTCTTAAAAATCCGGCTGCCAGCAAAGGACCAGAAGATGCCAAAGTAACCATTGTGGAATTTTCCGAGTACCAATGTCCGTTTTGCAAAAGATATGTGGATCAGGCTTATGTGGAGATAATGAAAAATTATGGCGAGCAGATAAGATATGTTTTCAGGGACTTTCCTTTACAATTTCACCAACATGCCCAAATTACCGCAGAAGCAGCCAGATGCGCTGGCGACCAAGATCAATATTGGCCATACCATGACAAGCTTTTCAGCGACCAGGATAAATGGTTAAGTCAAGAAGATGCTAAAGAGGTTTTGGTTGGTTTTAGCGGAGAGCTTGGTTTGGACCAGGGAGCTTTTAAAGAGTGTTTAACCTCAGGTAAATTTACCCAGGCAGTTAAAGATGATTTGGCCTTGGGTCAAAAAGTAGGAGTTCAGGGCACGCCCAGCTTTTTTGTCAATGGCCAGATGCTGGTTGGTGCTCAACCTTACAGTGCTTTTGAAGCCTTGATTAAACAAGAATTAGAGAAATAGTTAACTAGGTGGTGTATTAAGTAGTTGTATTCATAAGAAAAGCCGATTAATAACGCCCCGCAGAATGCGAGGCTAATAACTATAAATATACGTTTCGATGAAATCGGAACCAATCAACAAAATACATAAAAGCTTGACTCCTTTTGATTGAGGGATGGTATAATTGTCTTCAGTGAGAAAAATAATTGTTGCATTGTTCCATTGTTCCATTGTTGCATTGTTATTGGCTTTTCCAACAGTGTCTTTGGCCCAGATAAAAAGAGCTCCCTTAAGGGCAATTGAGGC
>CAZPUR010000001.1:108024-122520 GCA_964589815.1 uncultured Pseudomonadales bacterium
GTTTTGGAAAAAAAAGAAGATATTACTGAATTGACTCCGGAGATTAAAGGTAAACTGGAACGTTATTTGACTCAACAACCTTTAAAACCCTTAGGGGCGACTAACTTCTTGCAGCATGCGATTAGAGAAATGGTCAAAAGGGGCGTGCCGGCCAACACCATTGTTCTACTCTTATTAATTCCCTTGGTGGCTTCAATTATTGCCGCCTCCCGGCATATTGTAGGAATTAGGGGATTTGGCATTTTTTTACCGGTGGTATTATCAGTGGTTTTTGTGGCTACCGGCATTTTAGAAGGGATTTTGTTATTTATGGTGATTATTATGGTGGCTACCGGCACCAGAGGGTTTTTACGGAGTTTAAGGCTTCAATATTTGCCGAGAATGGCCTTTTTAATCTGGTGGGTGACAATTGCCGTTTTCGCCTTAATGTTTATGGCTCCTTTTTTGAACTTGGCCGCTATCAGCAACTTGTCTATTTTTCCTTTGTTAATCTTAATTCTCTTGGTAGAAAGTTTTATCTCGATTCACATCGGTATGTCTAGAAGACAAGCTACCAGAATGACGGTCCAAACCCTGGTAATGGCTTTGATTTGTTCAGTAGTGCTCCAATGGGATTTTATCCAGAGATTTGTTCTTCTTAATCCTGAAATTTATGTCTTAGGCATAGCCATTTTGGATATCTTTATGGGCAAATATGTTGGTTTAAGATGGTTGGAATACAAGAAGTTTAAAGAGATATTGAAGTAAATTCCCAATTACTAATTGCTTTCTATGATTAAAACTAGTGACATTCTTGGCTTAAATGCCCGCAATATTTTATATCTTTCCCGTTATAATAAGTCTTCAGGTAAAATGATTGCCGATCATAAGCTATTGACCAAATCTGCTTTGCGGCAGGCAAAGTTGCCTATTCCCAAGCTTTACAGGGTTTTCAGAAAATTAGAAGATATTGAAAAATTTGATTTTATTAAAAAACTGCCGGAGAGTTTTGTGATTAAACCTGACAATTCTTTAGGTGGAGAAGGTATTTTAGTCATCGAGCAAAGAGGTAAATATGCGGGCGAGTGGATCACCACCACCGGAGAAACGGTTAATATCGATGACCTTCAGATGTTGATTAGAGAAATTATTGAAGGAAGATTTTCGATGAAAAACCAGCCGGATATTGCTTTTTGCGAAGAAAGAGTCAGGATTCACCCTGCTTTTGAAAAAGTTTGCTGGGGAGGGACGCCGGACATCGGCGTCATCGTTTTCAACCGGATTCCGGTGATGGCTTATTTAAGACTGCCCACTAGAGAATCAGGCGGACGAGCTAATATGTTTCAAGGAGCAATTGCCTGTGGGATTGATATAGCCACCGGGATTACTACGCATGCGATTAAATGGACGAAACCGATTAGGTTTTTTCCAGGTACCAGAAGAAAATTGACGGGCATTAAAATCCCGGAATGGTATGAGGTGATGAAATTGGCCCTTAATTGCCAAGAGATTATTCCCAAACTGGGATTTTTAAGAGCAGATATTGTTTTACAGCCTTCAATCAAAAAACCGGGCAAAACTTTCCTTAAAGTTTTGGAAATCAATGCTCAGCCTGGATTAAAAATTCAGATTGCCAACCAGGCGGGTCTAAAAAGAAGATTAGAACGGGTAGAGGGTTTAGGGGTGAAGACAGCGGAAAAAGGCATTAAGATTGCTCGGTCTTTGTTTGCCGATCCCAAATTGCGGGAGGTGGCAGTGGGTAAAAAGAAGATTGGTGTTTTTGAAGATATAGAAGTGATGTCCTTTATGGGAGAAAGATACAAGGTAAAGGCCAAAGTAGATACGGGCGCTTTTAGGACTTCGATTGACGAAGAATTAGCCAGGAAATTAGGACTTCTAAATCCGGAAAATGTTCTATATCATGGTCAGTACAAAAGTTCCATGGGTCAGGAAAAAAGGCCGGTAGTAGAAGTGGTTTTCTGGTTGGGAGGTAATAAAATCAAAACCGCGGCCAATATTTCCGACCGGTCAAATTTAAGAAGGTCAATGATTATTGGCCGTAGAGATTTGGCCGGGTTTTTGGTAAAACCGGAGTAGTCAGGGCGCTTTTTGCAGTACGAATTTTATTTGACAACTATGTTTGCTGAGGTCGACCGCTGTAAAATTTTTTTCTTCAGTGGCGCTCTCGAGACACTAGAAATTACCATAAAGTCATCGGCGAGCCGCTTACTACAAAGAAAGAAAATTTTAAGCAGTCTTCCCGCAAACATGATAAAAATTGTACTTGCAAGTGTGCTTTTAAATCTTGAAAGATATAATTGAAAAACTAAGTTCATACAAAAAACCCGTTATTGGCATAGCCGTTTCTGCCTGGACCAGGACCGGGCCAGCCTTTTTACTGCCCAACTATCATATTATCTGCCTTTTGGAAACCGCTGATTTAGGAGCGATCCGGAAAAAATGCAAAGTTTTATCTTTTACTAAAAATTTTGGTCTTGACCCTTATGCTTTAAAAAAGAAAAATACCACTTCTATTTTAAAACATTCCCGAGTGAGAAGGTTTTTAAAGTCTTTGGACAAACCACCTAGGCTTTTGGTCTATAAATCCTCAAAAAAAGTGGAAAATGTCTGTCGAAAGCTGGGAATTAAAATTCTGGCCAATACTTCAGAGGTGCGCGACCCTTTTGAAGATAAAAAAGAGTTTAGACTTTTGGGCAAAAAAGCGGGCCTAAGAATGATTCCGGGTGAAACCCTTTTAATTAATGACCTTCAGCCGCGGAAATATAGAGAAATGAGGCAAAAATACGGACCTCAATTGGTTTTTCAATTACCGGATTATAAAGTCGGCGGCGGCATTGGCACCTTTTTTATTAAAAATAAAGAGGATTATCAGGAAGCGATGGGATTTATTAAACGCCGGCGGCAAGCGGGTAAACAACTGATGTGGATTAATGTGACCAAATTAATTGAAGGTACCGCCGCCAGTATTTGTGCTTGCGTCACCAGATTCGGAGTTTTATGCAGTTTAGTCCAGACTCAGCTGGTAGATGTAGCAGAAGCCAGGGCTTTCAGCGGTCGGTCCGGAGTTTGGTTGGGTCATGATTGGGGCTGGAAAACCTTTTCTCCGACGGTGCAAAGGCGGGCGGAGAAAAAAGCCAGGATTTTGGGTTCATATATGGCTAAACTGGGCTATAAAGGCATGTTTGGTTTGGATTTGGTGGTTGATAAAGAAGATAGAGTTTGGCCCATAGAATGCAATGCTCGTTTTACTGGCGGTTTTCCGCTTTATTCAATGATGCAGTCAGTTTATGGCGAGATTCCTTTTGATGCTTTTCATTTGGCTGAGTGGTTGGAGTTGGATTACAAAGTTAAGCTGGAGCAAGTCCAAGAATCATACCGCCAACCGAAGATTGGTGCCCATCTAGTGATGCACAACCAGGAGAAAAAATGGGTTAAAGTAGGGGGAGAAGTCAGAGGAGGAGTCTATCAATTGGAAGAAGGGCAATTAAAGTGGCAAAGGCCGGGTTTTGCTTTTCAGGATCTAGAAAAACCCCAAGAATTTATTTTGTGCGACCGGGCCCCTCAAAAAGGAGATACTTTAAAACCAGGAGATAGGTTGGTGAGAGTGTTTTTTAAAGATAAGATTGCCGTGGCCAATGATAAATTAAATGACTGGGCCTCAAAGGTCTGTAAAAAGATTTATAAGGCTTATCAACTCCAAGCGATTCCTTCGAGAACTGTTAGATAGTTGATTAAGTAGTTGACCAAGTGGTTGATTAAGTTGTTATTGATTGTTTCCTATTAATAACTACTTAATAACGCGATCCCGATGTTTCATCGGTAGAGCTAATTGACTACTTAATATACAGAGCTTTAGCTCTTAAAGATATAACGCAGAATCTTCTCTGTTGCTCCCTGGGGTTTGCCCTGATTAGGCCAGTCATGCAAGCGCAAGCCGGGATCAGAGTTAACTTCAACAATGGCGCAGTTTTTAACCAGAGCAGGGTTTTTTAAGTTTTTGATTAAAAGGTCAAGTCCCATAAGTTTGAGGTTAACTACTTGAGAGATTTTTTGAGCCAATTTGAGAAAAGTAGGATGAATTTGATCTAAAGGAATGGTTCTGACTGAACCACCCGTGGAAAAATTAGGAATCGGGTAAAGAGTAATGGTTTGGTTAGCCGGTAAAACATCAGTATATTGAAGGCCTTGTTGATTTAAATACCATTTGACTCTAGACCAAACTAAAATTCGGTTAAGCAGGCGGCGGCCTGCTTTTTTATTTAGCTCCAACCGCTGTTGGTTTTCCAGTTTAATGAGTTCTTTGATCGTATGCTGGCCGTCAGTTTTAATCTGGGGCGGTTGGCGTTGGGCCAAGCCAATGGTTTGGCCAGCTAAAACGATGAAGCGGTAGTCTAAGGCAGGAGCAAAATATGGTTCAATCACACAATAAGCTTTTTCTGGTTGGCTAAAAGATGAGGCTTTGGCAAAATATTTTTTTAAAGCTTTAAAACCTTGGTTTTTATTAGGGATATTTAAATAGATATTTTGGCCTTTTTCACCAAAAGTAGGCTTGATTACCTGAGGAAAAAGAATCTTTTGGTAGTTTTTTTGATAGTCAGCCAGACTTTTTACCTGAATTTGAGGGAGAACCGGCAGATCAGCTTTTTTTAAGGTCAAATAAGTGAGGTGTTTGTCTCGACTAATATTAATCCCAGAAGAAGAATTAAGACCCATGCTTTTTTTCCAGATAATATGGGTTTTGCCTTTTTGGGAAAGCTTAAACTTATATTTGGATAAGTCCAAAACTTCAACCTTAATGCCTAGTTTTTTGCAAGTTTGGAGGATGATTAAAATATTGGTATTTTCGATTTTAGCCAGATTAATTTTAGCCATTGGTTTTATTATACCATTGACAAAATTATGCAATAGCAGAAATTTGTCATAGAAGAGAGAAAAGAAATTAAAGGTTTAATTCGTTTTTTCTTTAAGTGAGGAAAAGATAATTAAGTTAAAAATCACCAAGATAATCCCTTGGAAGAAGGGGAATAAAAATTAACCTAATTAACCTAATTATTCTAATTGATCTAAAAATTATTTACTTTTAGTTCTTAAAGCAGAGAAGATAATAAGATTGAAAATTAAAAGAATTATTGACTGAAAAAATGGAATTTTTGGTTGGACGCCGAGAAATTGAAACAAAGCAATGATAATTGTGGGTAAAGTAATGGCATGAAGATTGATTTGTAAAGATTTTTTATAATTAATTGATTGCAGAGGACTCTTAACTTTAGGTCGGAACAACCTAACTACAATTAAGGTTACCGAAGAGAAAAGAGCCAGATAAATAAACTTAGCTAAAATCGTGGCAAGAGGTAAAAACAAAAGACTGAGAGTAATCATTCCCGGAATAAGGTATGGAAAATAGGGGGTGACCTTAGCCCAAAGATTATTAATTAATTGGCGGTTTAAAGTAAAATCTTTAATTTCTTCTAAACTTTGAATTCGAATTTCATTGTTTTCAGCCATAAAAGCCAGGTCAGATTTGGTTAAGAGGGTAAAAGTCTGGTATTGACGGATATCTGAAGGATTAGCTTGAGTATCAATCACCAGGATATTTTGGGTGGGAATATTTTTCAAGCCTTGCTTGATTTCTTCAGGAAAAAAATCGGGATTAAGGGGGACAAAATAGGGCTCAGCCACATTGGTAGTCACTTGGCCGTCAGTAATTTGAATCTCCAATTTTTCAGGATAAAAATCAGGCAACTGAGTTTTAAGCTGATTGAGAAAAGGATTAACTTCTTGATAAAGGAAAAAGGAAAGAGTGGCCGCGGTTAAAAAACTGAGAATAAGGAATAAGAGTAGAAAGTATTTTAAAGAGAATTTAAAGGGAGCTTGGAGGATTTCTTGATAATAAGCAGGTTTAAAAGCAGAGTTTTTGAAAACGTAGACAAAGGATTTAAGTTTTTGCATAAAAAAAGTATAACATACCTTGTCATTAAATTTAAGATGAAAATCGAAAGCCGCGGGGCCAAATTATTCCGTTCTATGAATTACTATCTCGGCCGTAGGATGGTCAGTGCCAAGACCTTCTATTACTAGTACTGAATCAGGTTGTGAAAGAAGATCCACGACTCTTAGGCCTGCGGCGATACTTTCCTTAGTGGCTGGAAAAGTATGGGCGGTAGCTACATCCTCTAAAACTTGTTGTTGTTCTGCCTCGGTCATAACCCCCCCTTTTTTAATTAAAAAATTTATTAATAATAATTCCAGATTATAACATTTCTTTCCTCTAAAAGGAAATGATGGAGAAATCTTTTGAGGAAAGTTTTTTAGGCCTGCCTGCTCGCCTCGATTTGGCGAAGCGGGCTGGCGAGGCAGGCGCATGAGGACTATATTTTAAAAGCAGCTCTTTGGCTTTACCAAGCACGGATGGCTGCGGAGGCTTTTTAGGACAAGCACGGATTAAAATTAGGGGACCAGGAAATGATTGTGGCTCCAGGATAAAATCTCCTTTTTGAGCAAGATTCCTTAACTTTAAATTTTCTTGGTGATCTCTACCAACAATAATGAGATTCGTTAAGGTCTTTAGGGTCTGACCTTCCCTTCGGGTTTTACGATGAAGGTCAGACCTTTTTGGTGATGGATACCAGAAATGCCTGCCAAGGCGCAAAAGATGAATATCATTAGCTCCAGCTTGAGGATTAATTTCTAAAAGCTTAAATAATCGTTGACTAAACTGAGGGTCGGTTAAAATACAAGAGGTGCCAGGTGCAGAAAAATCAGTTAATTTGAATTTTTTAGCCAGTTTAAGCTGGACTTGACGGGAGCGGCCTTGAATAGCCAAAAGCTTTTCTCGGTTAACCCAGCCTTTTTGTTCGGGAAGAGTAGGAGGTAAAAGTTTAGCAGAAAGAGGTCGCAGAATTAAATCTTTAAGCCCTGACTTTTTCTCTAATAAATTAAGACTGGCTTGATTTTGGGAAAAAGGACGCTGGCCTAAAACATCGCCGGTGATAAGAAAATCGTATTTTTCTCGTCCAGAGGACGATCCCGCCTTGCGGGACATAATTTTCTTTGCCTCTTTTAACATTAAAAGATGGCAATCAAGACAAGGGTTGGCATTTTTGCCATAACCATATTGAGGTTTTTCAACGATTTTTAAATGTTCATTACTAATATCAATAATTTTTAAGGGGATTTTAGCGCTTTTAGCTGATTTTTTAGCGTTTCTGGCATCAAAAAAAAGAGACTGGAAAACTAGGCCAGTAACCTGAACTCCTTGATTTTTGATTAAAAAAGCAGCTAAAATAGAGTCTAGGCCACCAGAGATTAAAGCCAGAGCGTGGATTTTTTTAGTCATATGGATATTATAGGAGAAATAAGAAATAAGTTCATTAAGTTATTAAGTTAAAAGTAATTAAAGAAATTAAGAAAGGGGGGGTAATGGGAGATACAGAGGAGAAAGAAATGCCCATATCTTCTTTTCAGAAGGAGCAAAGAAGGTCACCTGTTGCTGATGTTCTAAAATGGCCTAGAGAAGGAAGGCCAATGGAGAAATCTGGAGTTAAAGCAATACCAACTAAACCAGAAGCCCCACCATCTAAAATAACCGGTCTCGAAAAGATTGTTCCTTCCCAGCATCCTTCAAAGACTCGGTAAAAATAATTTTTCATGGTAAAATTAGGGCAAGAGGAGAAAAAATGAGTGAGGGAAAAGAAATAAAACAAATTCAGGTACCACAGTGGTTGCAAAAAATAAAACCTCCTCCTGGACTTAGTGGTGTAGGTGAAGTTGATCCAGGAGAACCAGTAAATTTTGAAGAGCCAGGACGAACTCCGATGGAGGAGTTAGGTAAACCAACCTTTAGAGAAATTTTAGGAGAAAGTTAAGATGAGTGAGGATGAACAAGAAAAGCCAGGAAAAACTTTGTCCAGGAGAAAATTTTTAACAAGGTTAGGGGTCGCTGTTGCTGCAGCTGCTGCGTCAGCTTGTTTGCCAGAGGCATTTGTCAAAGAACCTTCTTCCGTGAAACATTCAGAGATTAAAGAGGGGGATACTTTATTTTTAGTGGAAGGAAAACCACTAAGAGTTCAGTATGATGACGGAGTAGCTCATGCTTGCCAGCGCTTAAATGCTGAAAATGTAGTAGAAGAGCTGAGTTTTAATCCAGGAGCAACAACTGTTAGAAGGCTGGGTGAATTAACTGAGGAAGTTTTTTGTCGTGGTTTAAGAGTAAATGAAGAACTAGCTGAGAAAGGTAAAGCTAAGCTTTGGGCTAATCCCCAGGGCTCAAAAGAAATAGCTGATTTAGAAACTGGAAAAGAACTGAGCGGAGTTCAAGTAATTATGCTAATGGGCGACGATTATATTCCTGGATTTACTCCCTCAAGAGAACAGAATGCTCATTATGAGCCTGATTTAGGTAAATGCCGAGCTCAAGGTAGAGATTGGAATGCTTGTTCAGTTTCTGGCTTTGTTGAGGGCTGGTTTGTAGGTGAAGTAGTCGGAGATAAAGAAAAGCCGGTTTTTAAAGCCAAAGGTTATGTTCTCCCAGGAGTTTTAGAGTCGGTAGAAGCTAGGGCCGGCCAATGATTTACTTCACCGCTAGGGAGTTGGCCATTTGGAAGACTTCCGGAATATAATCATATTTTTCTCCGCAATTAACCGGTGCTTCAGAGGTAGAGAAAACATAATTTAAACCTTGGTGCTTGACGGAAAGAAAAATCCCATCAGAACTGACGCCAAATAATTCAAAAATTTCTGCTTTAAGACCATTTTCCAGATAAAAAGGACCAATTTTAGTTGAAGGACGGCAATTAGGAGATTGAGTACAAGGACTAGCAGCATTTTCTGGGCCAATGTCTTTTTCCTGAATATTAAAATATAAATAAGGGATGTGAGCCCTTTCTTCCATGGGGATTTGACTGCATTCCTGACCAGTAAATCTGACTAAAAGAGAACTATGTTCAGTACTGGTTTCTTCTTCCAGAACCAGATAAGCAGGATATTTAAAACTGACGCCATGCTCATCATTTTTATAGGTGAGAAGTTTTTGGGTTTTTAGGGATTCTAAGGGTAGTTTGGGGAAGAGATAAATAGCAGCCATAATCAAACCAATCAAGATTAAAAAGATAAAGATAGGTTTAAAGGAGAGTTTGAGAGTGATATGGTTTTTAGAGGCAGACATATGATAGACAAGCACCAAATAACAAGCATCAAATTGCAAACAAATTCAAAATTCAAATATTCAATTTCAAAACTGTTTAGAATTTAAAATTTTGATATTAGGATTTATTTGGAATTTGCGATTTGCGATTTGGAATTTTAAAAGAACTAAACCCTAATTCTATAAGGTTTTAAAATTTTGGTGCCATTATTAAGGGTGGAAATAATGGAAAGTCTGGCATTGGTGATATTTTCGTGGAAATTACAAACTGTGCCTGAACAAGTGCCAAACAAAAGCTCATAAGTCTGGGGATTATTAGGCATAATAGTGCCGCCAGCTGCCTGAGTAACACCATTAGCATCATAAAGCAATTCATAAGTCCCAGAAACAAAATCATCAGGCGTGACACAGGTGAATCTTAGGCCTAATCTGTCAGGCCGGAGGCGGACAGAACATTTAGCTCCTCGAGAAGTAGCCGCGATAGCCGGACCAGAACTCTGTTTGCGAACCCGCTGGCGGGCGGCAAAGCAAGAAGAAATAGGAAATAAGTTCATTAAGTTAATAGTTATGAGTAAAAGAAGAAATAAAAATATTAATAAGAGCTTAAGCTTCATACTATTAATAATATAGCAGATTTTAAAGAAAGAGTAAAAAGAAAAACGGTATTGGCAAAAGGTGATTTGTACCGCACCAAAGAAAACTCCTGACCTGCCTGCCGGCAGGCAGGCTTTTAGTCAGGACGATGAATTTGGCTTGAAAATATGATAAAGTTTTCTTGGTGCGGTATGAAAACTATTACTTTTTAGCAACTGCAGATTTTTAATCTGCAGAGCTTTCATGATATACTAAAGCTATGGATGTAGAGAAAAAGATTGAGGAAAAAATTAAGAGGATAGAAGACAAGGAAAAGAGGAAAAAACAGCCTTTGAAAAAAAAGGCTTTAAGATGGCTCTTGATATTTTTAATTCTGCTTTTAGGAGTGGCCGTAGGCTTAGGCATTGTTTTTAGGGAAAAACTAACTGTTTGGCTAAAGCCGAAAAAAGAAACGCCCTCTCTTTTGGGCGAAAAAGAGGAAAGACCAAAGTTTGAGTTTTCCTGGAAATTATGGGAAGACCCGGCCGGCTTTTCTTTTGAATATCCGCAAGACTTGGAAATAGACGTTCATCCCGAGGATGAAACTAATTATTCATTTTTAACTTTAACGGCTAAGGATAAAAAAGGCAAAATCGAGATTATCTGCAATGACAGCCAATATAAGGATGTTAAAGAATGGGTTTCTGAAGATTCTTTGGTTAAACAAGGCAGTAATCTGGAGACCAAAGTCGCTTCTATCGTCGCCCAAAAAGTGGCTCTAGGCAATGGCAGGGAGATAACCGCTCTAATTGACTGGGATGAAGTCATTTATATTATTGATAAAATACCAGAAGATGAGTTGGATTACTGGAGTGCGGTTTACTCCCATATTTTAGACTCCTTTAAATTAACCCCTCTAGAAGGTGAGAGTGAGGAAGAGTTTGTTGACTGGTTGCAGGGCTTTGAAAATGCCGCGGCCGGAGTTGATGTGGTTGAGCAAGTAGAAGTAATAGAGTAATTAATGGAAAGAAAAAAGATAGTCTTCACCATTCTATTAATTTTTCTGGGTTTGGCGGGAATTGGCGGGGGAATTTTTTTAGGATTGAAGTTGAAAAATAGGAATTGGCGATTATTGTCTCCTTTAGGTCAGAAAGTGGAGGAAAAAGAAAAGCCTTTGGCCAAATATGAGCTGGAAAGATTAAAGGAGAGAAAAGCTCAGCCTAGCGAGATTGTTTTAGACCGAGTTTTAAGTGAGGGAGCTGGATTTACTTCATATTTGTTTTTTTACGAGTCAGAAGAGAAAAAGATTAGTGGTTTAGCTAACATTCCCCTTCGGCAAGCTCAGGGTGATGGCCCTTTTCCGGTAATTGTGATGCTTCGGGGTTGGGTAGACCCAGCTATGTATCAGACAGGAATAGGAACACAAAGAGTGGGTGAGGTTTTGGCTCAAAATGGTTATCTTACTTTAGCGCCTGATTTTTTAGGCTACGGCGAATCAGAAATGCCGCCCAATAATGTTTGGGAAGAGAGGTTTTTAAAAAACATTAATATTGCTGACCTTTTGGCCTCAATTAGCAGAGGCAATATTGTGATTGATAATACACAGACGGTAAAAATAGATCCAGAGCGAGTAGGTATTTGGGCGCACAGCAACGGCGGACTTTCAGCCTTAACTGCTTTAGAGCTTTCCGGTAAACCTTATCCGACCACTTTATGGGCGCCGGTGAGCCAGTTTTTCCCTTATGACGTGCTTTATTATATTTTTGAGGCCGAAGATAAAGGGAAAGCCTTAAGGAGAAATCTGGCCTTATTTGAGGCGGAGTATGATGCAGATAAGTATTCTTTTGATACATATTTGGATTGGATCAACAAAGAGACCTTAATTCAACTGCATCAGGGCCTAGCTGATCCGTATATTCCGGTTAATTGGTCAGACAGGATAGTGCAAAGATTAACTGACCTGGGGATTGAAGTGAACTACTTTAAATATTCTGGGGCTGGTCATAACATGGAAGGGAGTTGGGATTTGGTGATGCAAAGAGATTTACAATTCTTCTCTGAAGAATTGAAGTAAACAGTAAACAGTAATGAGGGTTATGAAGCGGAAGCAACTAACAAACAATTTGACTTTCAATTCATTTAAACTAGTATCAAAAATCTTCTATTTTCTGATTTTTTGACAGTTGATTTATAATATCTTTATATGGCCACGGACAAGATTGTTCTTTATCATGGCACTGATCCAGATACAGCTCAAGAGATAGGGATTGGTGAAGCTTCACTTATTGGTAGAAGAAAAGAGCAAAATCCTGATTTTTCTGGCAGTCTTACTCCTGATCTTGATGAAGCAAGATATTGGGCTCTGTTAAGAACTCATGGCGGAGATATTGGTCTCCTTGATGATCTTAGTATTCCTGGTGGGTTATTAGTCTTTGAGGCTCCAGTAGGAGAAGTGGAAGATCTGGGAACGATACCGGGTAATCCTAATACTCATGCTTATTGCCCTGCGGGACATAGACTTTCCCCAGAAGAAGTTTCACAAGATTACTTGGATAAATTGGGAATGACAAGAGAACAAGCAGTAGCTACGGTTGGGCAAGGAGGAATTTTGGGTAGAATTGAATTCTATGAAGTACCATTAGCTTGGCTTAGAGAGGTAGAGGAAATAGAATTTATTTAGCGTGAATAACTTTCTTGACTTTAAAAGTAATTTAGGGTAAAAGAATAATATCTTCTGTCCACTTTCCTGCCACAAGTAAATTCAACTGTCCAGAAAGTACATTTTTATGTTATTTTACTGGGCCATTTTCAGCCTAGGTTATTTTTTGGGCGTCATTTTAAGCGCTTTTGTTTTTAACAGCAAAGAAGAATAAAGCTTTAGCCTAATCGATCTTAAAGTATCAAAAGATATAAAATTAGCACACCTCGAAAAAATATATAAAAAGTGGTAAAAAAAGCCCTTTTTATAGCAGAAACCGATCTTCCTTTGCCATAAAAATCTTCTTTAGGCGCGAGAGAAAATAAAAGATTAAGGATATTTGTTTCCTTAAAGTGTTGACAAAAGCCTGGAGAAGAAATAGGGGATTGACAACTATATCCATTTAGTATTAACATAGTTATAGATTACATTTTAGGCATTTTTTAAATTAACTCAATTAATAGAAAGATAAGTAGGAAAACCGAACAATATTCTCTAATTTTCTTAATTTTTATTAATTTTTTTAATCGCTGATTTTGAACACAATTTAAAAAATTTCTAATTTTCTAAATATTGTGAAAAGTCGAAAAAAGCATTGATTGAAAATTTTCTTAAAAAATTTTGTAGTTAAATATTTAGACGAGCGATTAATTAATTACCCATCGGTTAAAAGAGAAATTATAATTAAAAATTTTTAAAACCTAATTTAATATATCAAAAGCATACATCAAGACCGTTAAGCTAAGTTAAAAAGCTTTAGAATAGACAATCTTTTACCTACCAAACTTCAAAAAGCAGAAATTAATCATTTTGTTTCCTTAAAGTGTTGACAAAAAACCTCTTTTCAGGCCAAAATTCAGAGCAATTTTAGATAACTTATAACCAGAAAAAAATTGACCATTAAAAAAGTGGTTTTCACGCATATTTTTTATTTCTACTCCTTTTTTCAACTAGCTCAAAAAAGGTCTTATTACTTCATTTTTTAATTTTTCATTTTTCCTAAAACTGGCTTTTGAGAAATCTCATAAGAGGAGAATGCCTATTAGTAAAAAATATAGGTCCATAGAATGTGTGTCCTATAGTTTCTAGGATGCCATCCTATAGTTTTTAAGACGTCAAAAACTAAACAAGCAACTTTTCTTAATTTTCCTCATATAAATAGCTAAAAAAATTTATTTTTCCCCATAAGCCTATAGGTTCTTGACAAGTATATCCACTTAGTATTAACATTTTTAGTAGATGCCGCCCAAACTGTCCTATTACCAGCGAAGAAATCTGATTAAAAAAGCCCTTGAGGGTAAAAAATCAGTGGCTCAAATTTGCCAACAGGCTGGTATCTCCCGAACTCTTTTTTACCGCTGGCTTAAGCGTTATCAAAAGGGAGAAACGTTAGCAGTTAAAAAGCCAAGAAAAACTCGTCCTTCTTCTCAGGTAGAAAAAGACTTGGTTTCTCAGATAATTTTTTTAGTTCAGGAGCATCCCCAATGGTCAAGTCACAAAATTTGCCAGCAATTAACTCTGGGAAATCATGGAGTTTACAATGTCTTAAAAAGATTAGGCCTTAATACTAAGAAAAAGCGGTTGGTTTTTACAAAAAAAACCAAAGGGCTTTCTCTTGAAGAAAGCTTAAAATTGGCCAGAGAAAGCCTTTGGCAAACCAAAAGAACTTCTGCGGCAATTAAATTTTCTCCTCAACAAAAACTAGATCTGATTAAAAAAACAGTTAAAGGAGAAGAATCTGTGGTTCAGGTTTGCCGCCAGCATCAGATCTCCCGGCCTACTTTTTATAAATGGTATGCTCGTTATCAAGAAGCCCAGTCAGGAAAGAAATTATCAGCTTTAAAAAATAAGAAGCCCAGGCCAGATTATTATTACCAGCAAACTGACCAAGAAAAAGTTAAAAAAATTCTAGAACTGGTGATTAAACACCCAGAATATGGGGTGAAAAGAATTTATGAAGCCTTACCCTTATTAGATGGTGAGCCCATGGTGGGTTATCATGCTGTCCAAAAAGTATTGGAAAGAAACAATCTTAATCTTTATGAAAAAAGATTAAGCTATAGTCAAGCCCATCAACCGGTTA
>CAZPUR010000002.1:0-111983 GCA_964589815.1 uncultured Pseudomonadales bacterium
CCCGCCTTTGGCGGGTTTTTTAACGCGAAAAAGACGACGCGAAGAGTTTACTCCGCCTCTGGCGGAGAGCACCTTTCCACCTTCGGATCAGGTTGCTTCACGACTGCTTATTCAGCCGTGTTCCCTGCCTGATCCTTCGGCGGATGCGTCGCCATAAACCTAAGCTTGCCAGTCATCAGGCGTCTCGCCTGACTGACAGGCAGCGCATGGTTCATGGCTCCTTGAAAATTGAATAGGTAAGGAATAAATTTGATAGACTAATCATTGATGTGATTAGTATCTCAAGTAGTGGTAGGAAGAAGTGAAAATTTTTTCTGAGAAAAAATTTTATTGAGAGTTTGATCCTGGCTCAGGATGAACGCTGGCGGTGTGTTTTAGGCATGCAAGTCGAGCGGTCCGATTCAATCGGACAGCGGCAGACGGGTGAGTAACGCGTAGGGAGCTACCTTAAAGTCAAGAATAACTCCAGGAAACTGGAGCTAATACTGGATGGTGTCCGATTTAATCGGACTAAAGGGAATAACTTCCCGCTTTAAGAGGCACCTGCGTCCTATCAGCTTGTTGGTGAGGTAATGGCTCACCAAGGCAATGACGGGTAGCCGGTATGAGAGTATGATCGGCCACAAGGTCACTGAGACACGGGGCCTACGTCTACGGACGGCAGCAACCGAGAATCTTGCGCAATGGGCGAAAGCCTGACGCAGCGACACCGCGTGGAGGATGAAGGCCTTCGGGTTGTAAACTTCTTTTATTCAGGAACATAATGAGGGTACTGGATGAATAAGCACCCGCAAACTACGTGCCAGCAGCTGCGGTAATACGTAGGGTGCAAGCGTTATCCGGATTTATTGGGCGTAAAGAGTTTCGTAGGCGCTCCGTTGCATCTTGCCTTAAAGCCTAAGGCTTAACCTTAGAAAGGGGCAAGAGATGGACGGAGTTGTACCTAGTCGAGGATGCTGGAATGTCTGGTGGAGGGGTGGAATCCGTTGAGATCAGATAGAACACCGAGGGCGAAGGCAGGCATCTAGGCTATGGTAGACGCTGAGGTACGAAAGCTAGGGGAGCAAAAGGGATTAGAGACCCCTGTAGTCCTAGCCGTAAACGATCTCTACTAGCTGTCCCCGATTTAATCGGGGGTGGCGTAAGCTAACGCGTTAAGTAGAGCGCCTGGGGAGTACGACCGCAAGGTTAAAACTCAAAGGAATTGGCGGGGAGGCGCACAACCAGTGGAGCATGTGGTTCAATTCGATACGAAGCGTAGAACCTTACCTGGATTTGACATCCTGCTTATGATTTTTCCGAAAGGAAAAATCTTAGTGGCAGGACAGCTGCTGCATGGTTGTCGTCAGCTCGTGTCGTGAGATGTCTGCTTAAGTGCAGTAACGAGCGCAACCCTTATCCCGAGTTAAATTATTCTCGGGAGACTGCTCCGATTTAATCGGGGAGGAAGGAGAGGATGACGTCAAATCAGCACGGCGCTTACGTCCAGGGCAACACACATCCTACAATGGTCAGCACAATGGGTTGCGAAACCGTAAGGTATCAGCTAATCCCCTAAAACTGACCTCAGTTCAGATTGTGGGCTGCAACTCGCCCACATGAAGTCGGAATTGGTAGTAATCGCGGGTCAGCAGACCGCGGTGAATACGTTCTCGCCTCTTGCACACACTGCCCGTCAAGCGAGGAGAGTTGAGAGTACCCGAAGTATCTGATTAAATTAGATCCTAAGGTAAGTTCAGCAATCAGCACTAAGTCGTAACAAGGTAGCCGTTTTGGAAGAAGCGGCTGGATCACCTCCTTTCTAGGAGAAAAAGGTTTCTGATTCACGACCAGATTCTCCTTCTCGATGCAAATCGAGAAAAAATATTTTTTTCCGCCAGCTGGCGGATCCTACCACTACTTGAGATCATCAAAACCAACTTTTTTCAGCTTTGGCCACAAGAATTGACATTTCTTTTTAATAAAGTAATAATTATTACTAACCATGAATTTGAAACAATGGCTGAGGCATAAAAAAGAAATTATTATTACCTTTTTTCTTCTTTTTTCGGTAATTGCTGTTTTCCTTATTGTTAGTAATATTGATCAAATAACCAAGCTTATTAGTAAGGCTGCCGAAGAAGAAGCCATCTTTATTTTTGGAGCCACTCAAATTAATCTTCAGTATGGAGAAATTCAATCGGTAGATGTTTTTCTTGACCCCAGTGTGGGCATCAGACAAGGAAACGTTAATGGCATTGAGTTTAAGATTACCTTTGATTCCAGTAAAGTGGCCATTGTTGATAGTAGTGGTAATCCTGTCAGCCAAATTGCCCTAGCCGATGCTAGTGGAGAGGTTTTTCAAGGCCTGAATACCTTTGTCGCCCAAAACAGTATTTCTAACGGAGAAATTTATTTATCGGTGGCCATTATCCCCGGCGGGAGCCAAGGCGACAGTTACAGTGGCGATTTAGCCAAAGCTGCTTCCTTTTACATTAAAGCCTTAACCAATAGCGGTTCAACCAGCTTAGAATTTCTACCCGTAGAACCAGATAGTGCGACTGATTTTATGCATGCTTATCATAAAGACGAGGAACCTCCTTACCCAGATATTTTATCAGCCAGCAAAATGAATGGCGCCTCTACTTCCAGAATTAATGTTGATTTTGGCGGGGCTGCTGTTCCTTCTTTCTTTTTGAGCACCCCAGTTTTAAATCTTAAGATTAGTGACACCTTTGCTGTGAAAATTGAATTAGATACTGCCGGCCAAGACATCATAGGCGTTGACGCCGCCCTCGAATATAACTCTGATATTTTAAGTCTTGAAAGTATTACTCCAGGCAGTATCTTTGCCTCCTACGAAGGTTTAGAGGTGCCTGCCCAAGGAGGAGTTGTTGGTTTTACTGTCTCAGGTTATTCTCTGCCTGGAGGTAATCCACCACCACCCTACAACAGTGAAACCAATCCTGACCATGTTTTTGCCAACCTTAACTTTAAGACCCTTAACCCGGGTAATACGGAAATCAGGTTCCGTTTTGATGGCTATCAACAGAGCACCACTGATTCCAATATCCTCAGCTATCTAGAACCAGGCCAGCAAGCCACCAATGCTGATGATATTTTAGAAGCAGTTCATAATTTAAGTTTGAATATTTCAGCCCAGCCTTCACCTCCACCTAGTATTAGTCCTTTACCAACACCACCACCTAGTCTTGGTCCTTCTCCTTATCCTAGTCCAACTCCACCCCCACCCAGTCCTTCACCCAGTTATTGGCCTTGGACTCCACCTTCACCTAGTCCTTTTCCCAGCATACCTGATTCCTCACATCCTAGCCCTAGTCCTGAACCCTCATATCCAAACCAAACGATTTTAAGAGTTAAATTCGCTGGCGTGCCAGCCAATAATAATGATTTTAATCTACCAGCCGAATTCAGAAGCCAAAACCTTAAGGTAACAGTGGTTAATAAAAACAGTGGCAAGCAAGAATTTTCCAAAAAGTTGCCATTTATTTATGACTCAACGACACAAAATTGGATTTATTTTTCTGAAGAAAAATCAGGTTTAGACTTAGCCTCTCTGAGTAAACTAGAGGATTACATCATTAAGATTAAAGGCCCTCAGCATCGCCAGCTTGTTTTTTGCCAAGATGGCCAAGCCTCAAAGACCTGTCAAACCGGTGAGGGTCTTAAAAGAGAAGATAATGATTATGATTTTAATTTTTCTGGCTATCCTTTAGAGTTTGGCGATTATAATTTGGACGGGAGCGTAGGAGTTAATGATTGGTCAGCCATTGTTTCCTGTAGAAATCGCAATGCCAGTAAAGGAGAGGAGATTTATAATAGCGGTGGCTGTAAAGAAGCCGATGCTAATTGGGATGGTGAAGTTAACAATTTTGACATTGATCTTTTATATCAAACTTTATCCAGCAAACCAGACGATGAGTAAAGGAGAGAATTATGAATAGTAAGATTAAAAGTATGCTGAAATTTTTATTGCCAGGCGGATTGTTATTAATTTTGGGATTAACTCTTTGGTTTTTGATTAGGGAAAAAAATTCTGGGAAAACGGTTAAATTTGAAGAAAAAGCAGAGAAAGAAATGACGATTTACTTGATGACAGATGAAGAGAATTTGGTGGTAGGAGAGAAATTTAAATTATTTGTCTATATAGAAGGAGAAGGAGCAGTGGTTGACGGAGTCGAGTTTATTTTAAATTATGATCCTCAAACAATAAGGTGGGAAAAAATTGAGGAAGGCAACTTTTTTTCTCTTTACCCCCAAAAGACCATTAGCGAGAGTAATGGTCAGGTAAGAGTAATAGCCTTGCAGAACCCAGGAGAAACTAAGAGTTTAACTAAAGAAATGGTCGTAGTTTTATCCGGAGAAGGACTGAAGAAGGGAGAAACCAGTTTTGATTTTGACCTCAGTAAAACCCATGCGGCCGGTTATGGCGGGCAGGAACTTTTGCGTCAGACAAAACCCCTTACGATTAAAATAGATTAAAAATCATTGACTTAAAATTATCTGTTTGTTAAAATAACTTTGCTTTCAGGGAAATTTTTCAAGGGTGATTAGCTCAGATGGTTAGAGCGTTGTCCTGATAAGACAAAGGTCCCTGGTTCGACTCCAGGATCACCCACAGGTGAGACCTACCTGCTGGCAGACCTGTCCGATTAAATCTGACAGGTCTGGTTCGATTCCTAGACGACCCACAAAAAACGCGTCACCCATTGACGGATTTTTAATAATCTGTTAAAATCTAAATATAGTTAGAGGAGATTTTTCAAAATAAACTTAATGAGTAACTTAGCTTATCAAAATTTCAGGCGAGTCATCTTCTGGTGGCGTTTAGCAAGATTTTAGTTAGGCTTTTACTTGTTTAAGTTAAGGAAGTCTCCTTTAGGGAGACTTTTTTTATAAGGTACAGAGAGACACAGATTAAAAACAGAGTGAGCACGGATTAGGGTCCATGGCGTAGCGGGAGCGCCTCTCGTTTGTCCCGATGGAGACGGGCTTGTAGCTCAGTTGGTTAGAGCGCTACATTTGCAATGTAGAGGTCAGCGGTTCGACTCCGCTCAAGTCCACCCGTTCGTCGCTTTGCTCCTCAGGGCAAGCTTCTAAGTTAGGAGTTTACCCTGACGCACAAAGTGCGGAAGGGCTCTTTGAAAAGTGAATAGATTTGATCTTTACAGCTCAAATTAAAGCAGACAATGGATGCCTTGGATCTTTGGGCCGAAGAAGGACGCGGCAGGCTGCGAAAATCGCCGGTAAGGTGTCAACAACCTTTGACCCGGCGGTGTCCGAATGGGGAAACCCGTCCCGCATTTGCGAGACATTCTTACGCCAATTCATAACGTAAGAAAGGTAAGCTGGTGAACTGAAATATCTCAGTAACCAGAGGAAAAGAAATCAAAGAGATTTCCTTAGTAGCGACGAGCGAAAAGGAAACAGCTCAAAGTCCGATTTAATCGGACGGTTGTAGGACTCTAATATGGGATTGTTAAGAATAGAAGAATAACTTGGAATAGTTAGCCAAAGAAAGTGATAGCCTTGTATTTAAAATTCAAGACAACCCTAAGAGATTCCTGAGTACCACAGGAGACGGCAAATTCCGGTGGGAATCTGGGGCGACCACGCTCCAAAGCTAAATACCCAAAGATACCGATAGTGAACTAGTACCGTGAGGGAAAGGTGAAAAGAAGGGTGAGAGACCCTGTGAAATAGTACCTGAAATTGTCTGCTAACAAGCAGACAGAGTCCCGGTTTTACCGAGGATGATGTCGTGCCTATTGAAGAATGAACCGGCGAGTTTCTCTCCGCCAGTATTTAGATTAAGCAAGTTTACCTTGTGGAGTCTTAGTGAAAGCGAGCCTTAAAAGGGCGATTTAATTGGCGGGGGAAGACCCGAAACCGAGCGAGCTAACCATGAGCAGGGTGAAGTCCGATTAAAATCGGATGGAAGCCCGAACCCGTTCTTGCTGCAAAAAGTTGGGATGACTTGTGGGTTGGAGTAATATGCTAAGCGTGCTCGGAGATAGCTGGTTCTCCCCGAAATATATTTAGGTATAGCGTTTTAATATAAGCTTGGGGGGTAGAGCACTGGATGGTTATAGGGCAGTGATGTCTTATACTCAACCAAACTCCGAATACCCGAGTGTTTATTAAAGCAGTCAGCGGCTGAGGGCTAAGCTTCAGTTGCAAAAGGGAAACAACCCAGACCCTCGTCTAAGGTCTCAAATTTTCAGTTAAGTCAAAGGAAGTCATTAATCTTAAACAGCCAGGAGGTCGGCTTAGAAGCAGCCATCCTTGAAAGAAAGCGTAACAGCTCACTGGTCGATGATTAGTGGCGCCGAAAATTTATCGAGGATTAAACTGAAAACCGAAGACAGGGACCCCGATTTTATCGGGATGGTAGGGGAGCGTTCTTAAACCCTTGAAGGCTTGATGTAAGTCAGGTTGGAGGTTTAAGAAGTGAGAATGCCGGTATGAGTAGCGAAATCCCGATGAGAATTCGGGACGCCGAATGTCCAAGGTTTCCTCAGCAACGTTCGTCGACTGAGGGTTAGTCGGTCCTAAGACGAGGCCAAATGGCGTAGTCGATGGATAACAGGTTTATATTCCTGTACTAGATTTTAGAGTCAACCAAGGGAGTGACGGAGCTTGATAAGCTGAGCGCTTTATTGATTTAGCGTTTAAGCAACAAGACAGGTTCGAGACTAAAAGACCGAACTGACGTTAAGTTGTAGAAAATTTCTCGCTACGGCGAGGGAAATTCAGCCAGGTTAAGCTTCCGAGAAAAGCTTCATTGGTTTTTAAAATCTATCCGTACCACAAACCGACACAGGTGGACAGGTCGAGTAGACTAAGGCGAGCGGGAGAACTATCTCTAAGGAACTCGGCAAACAAGCTGGACGTAACTTAGGAAGATGTCCTCCCCGATATAAAAATCGGGGTGCAACTAAAGATTCTCAAGCGACTGTTTAACAAAAACACAGGTCTCTGCAAACTCGAAAGAGGAAGTATAGGGGCTGAAACCTGCCCAGTGCCGGAAGGTTAAATGCCCGAGTGAGTCCGATTTAATCGGACAAGCTTGGAATTGAAGCCCCGGTGAACGGCAGCAGTAACTATAACTGTTCTATGGTAGCGAAGTACCTTGTCAGGTAAGTTCTGACGCGCACGAAAGGTGTAACGACTTGAGAACTGTCTTGGAGATAGACCCGGCGAAATTGAAATGGCTGTGAAGATGCGGCCTGCTTACTGCAGGACAAAAAGACCCCGTGGAGCTTTACTGTAACTTGGCACTGGAGTTAATTTATTAATTGTCGAGAATAGGCGGGAGGTTCGACATTTCAGTCGGACCATCAGTGGAATACCGCTCTTTGGTAAATTAATTCCTCACCTTAAACCCTGAATCGGGTTTGGAGACAGTGTCTGGTGGGCAGTTTGACTGGGGAGGTTATTTGCTAAAAAGTACCGCAAACGTACAAAGGTAGCCTTGCTCCGGATGGAAATCGGAGTGGACGTGTAAAGGCAGAAAGGCTGCTTGACTGTGACACTTACAGGTGGAACAGGGACGAAAGTCGGTCTTAGTGATCCTCGAGTCCGTCGTGGGACGGACCGGGCTTATCGGATAAAAGCTACCCCGGGGATAACAGCGTGGTTACGCCCAAGCGTCCATAGCGACGGCGTAGTTCGCGACCTCGATGAATCTATCGTCGCCTCCGACGGCAACGTTGGAGTGAATAATTCGGCTAATAACGGTGAAACCCTACTAAGAAAATGAACAATTAGAGGGCAATATCGTGGGAAGTCCCGGTGTTTTAACCGCGGACCCCGTAGAGACTGATGTCCGATTTAATCGGACTGAAATAGCAACTGCTATTCTGATTAATCAGAATAAATTTATAGTTGTTATTAGACGCCGAACCCCAACCTTTCTCGAAAGGCTGGGTGGTGATATAGTCCATGCCATTAGTAATAATGGAATAACATGGTCGGCTCAGGGTATCCTGGAGGTGAAGAAGCTTCCAAGGGTTGGTCTGTTCGCCCATTAAAACCCTACGTGAGCTGGGTTCAGAACGTCGTAAGACAGTTCGGTCTCTATCCGCAGTAAGCGTTAGATACTTGAGGGAATTCATCCACAGTACGAGAGGACCTGGATGAGTCAATCCCTGGTGTACCAGTTGTTGCTATCAAGCGCATTGCTGGGTAGCCACATTGATTGCAGATAACCGCTGAAAGCATCTCAAGCGGGAAGCTGTTCCCAAGATGAGGTATCTTTGCGAGCTTCGCTCGCAGTAATTCATTAACTTCAATAAATCAGTAAAGCCAAAAATTTACTGGTGTTAATGATGTTATTGATTTATTGGATTATTGCAAGCGGAGCTTGCTTAAGGTTTCTGGTAGACCACCAGATATATAGGCTGGAGGTGTAAGTGTAGTAATACATTAAGCTGACCAGTCCTAAAAAACCGAATAAAGCGTAAAGATCAAGCTTGCCCGCCTAAATTTCCTGAGGCCAACACGGCTGAATAAGCCGACGTACAGCCTCAAGAAATTTGGGTGGGTTTTCTATTCACTTTTCAAGGAGCGAAGAAAAATTCAAGATTTTGTCTTGAATTTTGATGAGCGACGTAGTCCTGAACCTGACGTGTCTGTCATAATACGCCGTAGGCGATTTGACAGACAGGAATGGCTTAGGGCAAGGAGCTTCTCGCTTCAGCGAGAAAAAAATTGTATAATATATTTCCCGGTCGTTTGAGCGCCGCT
This sequence comes from uncultured Pseudomonadales bacterium, assembly GCA_964589815.1. Lineage (GTDB taxonomy): Bacteria > Patescibacteriota > Microgenomatia > UBA1400 > UBA1400 > CAZPUR01. Next base: position 8,749 of record CAZPUR010000002.1, read on the forward strand.
GAGCTACTCGATACCATTCCGAACTCAGAAGTAAAAGGCGGCAGCGGGGACGATAGTCTGACTTCTCAGTCACGCGAAAATACCTCACGGCCGGGATTTTTTATGCCTGTACTTGTAATTTTTGCTATAATTCAGAAAATTAAAGGAGAATTGTTATGTCAAGCGAAGTTGATGAAGCGCATCATGAGTTAGCTTTGAACTCTTTAGTAGGCGTGGTGAAGCAAGCAATCGGTCTGGTGTATTAAATAAAGATACTGGAGAAATGCTTACTGACGTTGATGCGGCAGAGTATTTACTGAAGATGTCACATAGGGAAGCAGGAGTTTCTTTAAAAGAGATGAGAGAAATAGTGGAAAATGTACCGGATTTTTTCAAGTGCGCCACTAGAATTACGCACTGATAAACCCACTTTTTTAGAGGCACTTGGAAACTTAGAGAAGGCACTAGATTAAAATGGAGGGATTTTACAAAGCTAACTAATTTTTGCTATAATACCCTTATCTAAAGAAAGTGAGGTTATTAATGAATGGCAAGAAAGAAAGTAGACAAAAGTAGAAAAAGTAAAAACACAGTATCAAAAAGTAAAAAAATATCTAAAAAGGTATCAAAAGGTCTCAGAAAAACTACTTCTAAAACTCCCAAAACAATGGAGGAGTTAATTAAAAGTACTGGCTATAAACTCCAAGGACTTAAAAAAGCCGATCAAATAGAGGGGACGATTACTGATATTTCCAAAAAAGCAGTTTTAGTTGATATTGGCGCTAAGACCGAAGGGATGGTAATTGGTAAGGGCTTTGAGATAGCTCAGGACCTCATCGTTAATTTAAAAATAGGTGATAAAATAAAAGCAATTGTTTTATCTCCAGAAAATGAGAAAGGCCAAATTTTACTTTCTCTGAGACAAGCAGCTTCGGATTATAAATGGAATTTATTTGAACAATATTTTAAAACCGAAGAGCCAGTGGAGGTCCGAGGCCTTGAAGTTAATAAAGGTGGTCTTATTGTTCGGATTCTGGGAGTGCGAGGTTTTGTCCCTGCTTCTCAATTGGGTCGTAAATATTTAGGTAAGCCAGAAGAATTACAGAACAAGCTTTTTAAGGCTAAAGTTATAGAGGTTGATCGGGAGAAAAACCGTTTGATATTTTCAGAAAAGTTGATTTCTGAAGCAGAGGCTTTAGCCGCCAAACAGGAAGCGATTAAAAAGATTAAAGTTGGCGAAGAGATTAGGGGTCAAGTTTCCGGAATTATGCCCTTTGGTATTTTTGTCCAAGCGGAAAAAGACAAACTTTTATTAGAGGGTTTAGTGCATATTTCAGAAATTTCCTGGGAAAGAGTGGATGATTTAAACACCCTCTTTAAAGTGGGTCAAAAAGTAAAAGTTAAGGTTTTAGAGATTAATAAAGAAACAGGTAAACTTAATTTGTCAATCAAACAGCTTAAGGATGATCCTTGGGTTGAGATGGCCAAGAAATATCCGTTAGAGAAAAAAACCAAAGGCAAAGTTACTCGTTTAGTTGCTTTTGGTGCTTTTATTGAATTAGAACCAGGAGTTGAAGGACTAATTCACATTTCTAAAATTCCGGCAGAGTATAACATTAAAGCAGGTAAGAAGATTGATGTTTATGTGGAATCACTTGATCCGGAAAAAAGAAGGATGAGTTTGGGCTTGGTTTTAAAAGAAAAACCAGTGGGATATAAGTAAAAGGAGGCTAATATGTCAAAGAAAATGATTGTCGAGGACGATACTATCTTAATCGACTTCCGCTTGATTTTTAAAGCCATTCGCGAAGAAAAAGGTAATTGGCAAAAAGTGGAAAAGGAAATGGAAGAGTATTTAGAATCTTTTAAAGAAGAAGAATAAATCTTAGTTATGGCCAAGCAGGTGACTCACTTTATCTGCCAAAACTGTGGGGCTGAATTTTCCAAATGGCAAGGTCAATGTAGTCAGTGTCAACAGTGGAATACATTAGTGGAGACAATAGTTTCAACTAAAACTCAATCCGCCGGTTGGCGGGCCAAAACTCCAACTGGTCAAATATTAAAACCTCTTAAGCTTTCTCAGATTAAATCCAAAGCTTTTACTCGTCTAACAACCGGTATTAGTGAGTTGGATCGGGTTTTAGGAGGAGGCATTGTTCCTGGCTCCATTGTTTTGGTGGCTGGTGAACCAGGAATAGGTAAGTCAACCTTATTAACTCAGCTTGCGTTAAGATTAGATTCTGTCCTTTATGTCTGTGGTGAAGAATCTCCAGACCAAATAAAGCTAAGAATTAATCGCTTTTCGCCGCCAGTGAAAAGAAATCAAGATACTTTTCACTTCCTTGCAGAGACCAATCTGGAAAATATATTGACCACTCTTTCTTCTGGTAAAGAAAGTTATAGTCTAATAATTATCGATTCTATTCAAACCTTATGGACAGAGAAGCTATCAGGTTCGGCCGGTTCCATCGGTCAAGTGAGACAATCCAGTCAGATGCTGCAGATGTTAGCTAAAAAAACCAATATTCCCATATTTCTGATTGGCCATATTACCAAAGAAGGCATGATTGCTGGCCCTAAGGTTTTAGAACATCTGGTGGATACGGTTTTATATCTTGAGGGTGATCCAGACCATGATTTTCGTATTCTTAGGACTACCAAGAACAGGTTTGGTCCGACTGACGAAGTCGGTATTTTTCAGATGACAGACAGAGGGATGGAAGAAGTTAAAGATGCCTCAAGGATATTTTTATCTGATAATAAGACGGAAACTGCTAGTGGTCGAGCCGTAACCGTCAGTATGCAAGGAATTAGACCAATGCCCGTAGAAATCCAAGCCCTAGTTGTTCCTAGCCAACTAGCCATGCCCCGAAGAGTCGCTTCAGGCATCGATTACAGACGAATTCAAGTTTTATGCGCCGTTTTACAAAAAAGACTAGGTTTACCTCTGGCGACTTCTGACGTTTTTGTCAATGTGGTTGGAGGCCTGAGGTTAACAGAGCCAGCCGCAGATTTAGCTATTTGTTTAGCCATTATTTCTTCAATTAAAAATAAACCCTTAACACCACAATCCATCTGTTTGGGAGAGATTGGTCTTTTGGGAGAAATTAGGCAAGTCTCCTTTATGGCTAAAAGGATTAAGGAGGCCAGAAAATTGGGATATAAGACGATTATTGGGGAAAAAGAGAGAGATTTAAGACAGACCCTAAGTTATCTTCGATAACCCTGTAAATTTCTAATTATTCTAATTAACCTAATTATTCTAAACAAGCACCAATTCCGAGTCCTAAATTTTATATTCTAATTTTGTTTGAAAATTGTAAATTGGTTATTCATTGTAAATTGAAAATTGCTAAATTGAAAATTTTACAAAGTGTAGTATAATATCCCATAGTATAGAGTTATTATATGATGAAATCAAATACAGGTATCATTTACCAGCGTCGAAAAAGAGTAAAAAAGATTACTCAACCTATCCCTGTTTTTGGGGGCAGAAAAAAGCTGGGCTTTTTATTTTTGGGCCTTAGCTTAGTCGGTTTCTTATACTTTTCCAGCCCTTTTGTGGCTGCTCAAATAGCGCAGCAAAAAAAGCAGGGCTTTGACTATTTGATTGAAAAAGAACCAGTTAAAGCTCAGACTGAAGAAGTAAAGCCTGAAGTTCAACCAGAAACCCCTGAAGTAGCACCTCAACCTCTGGAAATTAAATCCTTTTATTTAACCATTGAGAAAATCGGCCTTCATTCTGCTCCGGTGATTGCCAACATTGATGTTAATAACAAAGGCCTTTATGACCAAGCCCTGCAATATGGTTTGGTTCATGCTCAGGGGACAGCCTTACCTGGTCAAGGCCAAATGGTTTATATTTTCGGCCATTCTACCAGTCAACCTTGGTATGTTAAAGAACTTAATGCTTTACTTTATCAAATAGAGAAAGTTGAAGTTAATGACAAGATTAAAATAGAATTCAATGGTGAGCATTATCTTTATTATGTTTATGATAAACAGATTGTTGACCCCCAAAGTTTAAGGGCGGTTAAAAATGAAGTTGATCAGGACGTTTTAATTATTCAAAGCTGTTGGCCTCCGGGCACAGCCTTAAAAAGACTTTTACTCTTTGCCCGTCCCAGTAAAATGGGAGCCCTAATCTATTAATTTTTAACTTTGCACTTTTAGCTTTTAACTTGTTTTGTCCTATAGTCTTGACACCTAAGACTTTTCTGTTATAATAACTCTGCCTGTAAATTTTGCAGGCTTTTTTATTCAAGGAGAAACAATATGAATGCTATTGCCAAGAAATCATTAACGGTTTTATTTGCTTTAAGCTTTTTGCTTTTAGCTTTTCGTTCCGCCCAAGCCGGCCAATATGGTTATGGTGAAGTGGAGATCGTTAAAAAAATCTCTCTTGATAAAAAAGTCAAACATCCGAGTGAAACCACTAAAGGTGGCGAAGCGGTTTGGGTGGATAACCTTTTTGCTTCTCAATATCTTTTTCAAGCTGACCAAGAGGTGGAATTCAAAATTACGGTCACTAATATTTCTAATCAAGATGTTGTTGTTAGGGCTAAAGACATTTTACCTTTGGACTATCTTTTTACTTATGATTCCAAAGATTTTTCAGTTAATGCCAGTAATCAAGATTTGGAAAAAGAATTTGAACTTAAAGCAGGTGAAAGCAAAGATTTATATTTTACTGCCAAAGTTGTCTCTCAAGACAAATTACCTCAAGTAGGCGGTTATTATTGTGTTTTAAACACCGCTCAAGCTCAGATTAAAGATGAAGCAGAAATCCTTCAAGATCAGGCTCAAATTTGTATTGCCGTGGAAGCAGTCACCAAAGGCGGTCTGCCGGTGATTACGGAAAAATTTCCTGAAACCGGTCCCGCAGAAAACTTAGTTATTTTATTTGGTTCAAGCATTTTAGCTTTAACCGGTGGAGTTTTGATCACACGAAGCGGTCTCGACCGAAGCGTCGGACAAAAGAAAAAATAGACAAACGTCATCCTGAACTTGTTTCAGGATCTATAAGTAAATAGGAGACTTAAAGGTTTCATGCTCAAAACCCCGTCTCCTTTTTAGTTTTAGAGTTGAGGTTCGAATAGAGCAGTTCGGGCCTCAACCCTAAAACTAAGAGAAGCGGTCAAGACACCTCGGAGGTGACGCTTGACGGCTCCTCCGGGGTGGAGGAACAAATCAGAGCACTTTGAAAATTTAAGCAAAAACGTGTTTACCTGAAGGATGGATGTTTTCCAGATCCGTGATTCTGGTTTCATGGTCTGAAATTTTGGGAGCGGCTAGTTCATAGGTTTCTCTCATTTTTTTCAGTTCTGCCATAACCTCATCCATTTTTTTATAAAATTCATCTTTATTAGGGAGGTGGGAAAGCTCTTTTTTTAACTCTCTTTTTAGCTCTTGCCTGACAATTGCGGGAACTTTTAACTCTAACGATAGGTTAATCAATTTTTGGATTCTAGCAAGATCAGTTTTGGTTAAAGCCATATTTTTATTAAAACATAGCTAAAATTTATTGTCAATTTTAAATTTTAGATTATTTTATCCGCCAGCTGGCGGATTTAACCCTAGACCAATAAATAGAAGTTACTATTAACTTAATAACTCAATGAACTATTTCTTATTTCTATTTATCTGTCTGGGATTAAACCCAGTACTTTGGTAAATCCAGGTGGATTTATTAGCAAATTCATTCTGAGCTTGCCGAAGAACGCTCTTTAACAATCGAGAAACGCAGAAAGAAATATGCCTCTTTCGCTCAGATTGGAAATGAGAGTGATTGGAAGCGTATAAAGCGCTCAAGACACCCCCGAGGTGTGACGAAGTTACTCCTCGGAGGTGGAGGAATTAACTAAGCGCTTTGTATTTTGCCATTCACTCTCATTTATTCCTTTTCCGATCAAAGATCGGAACAATAGGTTTCTTCCTTAGGAAAGGAGAAACTGAATAAGGCCTTAAGAAGGCAAGGAACCAATCGGCCTGGAAAACGGGCTGACATGGTGAAAGCGGACAGAGTAAGCGTAAGCTGAAAATCCGTTATTAACCATGCCTGGTAAAGCCAGGACTTGAGTTGAGAGAGGGAGAGAAAAGTGAAAACGAGAAAAGTTCTGTTAGTGGTATCGGTTTTGGTCGCGCTAAGCGCGACCCTGACTGGCTGCAACTGGTTCAAGCCAGATCCAGCCAAAGTGGCGGCCGAACTGGCCACGCTTCAGGCGCCGACCCCGACGAGGCCTGTAAGGGTTGTCATCGTGACCAAGATGGTCACCTCGACGCCCGCGCCCGCTACCGCTACATCCGCGCCGTCCGTCCCGCCCACGCCTCGGCCCACTGACGTTCCCGTCGAGTGCGGCCAAGCAAGAGATCTTGGTCCCTGGGCCCCAGACTCGTTTCGCAACGGCGAGACCTTTGAGGTTACGGCCTCGAAAGGGGACAGTGCCGGCGTGGTGCTCGGCCTGTGGTGGCCTAACGGGAACCCTGACTGGGGCACAAAGGAGGTTACGACGTTTGTTCCTCCTGGTTTGTCCGTTACGGTACTCTCTGGCGCCGGACGCGGCTGGGACTATCCTCAGGGCTGTTCAGAAGGCGAGGTGGCCCGTCAGATGTCTGACCATATGGACCAGCGCGCCGAAGACACCAACTATCATGGTTTCGTCTTGGTCGACGACCTGATCGAGGAGGGTCTCGTCGAGGTTCGATTCGACAGGCGGTAGGCTGCCATGGCCACCCAACCCAGAAGGAGCCGCGGGCCGCCGGGCTTGCAAAAGCTGCAGGTTGCCTGCGGCTCCTAAGGGTGAGTGGTACTCGGCCAACAAGTCTCGCAGTAGACTTGGGTTTATAGCCATGGGGCTGTAAACTAAATGAGCTTTAAGACCAGCTCAATCTGCCAGCAAAAAGCTGAATTAATTGGTATTAATTTAATACCTCTTTTTTCAATCTTTTTTGCTGTTCTGCGTTTCTCGGTCTTTCTAAGAAGTAAAAAGATTTTACTTTTTAGAAGGAAGATAATCTATTATGAATAATGCAAAATTATACTTAACCATAGTGATTAGTGCTGTTTTTATGGCTTTGGGCCTATTGGTTCATAGAAGCCTTAATCAGTACTGGCAGAAAAAGATTCAGGTTGAAGAAAGAAAGCTTTTAATTGAAGCGGTCTATTCTTGTGGTCAGGTTACTTCTGCTACCTGGAGAGATGCTGAAGGAACTCAGGTAACTGAACCCTACAGACCAGCTTATGAAAAATGTTTAAGAGATAAAGGATATTAAAATTTCTAATTATTCTAATTAACCTAATTTCTAAAAGAGTCAATATGACAATAAAACCCTAAACCATTCCTGTCTGTCAAATCGCCTACGGCGTATTATGATAGACACGTCAGGTTCAGGGCAGGCAATTGAGCAATGCAACAATGAAACCATTAGTATCAGTGATTATGCCCGTATATAATGCGGCTGATTATTTGGTGGAATCAATCCAAAGTATTATCAACCAGACTTATAAAAACTGGGAATTGATTATTGTGGATGATGCTTCCACTGATAATTCCTGGTCTTTAATCAAGTCTTTTAAAAGTAAATATCCTACTAAGGTTAAGGTTATCAGGCTTAAGAAAAATCTTAATAAAGGGGGCGATGTTTGTGCTAATTTAGCTTTTCAAAAAGCTAAAGGAGAGTTTGTGGCCCGGATGGATGCGGATGATATCGCTCATCCTCAAAGATTAGCTAAACAAGTTAAGTTTCTTTTAGCTAACCCTGATATTTTTATGGTTGGTTCTCAAGCCTGGGTGATTAATGGGGCGGGGGATGTTATTGGTGAAAAAAAACTTCCTTTAAGTTCTCAAGATATTTATAAGCATTATGCGGTTTTTCACCCCATGATTCACCCGACGATTATGTTAAGAAAGGATCAGGTTAAAACTAAGAATCTTTACCAAATCAAATACTCGGCCAATAATGACCTTTTAACCTTTTTTAAGTTATTAAAAGATAAAAAGTTTGTCAATCTCAAGCAAAAACTTTTATATTACCGGGTTCATGGGAAAAATGATTCTTTAACTAATATTAAAGAAAAATATTTTAATACTTTAAAGATCAGGTTAGAGGCAGTTAGAAATCTGGGTTACCGGCCTTCTTTCAGGGCAATTTTAGTTAATCTAAGCCAGTTATTTACCGTCTTGCTTTTGCCAGAAAAGGCTCTCTTTTTACTCTATATGCTGGCCAAAGGCATTATTACTCCTAAAGATCTGTTCAAAAAGGTCTTTTCCTTGTTTGGTTCTCCCCAGCTTGCTAAAATAAAAACTGATGAAGCTTAAAAAAATATCAAGCTGGCTTAAGCAAAACTTTTTCTTGGTTTTTCTTTTTTTCCTTGAGTTGGTTTTGTTTTTGGTTAACTTTAAACCAGGGACATTTTTAATTGGTTGGGATAATACTCTGCCTGAGTTAAACTTTTTCCTTAATCTTAAAAGAAATTTCTTTGCCTCCTGGCAAGAATACCGGGGCTTGGGTTTATTTGACAATATGGCCCATGCGGCCAATCTGGTTCATACTCTTTTTTTGTTTATTTTCTCCTTAATTTTACCCGTTAATCTTTTGCGCTACTTTTTCCATTTTTTAATGCATTTTTTAGGCGGAGTAGGCATTTATTATTTAATGCTTTTTTTGCTTAAGAAAAAAGCCAAGAAACAAGCCTTAATCACTTCTTTATTTTATCTGCTTAACATTGGTACTCTGCAGATGTTTTATGCTCCGTTAGAGGTTTTTTCGATTCACTTTTGTGCTTTACCCTGGCTAAGCCTGTTCTTAATTAAGTTTTTAAAAAAGGGTAAGAGAAAAGATTTGTTTTGGTTTTTTGTTTTATCCTTGCTTTTTAGTTCCCAGGCTTTTGTGCCGCCTTTGTTTATTGTTTATCTTTTGTCAGTTTTAGTGATTCTTGTTTTTACTCCTAAGGTTGCTCGTCGGTTTAAGAAAATATTGACCACCCTAGTTCTTATTTTTTCTCTTAATGCTTTTTGGCTTTTACCTTATGGTTTAAGTGTTTTGCAGGGGGCAGGGACAGTAGTGGAATCTAAGGTGAATCAGATGTCTAATGAGAATATTTTATTGAATAATAAAGAGTTTGGTGATTTTAAATCAGTCAGTTTAATCCATGGTTTTTCTCTAAAATATACGGATTTGGATAAAGATGGTAAAACCAAATATATGATGAAAGACTGGCGTCAGCATTTGGAAAGGCCTTTAGTTTTAGCTATTTCTTGGTTGTTTTTTGGTTTGGTTTTAGTAGGTATTTTTCATAGCCTTATTAAGCAAAGAAAAGAGTTTTATCCTTTTTTGGTTTTGTTAATGATTGGGTTTTTAATGTTGGCTAATGATATTCCTTTTATTTCCTTTCCTTTTAATTTTTTGGCCCAATATGTACCTTTTTTTAGTGCTGGTTTCAGATTTGTCTTTACCAAGTTTTCCCTTTTATATGTTTTTGCTTATAGTCTTTTTTTAGGCTTAGGCATTCACTTTATTTTCATCTTGATTTCTAGATTAAAAGTAAAGAGATATTTATTTTCTTTATTATTGATGGGTTGCTTCTTGCTCTTAATTTATTATTCTTGGACAGCCTTTAAGGGTAGTTTCTTTTACCCTAATTTAAGAGTTAAAATTCCTGAAGAATATTTTCAACTGACCGAATATTTTAAAGGTCAAGACCATAATGCCCGGTTAGCGATTTTGCCCCAACCCGAATTTTGGGGTTGGACTTACTATAGCTGGGGCTTTCGGGGTTCTGGATTTATCTGGCAAGCCTTGCCTCAGGCAAGTATGGATGGCGCTTTTTTACCCTGGTCTGCAGCTAACGAAAATTTCTATTGGCAGATTAGTCAGGCTATCCAAAGCCACAACCAAGAACAGTTTGAAAGCCTTTTAGAAAAATATCAGATCAGTTGGTTGGTCTTAGACAAGAGCATTAGAGGCACAGCTGATTATCAGGCTTTGCATTTAGAAGAAATAGGGGAGATGTTAAATGATTCCACTAAGATAGGGTTAGCAAAAGAATTTGATCCGCCAGCTGGCGGAATTCAAGTTTACCAGGTCAACCTTCAAACTCCGGTTAAAGATTTTGTTTTTTTGGCCAGTGACTTGCCCCAAGTCAATTCATATTCTTGGAATAATGAAGACACTGCTTTTCAGGACTACGGTCACTACCAATCAATTGACTACCTAATTAACGCTCCGACCGCAAGCGTCGGAGCTAATCAACTACTTAATCAACCATCTATTTATTATCCTTTTCGCTCTCTTTTTACTGGCCGCCAGCAAGATGAGTTAGAATTTGAAGTGCGGGAGAGCTTTAACTCTTTTATTTTTTCTTCTCCCTCCATAGCCTCAATTACTAATTACTCATTACTCATCCCTCCTCTTAACGAAGTTGAGGGGGTTTTTTGGACTATTGATCTGCAAGAACAGCCTTTAGCTACCCCTTCAGTGGAAATCAAAGACAATCAGGTAGAAGTTAGACTAGACAAAACCAAAGGCTATTTTACTTATGATTCTTTAGATGATGAGAGATTTTTAACTCAGGAGGTCAGGTCTTGTAATCCTTTTAATGTAGGCGAGATTAAAAGAAAACAGGTGGGTGCAGGGATTAGATTTGAATCTTTAAGCTCAAGTAATTGCATCGATATTGATCTGTCTTCTTTAATTCAGGAAAAAGCCTATTTAGTTAAAGTAGCCAGTCAAAACCTTGAGGGTAAAAGCTTGTTGTTTAAAGTTTTTAATCAGACGGTTAAAAGTACGGTCATTGAAACAGATTTGCCCCAGGATAAACCAGTTTCCTGGTTTATTATTCCTCCTCAGGAAAAATATGGTCAAGGCTATACTTTATTTTTTGACAATATTTCCATCGGCAGACCTGCCTCGCCGTCCGCCTCGTCTCTGACTCGTCGAGACGGGAGTCAAGGCGGGCAAAAAACCATTAACCAACTAGATCGGGTAGAGGTTTACCCCATTCCTTACCACTTTCTGAAATCCATTAAATTAACTACCAATCAACTACTTAATACACGACCTAATCAACTATCAGTTAACGATGTTAAACATCCAAACCCCTCCTTTTACAAAATCCAACTAGACTCTACGCAATACACTCTACGCCCTACACCCTATTTAATATTATCCCAATCCTTTCACTCTGGTTGGCTGGCTTTTTATTTTCAAGGCCTTAAACCAGTGTTTTTAAAAGACCACGTTTTGGTCAACAATTGGCAAAACGGCTGGAATCTAAACAATGAAACAATGAAACAGTGGAACAATGAAGCAATTTATCTTCTCTTCTGGCCCCAATTCCTGGAATACCTGGGTTTTATTTTCTTAGGAGTTTTTATTCTTTTTCTTTTCTTCCCTAGAAAAACACCTAGAAAAAAAACCAAAAAATAGTTTTACTTCGGTATATCAAACCAGAGTTTTTATTCCTCAAGCCAAATATGTTATAAATAACTTATGGAGAAAAAGATAAGAAAAATCCACTTAATTTTCTCCTTCATTTTAGGCCTGACCATTATTTTTGAATTGGTTTATTTATTTTGTCTCAAACCTTTTTATTTTCCTCTTGATTTTCCTCAACCCCAACCTCTACCTGTTGAAGAACAAATAATTGAAAAAAAGATTGCCAGCTTGAGCCTAGAAGAAAAAGTCGGTGCTTTGTTCATTGTTGGTTTTAATGGTTCCACTCTAACCGATGATACCAGAGATTTTATCAATCAACATCATTTCCGCCATTTTTTGCTTTTAGGCAGAAACATTAACAATAAAGAACAGTTAATCAGTTTAACCGCCGAACTGAAAAATGCCACTTCGAGTGCCATTCCCAGCTTAATTACTATTGACCAGGAAGGCGGGCAAGTGGCCCGACTCAACTTTGAAGAGCTAGACAACACTTCTCAAGCAGCAATCACCAGCGTGCCTCAGGCTTATAAAATCGGCCGGGACAGAGGAGGGGTACTTAAGGACTTAGGCATTAATGTAAACTTTGCTCCGGTGGTAGAGGTAATTAGAGATGAAGACTCTTATTTGGCTCGATTAAATCGGGCCTTCCCGGGTGATGAAGATCAAGTCTTTAGATTTTCCCAAGCAATGATTAAAGGCTATCAAGACTCAGCTATCATTGCTGTGGCTAAACACTTTCCCGGAGGCTTAGGCCGTAAAAAAGCTGATCCTCATCAGACCCTGCCCAGGTTAGAGGTTGGTTTTCAGGATTTGAATCAAGATTTATTGCCTTTCCAAGATCTAATTAAACAAGGTAGAATTTCTGCCCTTATGACCACCCACATTCTTTATTCCCAAATTGATGAGAATAACCCGGTTACCACTTCAGAAAAATTCATTAGCGCCATTCTAAGGCAGGAATTAGGCTTTAAAGGGGTAATTATATCAGATGATTTGGTAATGAGAGGTTTGGGTTCTATTAATACCATAGAAGACTCGGCCATCGCCGCGTTTAACGCGGGCCATGACCTTTTAATTGTTTCCGGACCAACGGAGATTCAAGACCGGGTTTACCAAAATTTGCTTCAGACAGTTAAACAAGGAGAAATAACAGAAGAGAGGCTGGACCAATCCCTTCGGCGCCTTCTGCGTCTGAGCAATGGGGAATAGGGAGTAATGCTACTGGCTAACTAAACTTTTCCACAATTCCCAAAAAACTCTTAATAACTTTCTTTTTCTAGAGGTAATTACAATGTAGTATATTTTATAGGCCTAGCTATTTTAGGTGTATTTTTTGCTATAGGCTTGACAGAAGAGAAAAGATATGCTAGATTAAAGGCGTAATTTGAAAAGATGAAGCGCCAGAATGAAAAGAGCATCGCTATCGCTGATCATCCGAGCTTAATAAAGATCAGAAAAACACGAATAGCAATGCCCTTTTATATAGGTCTGACTTAAGGACAGGAATAAATCAAGACCTAAAAAAATCAAAGCATAATTGTAGCTTTTTGTCAATAGAATATTAATTTTTTAGTCTTTGTAAGGTGGCTCGTGGGTAGGGCAGGCACACGAGCTACCTTAGAGAGACTAAACTTAAAGAATTTTACGGGGTAAACAGGTACACTCCCTTCCTTTACTCCTGAACAATTTGAACAGTTGGCGGTAATAGTCGACCAGGACAGAACTCAGGCTCTAGTAAGGGCTAAGGCTTACGGGAAAATCTCCTCTTCTTTTACGCCTTTAGAAGAGTTGATAGAACGTTTAGGAAGAGAATAGACTCTTGACAAAGATTTCTGATTAACCTAAGATTTTAATATCTAAAGTTCAAAAATTTCTCCCATCAGGTTTATTTAATTTTTTTTGATGAAATTTTAGTTTAATTCCCAATTCCCAATTCCTAATAAAATGTTAAATGTCTAATTTCAAATTACTGAATTAGATATTTAAAAATTAAAAATTAAAAATTAAAAATTTTCTTCAGAGGAGGTTTACATGGTTTCTAAAACCACATCCAAAACAACTAAATCTTCTTCTCGTTCTAAAGTGAGGAAGACAACTGCTAAAGCATCTGCCATAGGCGGATCGTCCTTTGGACAAAGAAAAGAAGTCTCAGTCGAAGAACTAGTAGGAGCGACTGTTTCCGAGCCAACTCCACCAGCCCAGGTAGTTGAGGAAAGAAAAGGCTTTACCGGCATTGTTGACAATCGAGTCATTCCTGATGCCGGTGTCCCCACCGAACAAGTAGAAGGCATTTTAGACATGGGCGCTAATGGTCGGGGAATTTTAAGGCCCAATTATACTCCTTCTGACCAAGATATTTATATTTCCAGTTCTCAAATCAGACGGTTTAATATTCGACCAGGAGATTTAGTGGCTGGTCCGGCGCGCCGACCCAAGGAAAAAGAACGTTATTGGGGGCTTTTGAAAGTGGAAAAAATTAATGGGCAGACTCTAGAAAAAATAGCCAAACGGCCTCAGTTTGACCAGTTGACGCCTCTCTATCCTGAAGAGCAAATTAAACTGGAAACAGATCAGGATTTATTATCTACTCGGCTTATTGATATCATTGCCCCTATTGGCAAAGGCCAAAGAGGCTTGATTGTTTCTCCGCCTAAAGCTGGTAAAACCACCATTTTAAAACAAATTGCCAATGCCATTACCAAGAATCATCCCAAAATCAAAATTATGGCTGTTTTAGTGGGGGAAAGGCCGGAAGAAGTGACCGATATCAGAAGGTCGGTCAAAGGTGATGTGATTTCTTCCAACTTTGACGAGCCAGCTGAACGCCAGGTTAATACTGCAGAAATCGGCTTGGAACGGGCCAAAAGAATGGTAGAAATGGGTGATGACGTGGTCATTTTACTTGACTCAATTACTCGGTTGGCTCGAGCCTATAACCTGGCCATTCCCACCTCGGGTCGGACTTTGTCAGGAGGTTTTGACCCGGCCGCTCTTTATCCCCCGAAACATTTCTTCGGCGCGGCCAGAAACTTTGAAAATGGCGGCTCATTGACGGTCATCGGCACTACCCTCATCGAAACCGGCAGCAAGATGGACGAACTGATTTATGAAGAATTTAAAGGTACGGGTAATATGGAACTGCATTTAGATCGGGGACTGGAGCAAAGGAGAATTTTCCCGGCGATTGATGTCCAGAAATCAGGCACTCGTCAGGAACAGCTCTTGTTTGACAAGAAAACATATGAGAAAATAGCGACTCTAAGAAGAATGGTGGATGTTTTGGGTAAAGATGAAAGAACCGAGCTTTTATTAGACCGTCTGCGCAAAACCAAAACCAACAAAGAGTTTTTAGATGGGTTAAATAAGGGATGAAAATTGTTAAATTGGGAATTATAATTCCTCTATGCAATTTTTAGATAACATATCAGATTTTTTTACTAACCTTCGTGAATATGTAGTTTTCCTCAAGGTCTACTTCACCCGTAAAATTTTCCGTTCTTTTTATCGTTTTGAAAAAGGCAAAAGCGTCTTAGTTGATGGCTTGAGCGTTAAAAGAGGGAAGTACGTTCGTCCCTTTTTACATAGCTCTATGATCGGTCTTTTTTTAATCGGTCTTTTAATGGCTCCTTTAATTAGATCTGCTTTGCCTGAGGCAAAATTTGAATTGGCTCAAAACTTTCAGGTTCTAGGCATAGAAGATTTAGATCAGCTGACCACCACCCAAATCTCAGTTAAACCCAGAGACAATGTGGTCACCTATAAAGTCCAAGAGGGTGATACTTTATCTTCAATTGCCTTAAAATTCGGTGTTTCTGAAGAAACAATTATGTGGCAGAATGACCTAAAAAAAGATCCGGTTTTAAAAATCGGAGAGAAATTGGAGATTCCGCCGGTGACCGGCATTGTCCACAAAGTCAAAAGGGGAGAGACGATTCACTCGATTGCCAAAAAATACCAAGTTGACCCTCAGCAGATTGTTAACTGGCCTTTTAACAGTTTTATTAACGATGAAACTTTTGCTTTGGCCGTGGGTCAATTAGTGATTGTACCTGAAGGAATCCAACCCAAAGCTTCACCGCCGCCCAGCTATCTGGCTCAAAGATACCGCCAAACGCCTGATGCGGGCGCAGTTTCTGCTACTGGTGATTTTGTTTGGCCTACTTCCGGAGGCATCACTCAATACTTTGTTTGGTACCATCCGGCGATTGATATTGCTAATAAATCGGCGCCGGCGATTTTAGCGGCTGACTCAGGCACGGTTACTTTAGTCAGATATGATAAATGGTCTTATGGTCACCACGTCATTATTGACCATGGTAATGGCTATACTACTTTATATGCTCATATGAGCAATATCTATGTTTCTGAGGGGCAAACGGTCAGTCGCGGCAATGCTATTGGTCAAATGGGTACCACCGGCCGTTCTTCAGGCATCCACCTTCATTTTGAAATCCGCCTCAACGGCGTCGCCCAAAATCCGTTAGCATATCTGAAATAAAAGCCACGTTTAAATCTGTGAGATTTATTACGGGGCCCAAAATCCGTTAGCATATCTGAAATAAAAGCCACGTTTAAATCTGTGAGATTTATTACGGGGCCCAGAATCCTTTGGCTTATTTAAAATAAAAGTTGTTAAGGGAGATTGTAGAATTTCACCCAGTCAATATACATCTTTTGGTCTCGGTCAAGGTTGAGATTTGATTTTTGAATACTGGAGCCGCTGAGGTTGAGACCCATATTATCTATCCAAATCTCAATCCTTTGACTAGTGGCTGGCCGGTGAGGAGTAGAGGCCACTTCTTGATTATCCACAAAAAATTTAGTTCCGCTCGGAGATAATTCCACCCGGTAAATATGCCATTCTTTCATATCAATGGCCACTGGTTTCAAAAGATGAAAAGTACCGTTTTCTACTACCATGGCTTGGAAGCCTTGGAGTAAGGGATTACTTTCCGAAGAAGCGGACCAAAACCACGCCACATTTAACCGGTTAAGCTGTTCTGTTTCTACATGCCAAAAGCCCCAACCTCTGGTGCCTTTCCCGGAGATGCCGCCGCTAATAGTGCCGTTATCATCAGTGCATCGGAGTTTCATTTCCAAAATACCGTAAGTATGAGTGTAGTTATTTTCATGAAGGGAGCAATCAGAATAAGTGCTTGAGTTAGAGTTTTGGGTAACGCCGATTTCCACGGCGGAATTATCCTCAGTATTGATCAAATTAATCAGAGAATGATAGCCCGTGCCCGTATGGTAGCTCCATTCCCAGCGGGAATTTTGAGAAGTAAATTGATCAGTCCAGACCAAATTTGGCAGTGAGCTTGGGCTAGGTGAAGCGGTTGGGATTGGTGACGGTGTAGGTGAAGGACTACAATTTTGGCCCCAAGATAAAATTAATTCTCCAAACTCTAAACCGTTTACTTTAGAGTCAGAATTAAAATCAAGTTGACCTGAAGAAAACCAAGAACTAAGCAGCATTCTCAGGTCTAATTGATTCACAACACCGTCTTGATTAAGGTCAGCTTGGCAAACATCTTGGGCTTCAACTTCTGAAACTTTGATTAGAGAAAAACAGAAGAGAGTAAGGATAATAAAGAATAAAATAAACTTTTTCATCTTTTCTAATTATAATCACTATAAACCAGAAACGGAAAATTGTAAACCAAGAATTCAATTTGATATAATTTGCTAGGGCCTGTAGGTAAACGGTATACCATACCCTTCGCATGGGTATATTCCGAGTTCGATTCTCGGCAGGTCCACCAGAAAAACAAGATAACAAGATAACAGGATAATAAGGAATAGTCCATTGTTCACTATTATCCTAGCATCCTATTATTCTGAATTTATGAAAGATAAAGTAATTCAATGCATTGATTGTCAACAGAAGTTTCCGTGGGTGGTGGAAGAGCAGGAATTTTATCAAGAAAAAGGCCTCAAACCGCCAACCCGTTGTCCCATTTGCCGAGCGGCTTTCAAAGAGGCAAAAAAAGATAAGTTTCGGGGAAGAATCAAAATTTCTAATTATTCTAAAAAAATCCCAATTTCCCAATAACCAAGAGATTACTTAATTTTTCTATAATATAGAGTTAAAAATCAAATTTAGTTCTTTAGCTTCCTGCCAAAGTTTTCTGGCTTTATCTTTAGATTCTGGAACCGCAATTCCTATCATTCTTAAGAAATGTTTACTCTCTCTGGATTCTTTTTTACAAATACCAATCTTATGTTTAAAATCCTTGCCTGATTCAGCATCATCGGCTTCACAATAGTTAGCTCCAATACTGGTTCCCGCCTTAACTAATTGAGTTATTAATGGAGTAGTAACGGCAGTTTTAGATAAGTTATTGCAAAACTTTATTATTTCTTCACCAAATTTAGCCGTTCTTTTTCCTCCAAATCATATATTTTCTTTTTGGTGCTTTTGACATTATTTAGGTCAATTAGGTTAATTTCTAAGGTGTACTCGCCTTAGTCGCTTCTTCTCCCTCTTCCAAGACTTCGGGTTTAACGTCTTCCGGTAGCTTTACCTCTCCCAAACGGGCATTAGGACTAGGCAAAGGTTGAGGTTGGCTCAATTTCTCTCTTGCTTCTGTTTTCAATTGAGCGCTGCTAGTCGCTTGAGGAATGGTTTCCAGTTTAGCCTGAATTTCTTTTAATTCATCTTGAGTCTTTTGATAGTCAGGACTATCTGGTTCCACCAAATTAGCGGTTAACTGCAGATTATAAAAAGCATTCTGCCAGTCTTCTTTGGCTTTATAAGCTTCGGCCAAATTATAATAGCCATTGGCATAATCGGGCTTGAGATTAACCGCTTGCTGGAATTGGGTTATGGCTCGGTCATAGTCTTTCAATCCATAAAATAAACCGCCGAACTCAACTCTTAAAAGCGGATTGGTTGGATCTTTTCTGACGGCCTCTAAATAAGTGGCCATGGCCCATTGATCCGCGTCTTGGACGACGTTAATAATATTACGGTATAAATTGGCCAGGTTAAGCCAATAACTGCTGATTTGAGGGTTTAAATTAACCGCGGTTTTGGCTTCTCTGATCGCTTGGGCAATCAATTGCCTGACACTTTCTTTATCCTGATCGGTCAGATTTTTATTGGCGGTGATTGAATTGGCCAGAGCTAAGTTGGTTTGAGAATAGGTGACTCGATATCCGGGCGCGTAAGGATTTAGCATCAAGGCCTTAATTTGTAAATTATAAGTTTCCGCCCCTTTGTTGGCCTGGGCGGCCAAAAGGCTTTTTCTAAATTGCCGGTCAGCCAGCCATATTCGCGTCTGCCAATAAAGTCCAAAAAAGGTCAAAATAAGCAAGAGACCGGCTAGACTCCAAGCTAGAGCCTGAGACTTCAGTTCATAACTAGAATTAGAAGCTGAACTAAGAGACATTTTACTAGCTTCAAGTAAAGCCAAGAGTAAAAAAGTGACGGTTAAGATCAAAACATTAGACGTTAAAAGTAGCTGGATCACAAAGCTGGCGGCCAAACAAATATAGATAACTTTAGAGACTAAAGAACCTTTAAAGCCGCCTTTTTTCAGACTCTTAAGCAGAATTAAAAGATAAAAACCCAAACCGAGAATGCCTACAGTAGAGAGTAGGTGTAAATACTGATTGGAATTGGTGATGAATTTTACCGCCCAGAGACTGGTGTTGTTTAAACCTAAAGGTCTAAATTGATTAAAAGCGGCCAGAAAATTACCTGGGCCAACGCCAAAAAGAGCGGTTCTGATGGTTTTTAAACCTTCAACGCTAATCTGCCAGCCAAAATTAGGCCAGAGATAAGTCAAGACGACTTCTTTATTAATGAAAAGAGCCAGAATCACCACTAGACTTAAAACCTGCATCATTGAAGCCACAAACAAGAGGATTTTTTTCAGAGCGTCTTTAGTTTTAAAAGCCCAGTAAAAAGTGCCTGGCATCAGAATTAAAAGCAGTTGAGCGGTAATTAAAGGCGAACCAGTTGGCGTCCAGGCTTTATTTTCAAGCCACAAAGGTCCGGTTTTTGATAAAATGCCTAAAAAGGAAAAAAGGGTTAGCCAACTTAAGACCACGCCGGAGCTGATTAAAGCGGTCATAATTTGCAGGATCGGTTTTTTGCCTCGGCAATAGTTGACAATGAAAAAATATAAAAGGGCCAAAGCCAAAATTATGCCCGTGTCTTCTAATAAAGAAAGCGGTCTGTTCGGAGCCTGCAAAAAAGAGGAGAGCAAGAAGCTGGCCACCAAACCTAAAATGGGCCAGTTGAGGTCGGTTTTTAAAATTTTTAAATTTTGTTCAAAAAAAAGCTTGATCACTAAAATTAAAAGCATTACTCCTAACAAAAGGTACAAAAAAGCGATCTTATTGATTTGATAAAACTCGCTGGTAAAAGGCAGGAAAAACAAAGGCAGGCCAAAAGCCAGAAGAGTAATAATCCAGGTGAAAATTTTCGCCTCTTTATTTAAAAAAGGCTTAAGGGTATTTTTAAAAACTGGTGATGGTTTAAATGTTTCCACTGATAGTAATTAAAAGTTAAAAGTACAAAGTGTAAAGTTACAGTTAAAAGTTTTAAGTTTGATAATTAACTTTTAACTTTAAGTTGTAATTTTTAACTTTAAACTTTAAATTTTTAATTTAGTTTATTATCCACCAATTGAATTTAATCTCATTGGTGATTGATTTGTCAACTACAAGTCGCTAACACTCCAATTTCTAATTATTCTAATTGACTTAATTATTCTAAATAAACCCCAATGACCCAATTTATTAAATTTTGGTGCTTGGTGCTTTGTTCATTATTTAGGTTAATTAGAGCAATTAGGTTAATTAAGTTAATTCTAATTAATAATCCACCAGTTGAACCCAATTGGCCTACTAATTGCCTTATCAAGTCCAATGGTAAAAAAGCCCTCCCTCCCGTCCTTTTTATTTTTAACAAATAAGACCTTATTACCGGTGTCTGATGTAGGAGTAATATATATTAAGCTATCTTTTGTTATATTTTGATTATATATTGCCAGTTCAGTTTCATTAGCTGGTAAGGCCGCTTGACCAGCAGTGGCATTAGTGGTAATTTCGGGGATTAAAGTACCAAAGCCAGCCGAAGGCGTCGCTTCAGCAGCGGCAATATTTAATTTCCTGAACATGGCTTGCCTCGATTCAACATCGTTGAAGCGGGCTGAACCCGAAGCATCAATACTGGCCATAAGATTGTTATTAGCATCTTCGATGCGTAATTTACTCCCCCGAGCTGAACTCGGGGTCGCGTTATCAGGTAGTTGATTAAGTTGAATGATTAAATCATCTTTTGGTTGAATCAGCTCGGCAAATAAACTCTTAGTTTTTAGCTCATTACTGTTTATTGTGCCGCTAACTTCTAAGTTGCCGTCAATAACCACATCTCCATTTTCATTAATCCTGAATTTACCGGCCATCATATTAATCCCACCCATACCAGAAGGCTGGAGAAAAAGGGTATCAGTGGTGCTGCCAATACTATTATCAGCAATAAACATATTATTATTAACCGTTAAAGCGTCGGTTACTTGAAGATTGGTAATCACCGCTTGACCAATGACCGCTAAAAATTCATCCACAATCAAAGAATCAGTATCTATAGATGAAATGTCTAAGTAATCATAGTTATTCATTGTTCCATTGTTCCATTGTTCCATTGTTGCTAATAAGGCTGAATATGAAGCAATTTCTTCTTCACTTAATCCCGCCAAAAAATCGGAATCTTTCACCTCGGAGGTGAAATCTTCAGACACCTCCGAGGTGTTTTTGTCCGGGGTGGCCGTCTCATAATAATAATTATTAATAGTATCGCCAGTTAAAGTAGCCACCTTATCTTCCAAACCCTCAATCTCATCCGCATAAAGTTTTTTAAAATGGCCGGTTCCAGCCGTCAATTCTCCACTGACACTGGCACTTCGGGTTTCTAAACCCTCGGTGTAAACTGACTTGGCTGCTAGTTCACCGGCTAATGTGGCATTACCATTTGAGTCAACCGCAAATAAATCTTTTCCTTCTTTAGTTTGAACTTTGAACTTTGAACTTTGAACTTGACTTAATTGTAAAATTAAGTCCTTGTCTGCTATTGGTTTAAGCATTTTGGTTTCTACGCTTTGAGCGATAAGGTTTTCAGTCTCCACCAGAGGAGAAATAAGCTTATCGTTAATGGTTACATGGTTGAATTGTCCTATTGTTGCCACCACTTTGTCTGCCATTAAATCCTTGGTTTCTATCAACCCAGTTTTAACTTTGTTAAAAAGTCCTGAAAATATTCCTTCTAAGTTCTGGGTTCTCAGTTCTAAGTTCTGAATTATTCCTTGCTGTTCTTGAACCGCCTTAATTATCTTGGGAACAAATTTCAAAGGTTTGATAGAATACATATCTGCGTCAGGATTATAACTAACCACGTCAGGAAAGATTTCTTTAACTTCCTGAGCAATAAAACCGGTTTGAAGGGCATTGTTTTGTTTAAATTTAAAATCCACCACTCTTAGTCTATTAATGTCTTCAAGGGTAGTACCGCTGGTAACAATGTTTTCTTTTAATCTTTCATCACTGGCTTGTTCTATTTCTAAAGTGCCGTCATCTAAAGTAATATAACCTTCAAGATCGCCATCGCCATCATAAAAAGTGATCATTCTATTATCTCCGGCGGCATCATCTGCGCCGGCTTGGATTTTAACCCCATATCTATCAACATTATTGCCATCATTAAAAAATTCTCCGGCCCAACCACTGGCCGCGTCTGTTTCTACATCTAACCTGGAATCTGGGGTGGTATCGCCAATCCCCACATTGCCTGAGAAATAAGTATATCCGCTGGTGCCGCCAGAAATGGTGAGGTAAGCCGCTAAATCATTAGATATGCCTCCCCGAAGTACTGATCCATAATCAACATAAAACGTACCTGAAGGTATATGTGTATAAGTAGTAGCATTTAAGCTAAGCACAGAGCTTCCGCCGGTCGTAATGGAAGGGCCACTACCAAAATATAGATTGTTTCCACCGACGTTAATGTTTCCATTGACATCCAATTTTTGTCCCGGAGTCGTCGTCCCGATGCCGACGTTGCCATTGCTTCCAAAGAAAACTTTATCACCAGCGTAACCACCGCCATCAATATAAAACCTTAATCCTAAAGGAGAATCATCACTTTGTAGTCTCCAATCAGAACCGCTTCCCGGATAATCTATGGCCAACTCAGCATTAGTTCCAGATAAATTCAAAAGTGAACTTGGTGCTGTTGTTCCAATGCCAACGTTGCCGCCATTCATTATTACGTCCCCATCACTTTGAATTATCAAACTATCGGTATCTGCGCCACTTTCAATTGTCAGGGGGTATTCTCGAGCATAGACTGAATCCGCAGTGCCACTTGAGGCTGTGGAAAAAGTAATGCCGCTGTCTGCCATCTCAATTATGGATGCTCCTCCATCCACCCTATATTTCCACCCCCCGTCATAGTAGGTATTATGCGTAATGCGAGAAAGTGTGTTGGAGTGTGCCCACAAACCAAAGGTCTGACCCACCGATAGTGTATAATCACCACCGTTTATTGCGGAATCAGTCCCTATGATGGCTCTTCCGTTGACCTGAAGTTTAGTGTTTGGCCCCGTCGTCCCGATCCCCACATTGCCGCCGGTTAACCAGTAACCACCAGAAAATCTGGCTCCGAAGACGTTTGTTGTCCCAACAGTGAAGTCTGCATCGGTGGCATCAGTTAATGTAAAAGCTCCTTCAGCGCTGGCTATAGCGCGGCGGCCCGCGGCAAAGCTATAGTCACCGGAGGCGGTATTCTCTCTACCGCCAGGAATAGTGGCAGAGTAGCCGCTGGCAGTGTTGCTTCGTCCGCCCGCCACGGTTGCGTAGTTTTTGCCATCTGCACCGGCCGTATTCGCCGCCCCACCGCCAACAAAACCATAATGCCAAGCCACATTGCTTTGTCCACCGACAATAGTTCCCCAACCGTTTCCGTAAGTGGTGTTATAAGATCCGCCCGCAATGACATCGCGTCCCATATAGTCGGCGCTGCTACTAATAGAGTTCATGTAACCGCCGCCAATGAAATTTTCATTTTTTCCGGTAATCGTGTTTCTTTGGCCACTGACAATGGCTGAAGCCCAGACATTACTACCACTAATGCTGTTACCGTAGCCGGCGCCAATAAAACTGTTTCCCCAGTCGGTTAGGCTGTTGTTTTGCCCTCCAGCAACAACACCGGTTCTATAATCAGCAGCGATAGAATTTACCATCCCAGAACCGCCACCGCCTAAAATACTAGATCCATAGGCGCCCGAGCCCATAGAATTGCCGCTATACCCTCCTAAAATATTTGGGCTAGAGGCGTTACCCAGGACTTGAAATCCACCACCCGTGGTTGTTACCCCCAAATCTCCAGCCACCTCCAGCTTATAGGAAGGCCCCGTCGTCCCAATCCCCACGTTGCCGTTAAAAGCCGCTACCCCTCCGGAGATAGTTGAAGGATCATAGTTCACGCCTAAGAGTTGATTACTACCCAGATAAACGTCGTCTCCGGCCGTAGTTGGGGAGAGATTAGTTCCAGACCGAGACCAATAACCGATTGTTCCTGAGGTACTGCCGATGATATTGCCGGTGCAAGTCAAATTGCCGGTGCTGTTATCCACGGTACAGCCAGTGCTTCCTGAACCACCAGCCAAATCAACGCTAGAGCCATCAATATCTGTCGCAGCGCCACTGTCTCCCAAAACCAAAGTGCCATTATCAGCAATGCCCAGTCTTTCCGTACCGTCAGTTAAAGAAAAAGTACCGCCGGAAGCAGCATAGGTGATAGTGATATCGTCCACCGAAGTAATCAGGACATCACCGGCCGATCCGGTAGTCTGCAGAGTTAAATCATCAGCGTCAGCCGTAGCCGTAGCCGTAATCGTCAAGGGGTCGGCCGTGCCTCCCTGAACCGTGGTAAAATAGCCCGCCCTCCAGATATTGGTGACTGTGCCTAAATCATCAGTGTTATCCCCACCGCTCACTACAGCATTGTTATAAGGATCTAATTCTATACCGGCAGAACCATCGCTTTCAATATTAACGCCATCATCACCCTGAAGGGTTAAGATACCGGTAGAAGTTGACCAGGTGGAAGCGGCATTAGCCGTCAAAGTTAAAGCCCGGGAAGCTCCAGCCGCAATGACAAAGGTAGTGCCACTAGGTCCGGTAATAGTATCACCACTGCCATAAAAAGTTAAATCTCCGGTGCTATTAAAAAGAGCATAATTGGTGGTACCGCCATCACCAAAAGAGGCATTGCCATTAACTGTTAATTCCTGACCGGGATTAGTGGTGCCAATGCCGACGTTACCGTTTCCAATAAGGACATCGCCGCCAGTAGTATAAATAGCGGCTCCAGTATAAGAAGAAAGGTCAGGAAGATAAAGTCCGTAGACGTTATCAAAATTATAGAGATTACTATAATCACCATAAAAAATAGCTCCAGTATTAGCTCCACCGCTGGTAGGATCATTATCAATCCAACCAAAAACACCAGCCAAAACATTAACCTTACCCGTAGCATTATTTTGTTTGCTTAAGCCTCCGACGCCAATGACATAACCATATGTTTCTCCACTAATGTCTCCAGAAGAAGTATAGATGGCTTCAATATTGGCTCCCCAAACCCCTGCGGTGGGGGTAATACTGCCCGAAGCAGTGATATTTGAATTAATACCAACAGCGGTGACGCCGCTGCTAATATCTTTATCCAAACTCAAAGTGGCATCTCCTACAGGCAATGTCCCGACTCCTAATGTCCCGGAAACATAGGCGTCTCCAATCACATCCAGTTTTGCCGAAGGACTCGTCGTCCCAATCCCCACATTGCCACCAGGGTTAAAAGTCAAATCCACCGTTCCATTGGTGGTTAAGTCAATGGTGCCGCTACTATTTTCATCCAAATCAATGGTCAAAGTATTGGTACCGTCAGATAAAGCCAGCTCAGAATCATTAATATTATCAATGGTTTCACTATTAGATAGTTTAATATCGTCTGTGCCTATAGTTGCTCCGGAAAGGTCAAGGCCCAAATCAGCAGTACCGTCTAAATCAAAACCAATGGTAGTCGCTGAAGCACCGCCATCAGCTAAATTAAGAAAAACACCAGTTTGATTACCAGAAGCAGAATTAGGTACCGTAATATTAGAAGAAAGATCAAGGTCTAAACCAACCAAAGCGCCTGTTTGAGTAAAAGCATGAGTCGCATTTTGGCCAAAATTAAAAATAGAACCTGAGGTAAAAGTGGAAGTTCCACCCGAAGCTTGGGAATAGACAGAAACAGGAAAATTAAAAAGCAAATTGTCATCATAACCGCTAACCCGACTGGCGTCACCTGAAGCATTCCATTGTAAAACCGCATTAATAGTGGGCGAGCCCCGTTCAAAAGTGAGAGTCATAATTTGGGCGTTGGCGCCAGTATAGCCGGCGCCAATCAACCAGTCATAAGAAGAAGTTGAGCCGGTGACAATGGTGCCTACCACGCTGGTAGCATTAACCGTGTCGAAATAGCCAGTGACCCAGCGGGTAGAGGCAGAACCAATGTCATAAGCATTAGCATCAGCAATAAAATTACTGGCGGCCAAAGCATTAAAAGTGACCGTATCAGAAGCAGCATCACCCAAAATAATACTGCCGGTGACATCTAAGCTGGCGCCCGGGGTCGTTGTCCCAATGCCCACCCGATCATTATCACTTTCCACCACCAGGGTATTAGTATCAACAATAAAATCATCTCCAGCAGCGCCGCCCAGAATTACTGACAAAGAAGAACCAGTAGATTTAGTGATGGTGCCGTCAGCATAAACAGTAGAAGGACCTACAGTCAGGCCGGCATCAGAGTAAATCATACCTTCAACTCCAGCTGTACCTAAAACAAAAAGATCATCTCCGTCCATGGTAAAGCCGGCATTATCTAAAGTTTCTGTAGTTGCTCCTACCCAAAGATTATTCATAGTAACAATGTCGTCATCAGTATAAATAGCCCAATCCCAGTTGGTATTAGCCACATAAAGACCGGTTAATACAGCCGTAGTATTGCCGCTAGGGCCGTTAATCCTCATGCCTTGAATAAAGTTAACAGGGTTAGCAATAGGGGTGAGATTGCCCATATCAATATCAATTCCTCTTAAATCACTAGTAGTGGTAGTGGCTCCACCCCAATCAAGATTAACCACATCTCCTTCTGTATTGTTAACGTCAATATCCAAGGCTGTTTGGTCCACATCATCCTGGTCAACAGTGACAGCTATACCAGAATCGGTGCCAGTATCTATTTCTAAAGGTCCAGTCGGGGTCGTTGTCCCAATGCCCACATTACCATTAAAAGTGAGGATATCTGAGTCAAAATCGCCATAAATTAAAGCACTGGTTGGCCCGGCAGTTGAATTTTCAATGTAAAGTTTGTTGGAGCCAGTTTCACTATAACCTGCCTTGTATCCCAGAAAGACATTACCAGAGCCCGTTATCACATTAAAACCAGATTGTCTTCCTATAGAAGTATTGGTGCTGCCGGTGGTTAAAGACACCAAAGCCTCATCTCCCATGGCCACATTTTCAGTCCCTTCTGTTTCTGCTAAAAGAGCGTTTCTGCCAAAAGCGCTGTTTCGATTTCCCGTAGTATTGGCAAATAAGGCATAAAGCCCCAGGGCGCTATTATGATAGCCTTCAGTGTTTTTATAAAGAGCATATTTTCCAAAAGCACTGTTAGAGTAGCCGGTGGTATTATCTCTTAAGGCGCTTTCGCCAAAAGCGCTGTTGCTGTTACCAGTACTATTAGTGTACAAAGCCCGATAGCCAAAAGCGCTGTTGCTGTTACCAGAGGTGTTGTTATATAAAGATTCTGCTCCGCTAGCAGTATTGGCCGAGCCATCGGCCGTGGAGAATCCAGCCGTGTAACCAACAAAGGTATTATAGGTGCCACTAGTAATTGAAGCACCAGCAGTATAGCCCAAAAGAGTTTGATAATTAGTATTATCAAAATTAATTAGATTAGCTACCTGGATAGTATTGTTGGGGGCGCTGGTGCCAATGCCGACGCTGGCCGTTAAGATATTCACTTCATCAGTCGTCTGGTCATCAAATTCAATACGTCCCGCGGCCGCGCCCAGACCGATCCAGCTATCATCAGCCATAATAATATTACCGCTCAAAGCTAAGGCTCCAATTGAGGCACTATCAAGGTAGGCGGTGCCGTCGATATATAGATCTCTCCATTCCTTAGTTGAAGAGCCAATGTCAGAAGTATCGTCACTCTTAGGCAGGAGGTGGCCGCCTACCACTAAGTTGCCGCCCACATAACCTTCTGCCTCAATATAGGCATTACCAACCACATGGAGCTTATACCCAGGATTAGAGGTGCCCACGCCGACACGGGCTTCCGAGGCATCAACAAAAAAAGTGCCGGTTTCTGTATCGCCATCCCAGCGGAAATCAATGTCCTCCTGGTTATAATTGCCCTGTAGAACATCTTGGGTAGTGTTTTCTGAAAAAGCCAAAAAACTGGCTCCACCCACATTAATCTTAAACTCATCATCAGCAAAAGCCAGATAAGTGTCCGTATCATTAAGATGAAACAAAGAGTCTATCAAACCCAGTTTGCCGGTATTGCTGAGGGTAGCCAACTGACTACCACTGGAGTTTCTTACCTCAAATAAATTGGTTTTCCAGCCTTGAAGTAAAAGAGAAGAGGCTTTCAGGTCGCCGCTGATAGTGGCGTTTCTGGATAAAAAAAGGTCTCCTTCAGTGGAAATGCTGAATCTTTCAATTTCTGTTACCCCACTGGAAAGTCTAAATAAATCAAAACCAGTGTTATTGTTGGCGGCCCAACCATTAATCAAAGCGCCAGAGCTGATATTGGCATTGGTGATGCTTAGATGGTCACCGCTAGAAGAGCTGAGATGAATATATAAAGCGCCTTGGCCGTCCGGGGCCAGAGTGATATCACCGTCCGAGCCAGTATTTGTTACCAAAGTCAAAGCTTGACCGCCAATACCCAAATTGCCCACCGGCGCGTAAATATTAGGGTTTTCCTCGCCTAGATTTAAATCACCCTCTTCGTCTATCACCAAAACCTTATTAGCTGAACCTGAGGCAGAAGGAGTGTAGCCTTGCAAAGCCCGGGCATTTAAACAATATTCACATATCCCCCCGGTACCAGATATACTTTCAATATCATAAGGATACATAGTAGTATCTTCTATATCAGTAGTTTTATCAGTTTCCTTTTTTTCAAGACCAGTCTCTCCTTCTTCCGGAAGTTTACCTGAAGGAACGGGAATCTGACTTAATTGTTGGGAGTAAAACTCCAGTTCTTTTCTTTTTTTCTCTGAGCGAGTATAAACAACAATGCCTAAAATCAGAGCCAAGACGACTAATGCCAGAATGCCCAAGGTTAAAAGAAAGGTCTTTTTATGTTGTTCTAAAAGTTCTCCCAGGCTTTTCTGGGCGGCTAACTGGGGACTTTCCTCAATAATATGTTTTAAAGGAATATTTTCCAGTTGCTGGACGGGGTTACTCATTAAAAGTTTTTCTTTTTGCAGGAATTCGCCAAAAGAACGCAAAGAAGCTAAGTGACGGTTAATGGTTTTTCCCGGAAGATTGTTTTGGGTGAGGAAAGCTTTGTATTGTTTAAAATTTTCCGGATTAAGTTGAGTAGTAATTTCATCTTTGTTGGTTAAATTATTTTCTCGGTGCCAATGCAAAAATTTCCTCACATCAGAAGCATAGTTTTTAATTGAAGCTTTTGCCAGCCTTTTTATTCCTAAATAACTTTTAAAATCTTTTAACAGTTTTTCCATTTTCCTATTCGCGTAAATTTGTATAGATAATTTTTAAAAATCCGTATAACAGGCTTTAGCCTGTAAATTATAAAAATTAGACTATTTTTTACGGCTTTTTATCATCCTCTCTACTATAAAAGGTTTTTAAATTTCTCGTCAATAGAGGTAGAAATAGAGGAAAGAAAAGGCTTTTATTAGAGTAAAACTAGCACTGAGTCATAGAGAGTTGCTAGTTTTCACATTTTTTTCACGGGATATCAAAAGACATCAATAGATATCTTAGTAGATAATATAATTTTGTATTGTTTAGAAATTAGAAATTAGAAATTAGAAATTATTACCTGTCAAATTACCTATTGACAGGTAATTATATGTTGTGTTTTAATGTTGTAAAAGACTGTGTAACACAACAGTAGAGTGGATTAGCCTAATCAATCAAATTAGGCTAATTAGACTAATGAAACTTTTAAAGCGCAAAATCCTTTTTACTTTAGCCAGCGAAGTTGATTTTTTCAGCCCGCGGGTAGATTTTGATTATTATCCCTACCTTTTTTTATATTGGCGCTTAAAGAGTTTTAAAAAAAGTTCTATTCGTGACGCTTGCTTGCAATTAGTCAAAAGCGGAGAAGTGGATAAAATTACCCGTAATCAAAAAGTCTATTTTCGTTTAACCAGTCAGGGTAGAAGCCGCTTGCTTTCTTTTTTCCCCATCTCTACCGGCCAAAAAAAAGTCTGGGATAGAGTTTGGCGGTTTGTAATTTTTCCTAAACCTCCTATATCACCTCTACCCCCTTTTGACTTAAGAAGACTCCGCCAAACCCTTCGTCGCCTTGGTTTTAAAAAGCTTTCACGAGGAGTTTATCTTACCCCTTTACCGATTTCTGGCAAATTAAATGAACTTCTTCTCGAGAAAAAATTTCCCGCAAAAATTACGGTAATTGAATCAAGGAAACTGCTTTTATCTGATGACAAACAATTAGCGAAGCAAACTTGGCCCCTAGAGAAGATGCAAAAAGAGTATCAAAACCTTATCACTAAGCAGAAAAGCCTGCTAAAGAGGTTAAAAAGCCAAAAAGGATTGAATCAGCAAACAAAAGAGCAATTTTCTCTCATATTGGATAATTTTTTTTCTCTGTTAGAAAAAGACCCAGGTTTACCCAGAAAGCTGCTTTTTGATGATTGGGCCGCTTTTCAGTGTCAAGAAACACTCCTAAAACTAACCCAGATGATTAAAAGCAATTGATATAGTTTGAAAGCTTTTGATAGAGGAGTTTTATATCTCAACTTCTTTATTACTTCGATAGTTTTAACAATGTAACCCTATAAACCAGAACAAGTTCAGTTCAGGGCAGGCAATGAAGCCATGTAGCAATGAAACAATGGAACAATGGAACAATGAAACAATGAATTTACTATTGCTTTAATTTTTGATTTGTAAATTGAATTAATTGGTTGACCTCTTTTGGTAAAGCTTTTAGTTCTTTTAAGATATACTTATATTCTTTTTCTGATAACATATTTCTTATATTCGCCTTTTGATTCCAATCTAATGACTCTTTTACTGATCCAAAACTATAGTGGTAAAATTTTACCTTATCTTTTTTACTATATCTTCCGAAACCCTCAGCAATATTAGCAGATATTGAATCAATGGCTCTGACAAATTGGCCCCCAACGGCATTTTTTTTAAAGTAATTCCATTCAACGACGACATTCCATACATAATTTGACAGGTTTAAGGCTCTTTTATAGCAGTCTATATAATTTAGCTGTAAATATTTCTTCATAACAATGTAACAATGAAGCAATGAAACAATATATTATTATTCTAAAAGTTAAATTCTTCAGGCTCAACAAAGAAGGGAAGAGGATTATTATTTTTATCTTTCACCAACACGGTTAAAATCACTTTATCAGCAGGAATGAGAGTGGCGTTGAGGTTTGTCGATTCAGTTTTTTCGCCGTCACTAAAATGAATTTCTAAAATTGACCCCTCAGGCGCATTAAGGACAGTGACAATATCATTGTTTTCTGTCACCTGAATTTTGGTATTAAGACTATAAACTGTAAACAAATAGGGCCAAGAGGCTTTTTTACCCCCCACCGTCAAAGAAATAGAAGAAGAAAAACTGTTTTGAGGCACAATAAACTCAATTAAATTTGGAGTCCAGCGATTGATTTTGTCTTCACCCACAGCCACATTGCCAATAGAAAGCTGTTTGTTTTCAGGGTTATCGCCAAAATTTTCACCCTCAATCAAGACCGCATCACCCACCTTGCCTAAAAAAGGCCAGACTAGATTGATTCTAGGTTCGCCTGGAGAAAGAGGACCATATCTGGTTACGGGTTTGATTAAGGCTGGTTTTTCAAACTCCGCTCTGCTGGCTAGCCGGGTTTCTTGCTGGGAAACCCAAACAGTAACCGGAATCGCCAATACCATAATTAACAGAGCTGTTGCCCCAATGATTTTTTTAAAAGAAAAACGATCGAGTTTTTGTACTATATTCATAGTTGATTAACTCGTCCCGACGTAATGTCGGGACTCGCGTTATTAAGTAGTTAATTAGCTCGTTTCACTCGCGGTGAATTTATAATAACGCAGGCGAAAGCTTGCTAATAACCATCAATATACGCTCCGACCGCAAGCGTCGGAGCTAGTATACCACTTAACTAACTATCTTCTAACCTCTATCCTTTCTACCTCTGAATTAAAGTATATATTGTAGCGTTCAAAAAATCCAGAGCGGCCCAAGATGGGTTTAGTTCCGGCTGATTCTGTGAAAACTACCGGTAGTAAAACCTCCTGATCGCCGATTTTAACTTTAATTTCGCTTTTATAAGCAAAAGAGGTCGTGCCGCCAAAGCCGCCAAAAGTACTTCTGGGCATTTGCGCCAAAGATAAACCCATTTTTTTAGCTTCTTCTCGGGGCAAAGAAGAAACCAGGGCGCCGGAATCAAGGAGAAAATTCAATTTTTGCCAACCCTGATTGGGATAATAAACTTCGAGTTTTATAATCGGTTCGAAGACCTCGCCAAAATCTTTCCATAAAACCGGCTGATAAGGGGCCTGAAGCAGGACTTCACCATTCACCGGTCCGCCAGCCGGAGAAATAATTAAATAACGTTGAGCCAGAATAATCCCCACCACCAGCATTAAGATCATAAAAACAACCAAATAAGCCAATTTAAGCCAGCTTCGCCAGGTAATAGGCTTGATCTCACGCTGAGTAAAACCAGGCTCTTGGATATTGAGATTTTCAACTGGCGGAGGCGCTGCCGGAGGAGAAGCGGGTGGTTGATAAGGCAAGCTTTGGTCCATGAAAATATTATAAACGTTGTTTCTTTTCCAAATCAAGCCCCAAGATAAACATCATTATTAAGGATTAGGGGAAGCTTCAGTTAAAGGACAACCTTGGAGGGCTTTAACAATTTCTTCGGCGGGTTTACCTTCTTCTTCCATTTTTTGTTTCTTGGCCTGACATTCGGCCGGAGAAGGGAAGTAACAGTGTTGTTTAGGTTCTGTGCCCGGGACAAACCAGGCTTTTTTCAACTGAGGGCAACCTTTACAGGGTAAAAGGCCGTTGCTGGCGCAGATTTCCACTTCCACCATGCCTTCAGGCACCGGAAACTCTGCTGGTTCAGTATCTTTTAAAACATTAGTCATAATTTCATTCCAAATCGGAGCGGCGCCGGTAATGCCTGAGGCAACTTTATACATCGGTTCGCCATTATTATTGCCTACCCAGGTTAAGACACAGAAATCAGGTGAACAGCCGTCAGTCCAGTTATCTTTAAATTCATTGGAAGTGCCGGTTTTGACAAAAACCTTCCGGTCTTCTTTATTGATAATGATCCTTAAGGGAGTATTGAGGCCAAACTCGCCGGCCCGGGCATTCTTGTCAGACAAAATGTCCACCAACTGCCAGGCGGTAAAATGAGAAACGACTGGTTTGCCGCCTTCGACTTCGTTTTCCTCTGAGGCATAAGCTTTTCTGGCAATATCTGCCCATAGACTTCTGGGTTTTTCAATATCCTGAATCACTTTACCATGAGAATCAACGATTTTTTTAATGGGTGTTAGTTCTTTTTTCATGCCCATATTGGCCAGGGAACCAAAAGCCACGGCCATGTCTGTCATTTTTACCTCCGCTGCTCCTAAAGTCAGAGAAAGGCCGTATTTATCCGGTTCATTCCAGGTAGTGATGCCCATTTTATGAGCTTGCTCCACCAATTTATCCACGCCGATTTGGTTTAAAGTTTTGACGGCCGGCACGTTTCTGGATTCGGCCAAAGCTTTTTTCAAAGTCACTGGTCCTTTAAATTTATGGTCATAATTGACCGGTGTATAAGTTTCCCAGGGGTTGGAATAGGAGACCGGGGTATCCAAAAGAATGCTTGAAGGCGTAAAACCGCCGTTTTCCAAAGCATAAGCATAAGTAATTGGTTTCACCGAAGAGCCAGGTTGACGCAGAGAAGTGGTTAAGTTAACATTGCCGTCATTGGCAAAATCCCAAAAATCAACACTGCCTACCATGGCCAGAATTTCTCCGGTTTTAGGCTTGGTAACTAAAGCGGAGCCGTTATGGACATTATAGCGTTTATCGACTTCTTTGACATTTTTTTTGACGACTTCTTCAGCCATTTCTTGAACATCTAGGTCCAAAGTGGTGTAAACATGAAGACCGCCTTTTTCCACCACCTGCTGGCCGTAAAGCCGGGAAAGATAGTCTTTAACATAAATAACAAAATGGGGCGCTTTAATCGGTGTCGCCTGAGGGGCAAAAGTTAAAATTTCTTTTCCTACTTCCTGGGCCTGTTCTGCCGTAATAAAGCCTTCTTCTATCATCCGGTTTAAAACCTGGCTTTGTCTTTTTTTAGCCAATTGGGGATTAGCCCCAAAAGGGGAGTAGGTCGTCGGCGAAGCTGGCAGGCCGGCCAAAAGAGTCGCCTCAGCCAGATTAAGGTCTTTAGCTTGTTTGGCAAAGTACATCTGGGCCGCTTCTTCAATGCCGTAGGCAGTGCCGCCGTAAGCCACCTGATTAAAATACATTTCCAAAATTTGGTCTTTTTCAAAGACCATTTCTACGGCGGTGGCTAAAAAGAGTTCTTTAAGTTTTCTTTCTACCGTTCTTTCCGGAGAAAGAAGGGCGTTTTTAACCAATTGCTGGGTGATAGTCGAACCGCCCTGTAAAGAAAGAGCGGTATTTTTATTTTCCCTTACGAAAAAATCATGTTTTACGGCTCGGGCAATGCCTCGGAAAGAAAAACCTCGGTGCTGGTAAAAATTCTGGTCTTCAATGCTAATGGTTGCTTGAATTACATGTTGAGGGATATCTTTTAAACTTAAAAGGGTTCGATTTTCATCTCGGTAAATTTTGTAAAGCAGACGACCATTACGGTCATAAATTTTAGTTGAAGCATTGGGTTGTTGAAAACTTAAAAGATATGGATTCGGTAGGTCGTTGAGGAAGTCGAAATAAAAAAGAGCAACTAAAAAGAAAAACACCAGATAAACAGCGGTGCGGATAGGGTGGAATCTGGCTTTCCTGCCCAGAGTTTCTAAACCATTAACTACATAATTCAAAAACCTATTAATTATTCTTTTCACTAACTCAAACAAAGAGTCTATCACAATACCTCCTAAATATATAATAGTGGTAGTGAAAACATCATGTCAAGGGGTAAAAGATTATTGTTCCATTGTTTCATGGTTTTCATCCAGAGGATGATCATCCTCTGGATGACATTGTTAACAATGGAGCAATTGACCAATGAAGCAATGATGAAAATTTAGAAATTTTTATGCCAGCGGATATTCTTTAAAAATCTTCCAAAACAGACCGGCAATACAGCCAGTCCAAAGCGTGGCTAAAGGCAGAATCGTGTTTTGGTTTAAATAATCTTTAAGAGTTTTTTGGGGTTGGTTGCCCTTAACTGAGGTTTTTGCCTGTAAAACTTGGGGTAGTTTGAATTTTAATCCTTCTTCCAAATCAGATAAATTCTCGTTTTTTAGTGGCTTTTTTTCTTCCAAAGTCAGACTGGGAGGGTGTTTTTTGTTCTCCTTGCTGAAAAAAGTCCGGGAAAAAGTATCTAGGTTATAATAAAAAGCCATGCCCATGTTCTTAATTTCAGCTGAAACCCATTTTCCCACCAAAGGAGTCAAGTTGATTTTCTGAGCGCCGGGAGTGGCTTCTAAAACCACGCTCAGGCCGCTGGAATACAAAGAAGGCTTATTATTCCAATTAAGCTGGTCTTCCTCCCAGTTGTTATGGGGCAGGAGCAGCTCGATTTCTAATGGTTTAAGCTCGCCAAAACTTTGGTCCAGCCAAAGATTTAAGACGACCTCTTTACCTTCTTCTAGGCCTTGTTCCACTTTTTCATCCAAGTCAAACTGTAAAAACATGATTTTAGT
This sequence comes from uncultured Pseudomonadales bacterium, assembly GCA_964589815.1. GTDB lineage: Bacteria > Patescibacteriota > Microgenomatia > UBA1400 > UBA1400 > CAZPUR01. The sequence continues at coordinate 44,377 of CAZPUR010000002.1, forward strand.
GGAGGAAGTAAAACCAGTTGACAAAGTTTCCTGATCGCCAAAATTAATTTCCGGATAATGGCTGTTGACATAAGTGTCTTTAACGGGCAACAAACCTTCTGGTTGAGCGCTTGGCCTAGGCGCGAGGTTTTTTATTTTCACTTCTATCTCAGGTGGGGTGAGGGGCTTATCTTCCGCCAAAACAGGCAAAGGAACAATGTAAATTAATAAAAAAATTAAAAGAAGAAGGATATTCATAGTTCTAGGTTCTAAATTCTATCCGCCAGCTGGCGGACTAATTCCAATCTACCACCTTCCCCATTTCTCGTCAATCAGAAAAAACCTATACCTCCTATATCCCATATAACTCCTTGTTTCTATACGAAAACATGCTAAGATATTTTTAATGAAAAAACCTAAACTAATAGTTCTTCTTTTAACCTTTTTTTCTCTTCTAGGTTTTTTTTCTTTTAAGTATTTATTAAGAGGTGAAAACCCGATCGTCACTAGAGTGATCGATGGCGACACTATTGAGTTAAGCGACGACCGGATAATCAGATATATTGGTATTGACAGTCCAGAATTAGCCACAGAGGAATGTTTTAGCCAGGAAGCCAAAAAGCTCAATCAAGACTTGGTTTTAAACCAAAAAGTAAGGGTAGAGTTGGACACTAATCAGATGGATCGTTTCGGCCGCTACTTAGCCTATGTATATGCCAAAGACGCGAAAAAAGAGGTTTTTGTTAATCAGTATTTATTGGAACAGGGAGCAGGAGAATTTTTCCTAGACACGGTTAATTTAAAATATCAGTCAGAATTGGTGAAAGCAGCAGAAAAAGGTTATAGCGAGAAAAAAGGCAAATGGTCAGCTTGCGCTTTGGATCAACAGGGTTGTATAATTAAGGCCAATTTGGACAAATTAGATAAACGTTGGTATCATTTGCCTGGATTCAGGCATTATGACCAGGTGAAGATAAATTTAGAAAAAGGGGATCGTTGGTTTTGCACGGAAGAGGAAGCCATTAAAGCTGGTTTTGAAAAAGCGCGGATATAAAAGGAGGGGGGTATTGATGCCAGTATATATCAGTGAACATCTGTCTAATCCAGCAGTCACCACAGATATGGTAGTCATGGGGCGGGTGGAAATAGAACCTGAAATATTACCTGAGCCTGGAGAACTGTCTGAGCCTGGAGAGTCTCCCAAAGTAGAAAGAGCTAACCTCATTACAGGACTCAGCAGTACAGGATTCAGAGATTGGATATATAGGCACTTTCTTCTTCATGGTAACGAATGAGGTTATCGCTGAATAATAATTTTGGTTAAAAAAGAAAATTAATCTAGCTAAGATACGATGGGGTATTAAAGAGATTAAAAATTAAGCCTCTATATATTTGACAAAACAGAGGTTATTTGCTATTCTAAGCTGGATTTTTAAAAAGGAGGTGGAGAAAAATGCTTGAAAGAAAATTATTATCTACTGGCGAACAAATTCCTACGTTGCTAGGCATGTCAATTCGGTTAAGAGAAGACTGTTCGGTAGCTATTCTCCCAACAGCAGAAGGAGCCGTGCTTTTCTCTGGATTAGATGAAGATCCTGGTTTTAGAGAGGAGGAGTTACCCGTGGGTTTTCAATTTAGAGTTAGAGATGTTCTTTTTACTGTTACTGAGTGATTAAAATTTTGTTCCACCTAAATTAATCTAAAAAAATATGACTTCAGTTATAGAACTTAATGGCTGCCGGGCGATTGTCAATCATCACTTACCCAGAGAAACAGGTTTAGAATGGTTTGATCTTCGTTCAGTACCAGCACTTAATCGAGATTTAAAAAAAAGACAGGAAATAAAGCCAAGAATAAGAGTAGAAACTGTTACTGTTATTAAAGAAGACCTCATGTTGCAAGAGTTATAATTAAGCTAACCAAAAGGGAGGTGAGGGGTAAATATGAGTGGAGGTCCACGGGAGATAAAAGTAATCGTCCAAATCGAAGAATCAGGAAAACGTCAGACGTCTCCGGAGGAAATAAAGGCTAGGCGTGAACTTGAAGGAGAGATGGATCCGATGGACATCGCCAGGGGCGAAAAGGTCACAGACGCTGAAGTCAGCCAGCGAGTGTTACAAGATTGGCTTGACGAAGCTAAGGATGCAGGATGGAGAGATTAAGGAAAGGGAACTTAAATCCTGATTTTTAATTGTTTTTTAAGACAAATTATGGTATAAAATGGTATAAAAAGGAGCTAAATTTTTATAAAACTTAAAGGAAGATAAAATGGCAGGTGAAAAACGTAGTTTATTCCCAGAAGGAACTCCTGAGAGTGAACTTGATCTTTATGATCAGGCGGTTTTGGCAGCTGAAGCAATATTGGTATTTGATAAAATAATAGATCTTCCAAGTCCAAACTTTCAAACCCGTCAAGAGGCATTTGATACTATTGAAAGAGCGTGTGGTGTTCTTTAAGGCAGTCTTAAGATTTTGGGTCCAAAAATAATTACCCCTATAATTACCGCCGCCATGGCCAGAACCATGACCGCGCCAGCCGCAAAATTCCTCACCCAATACGTTTCATAATAGGAGAGATTAAGCTTAAATCTCATCAGGTTGCAGACTGCTTCTATAGCCGCATTCATAATCTCCAGGCTAATTACTAGGGCAATGATGATAATTAAAGCTAGCCATTCCATAGAGGAGATTTTTAGCAGAAAACCAAGTATGATTGCTAAACTACCGGCTACCAGATGTATTCTTACATTTCTTTCCTGTTTAATGGTTCTCCCAATACCCCTGAAGGCAAAAACAAAAGACTCCCACAATTTATATTTTTTCTTTCTTTTAATTTCAATCATCTTTCTAAGTTTAGCATATTTTTTAAAATATGTTGAGAGTTGATTTTAATGTTCTCGTTCAGAAACCTGTATTTAATTGACTTTTCAGGCGAAAGATGGTATAAAATGGGGGTTGGGAATATAAAGCTATAAAAAGGATAAGAAGTGGCTGAATTAGAAGCATCAGGAGAAATAGAATTAATGGAAGTTGCTTTAGAGCAAAAACCAGGACTAGCAGAAATGCTTGTTAGTGGAGTAGAGACGATGAGGTGTTTGGCAGTAGCTAATGGTTTATTGGATCCTCGAGTAGGGACTGACACTTTTGCTTATGCATTATTTCTTCTTTCAAGAGGCCTGAAGAGTTAGGTTAATTTTCTTCTACTACCTCTTTTCCTAGACCCCTTTTACCTCTGATCCCTCCTCTTGTAATTTTTGTCTTAAAACTCTAAAATACCTTTATGAAGCAATACAATCCTTCTGAAATCGAGGCCAAATGGAGAAAGATCTGGACTAAAAATAAAACTTTCCAAGTTGATCTAAAAAGAGCCTCGGCCAAAGGCCGAAAGCCATATTACAATCTAATGATGTTTCCTTATCCATCGGCCGAAGGTCTTCATATTGGTAATATGTATGCTTTTACCGGCTCAGATATCTGGGGCAGATATATGAGAATGAAGGGTTTTGAAGTTTTTGAACCCATTGGTTTGGATGGTTTTGGGATCCACTCGGAAAACTATGCCCTTAAAGTTGGTCGCCATCCCAAAAAGCAGGCTAAAATCTCCGAAAAAAACTTTTACCGCCAGCTAAAAATGATTGGCAATCAATTTTCTTGGGACAATCATTTGGAAACCTATGACCCCGATTACTACCGCTGGACCCAGTGGATTTTTATTCAGTTATTCAAGGCGGGTTTGGCTTATAGAAAAAAGTCAGCGGTTAACTGGTGCCCTTCCTGTAAAACTGTTTTAGCCGATGAACAAGTCATTAATGGCCTTTGTGAGCGCTGTGAAACTCGGGTTAAGGAGAAAAAACTATCTCAGTGGTTTTTTAAAATCACTGATTACGCTGATAGATTACTTAAGAATACAGAGAAAATAGACTGGTCAGAAAAAGTCTTAATTAGCCAGAGAAACTGGATTGGTAGAAAAGAAGGGATTGATATTACTTATCAAGTGGTTGACTCCAGGGGTAAAAGTCTTAAAAACACCACCATTACTTGCTTTACCACCAGGCCGGATACTAATTTTGGGGCCACTTTTGTGGTTTTAGCGCCGGAACACCAGCTAGTAGATCAGATAACATCAAAAGATAACAAAAAAACAGTTGGCAATTACAAAGCTCAAGCGCTAGGAAAATCAAAAGAGGAAAGAATTGCTGAAGGATCAAGTAAAAGTGGAGTTTTTACTGGCAGGTATGCTTTAAACCAGCTAACAGGTAAAAAGATGCCTATCTGGGTTTCTGACTTTGTTTTAATGGATTTTGGCAGTGGGGCAGTGGTGGGTGTTCCCGGTCATGACCTCAGAGATTTTCAGTTCGCCCGGGAATTTGGGTTGGATATTGTTCGGGTAGTTGTTGGGCCGGACGGAGATAAAAGCAAAATCAAAAAAGAATCTCAGGTTCAGGAAGAAGAGGGAAAAATGGTTAATTCCGAGTTTTTAAATGGTTTGGACATTCATCAAGCCACTGAAAAAATGATGGATTATCTTGAGGAAAAAGGCTGGGGTACAAGGACTGTTACCTATCATCTCCGTGACTGGCTCATTTCTCGCCAAAGATACTGGGGACCACCGATTCCTATGGTTTATTGTAAGAAATGTAGTTGGCAGCCAGTAGCGGAAAAGGATTTGCCGGTTTTACTGCCAGAGGTAGAGGATTGGCGGCCTAAAGGTATGGGTAGAGGACCGTTAGCTCAATTAAAAGATTGGGTGAAGACTAAATGCCCCAAATGCGGCGGTCCAGCTGAAAGGGAAACAGATGTTTCCGATACTTTTTTAGATTCTGCCTGGTATTTTCTTAGATATCCTAGTATTAAACTTAGGAATAGTAAATTGGAAATTGGTCCGCCAGCTGGCGGATGGAAATTGGAAATTCCCTGGAACCAAAAGGTTACAGGGCAGTGGCTGCCGGTAGATATGTATATTGGCGGTGCCGAGCATTCAGTTTTACATCTTCTGTACTCGAGATTCCTGACGATGTTTTTTAAAGACCAAGGCCTGTTAGACTTCGAAGAACCCTTCAGCAAATTTAGAGCCCACGGTTTGATTATTAAAGATGGTGCCAAGATGAGTAAATCCAAGGGCAATATTGTCACCCCTGATAAATACATTAAAAAATATGGGGTCGATGCTCTTAGATGCTATCTGATGTTTATTGGTCCTCTGTCTCAAGGCGGAGATTTTCGAGATACAGGCATGGTGGGAATGTATAAATTTCTCACTCGGGTTTGGAAACTAGTTGTTTCCAACCACGGGATTAACCTCAAGAAAAAGGGTTCGGAGTACGATCAAAGCCTGGTTTTCAACTCCCCTAAAAACACCTCGGAGGTGTTACGAAGTAACTCCTGCGAGGTGGATGATAAAAGGGAAACCTATTGGCAACACCAAACCATCAAACGCGTTACCCAAAGCATTGAAAGATTAAAGTATAATACCGCCATTTCTGCTTTAATGGAATATATTAATTTCCTTCAAAGTCTTAAAAAAATATCACCAGAATCACTATCAATTCTAATTCGACTCTTAGCTCCATTTGCCCCTCATTTAACAGATGAATTATGGTCTATTTTAGAGAGTAAAAAAGGTATTCAAAGAGATGAGAATCGTCATTCTGGAGCGTCAGCGATAGAATCTCATCGTCATCCCGAATTCATTTCGGGATCTTCTGTTCATTACCAATCTTGGCCTAAGTGGAATGAAAAATATTTAGTGGAGGAGACCGTGGAAATCGTGGTTCAAATCAACGGTAAAGTCCGGGATCGTTTACAAGTTAAAGTCACCAAAGCTAATGATCAAAACACCATTAGCACACTTGCCCTAAATTCTGCTAAAATCCAAAATTACTTGAAGAATAATAAACCTAAAAAAGAAATTTTTATCTCTGGAAAACTGATTAATTTGGTAGTTTAAATATAACCTCTTTTTCGAAGCATCACTTCATTCAAATCTAACACGGTTTGTGCTATGATATTGTCTGGATCTGTTTGTTGACGTTGTTCCTCAATCTGAGCCAATAAAGTTCTGTCTCGACTAGCAAATAATTCTCCCAAAGTAGCTGGATAGCCATCGCCCGGAACAGCCTGAATGGGAATATCGGAAAAATCAAGAGCCAGCTCTTCTCTTACAGCAGCCTCTTGTTCGTTTAAAGCAGCTAATTGACTTATATGATGTTCTGATGCTTTCATAAATATGAACTAATTAAAATTATCTGTTATTTTACTTTCTTATTTTTCCTCTGTCAATTTTTTTGCTTTTTTGCTTTTTCTTAACTTCTTTTTTAGTTTTTTTTCTTTTCCTCCTTAGCAACCTTCTTATACTTCGGTATACTAAAAGTATACTAGAGTATAAGCTTGACAAATCACAGGGATAAGATTATTATTTAAATAATGCCCAGGGTTTCAAAGGCCAGAAAAGTATCTTCAAAGAAAAAAGAGCTCTTTATTGATGACTTCTATTCGGCCATAACTTCTTTTAAAGACAAGTATGAAGTCCAATCATTTTTTGAAGATATGCTTACTACAGAAGAAAAGTTGATGCTTGCTAAACGTTTTCAAGTAGCCATGATGCTCAAACTTAACTATCTTTGGAGTGAAATAACAGATAGAGTAAAGGTAACCACCTCTACGGTAGCTCAAGTGGCCCAGAGAATAAAAAGATATAAGGGTGGGCTTTTAACTGTTGCCCAGAGAATCATTTCTTTCAAAGAAAAAAAGTTGAATCAGTGGCAGAAACATAAAAAGGAAAAATATTCGGATTTAGGAGCAGAAATGGTCAAAGCAGGTTTGGGAATTTTGATTCAGAATAAACAAAGAATTAGGAAGAAAAAGTCAATTACATCATAATTAATAAAGCAATTAATAAAGCAAGGTCATTTCTTATACTTCGGTATACTAAAAGCATACTAGAGTATAAGCAACAGATATGGCGGAAGTCCTAGAGGTAAAACTTTCTCCAAAAGAAGTAGAGAGGAGTGAAGGATTAGACAATAAAGGCAAATTTGACTTCGAGGATTTTTTTGAAAAACATAAACTTCAAGTAATTTTAGGCGGATTAGGCATTTTTCTTTTGGGAGTAGGGATTTTCTCCACCGTGGCCCTTTCCCTTAAAAATCAATCTTCAGATATAGAAATCATTTCCGACCAAGAAGAACAAACCTCAGAAATTTGTGTCCACATTGCCGGCGCAGTTGAAGCGCCTGGTCTTTACAAACTGGCTTCAGATGCCAGAATTAATGATGCTTTAGTCGCCTCTGGCGGCTTGAACGCTGAAGCTGATCGGGAGTGGTTTAATCAATCCGTTAATTTAGCCCAAAAGCTATCAGATGGAGCAAAACTTTATATTCCCTTCAAAGGCGAAGCCTCGCCCATACCCCGAGAAGGAATAGTTGCTGGCCAACAAACCAATATTTTTGTTGATTCTCAAGGGAAAATCAACCTCAACACTGCCACCCTTGATCAGTTAGATTCTTTACCCGGTATTGGTCCGGCCTATGCCCAAAGAATTATCGATGCCCGACCCTTTTCTTCCGCAGAAGAGCTCAAAAATATTTCCGGTATTGGCGAAAAAACTTTTGAGAAAATCAAAGACCAAATCACGGTTTTTTAATGAATTTAAAACTTCGTTATATTTCCATCCTTCTCACCATTTTTTTACCCCTTTATTTTTTCCGTCTTTATCAAAAAACAAAAGTTCCCTTTAAAATCGGGGATAAGGTTAAAATTACCTCCAGCTTCACCGAAGAACCCCAAATTTATCAAGGGAAACAACATTTTAAGATTAAAAACATCAAAGTCAGTTCAGGTTTAGAACCAGAATTGCATTATGGAGATGAGGTACAAGTCATCGGTCGCGTCAGTCGGGAACAAAATAAATATTATCTCCAAAACCCAAAAGTGACCTTATTAAAATCCAATAAAAACTTAAAAACCGGTTTATTTAAACTCCGCCAAAACTTAGAGCAAAAAATCACTCAAGTTTTACCCGAACCTCAAGCCAGCCTTTTATCAGGCATTGTTTTGGGAGTCCAAAAAACTCTGCCTCAAGATTTCTATCAGAACTTGATTAAAAGCGGCACCCTCCATATTGTCGTTGCCTCGGGAATGAATATTTCTTTAGTGGCTGGTGGCCTTAAAGAAGTTTTGGCTCATATTTTCTCCCGCAAACCTGCCTTAATTATTTCCCTGATAATTATTTACCTTTATTGCCTTTTGGCTGGTTCCACTCCGGCTATTATCCGCGCCAGCCTTATGGCTGGCGCTCTTTACCTTTCTTACTTTTTCGGTCGGCAAAGCACCTCCTGGTGGACTTTGATTTTAACTGCCTGCCTTATGTTGATAGTCAACCCCTTAATTATCAGTGATACTGGCTTCCAGCTTTCTTTTTCCGCTACTTTTGGTTTAATCACCTTTACCCCCAAAATCCAAAAGAAACTCTCTTCCCGATTATTTCTCAAAAAAATCAACCAGCCTTTATCAGAAACTTTAGGCGCCCTCATCTTTACCTCACCCATTTTAATCTTCACTTTTGGTCGATTTAACCCTCTCATTATTATTCCCAATATTTTTATTATCGAGTTAATCGAATATATTATGTATTTGGGGCTAATAATTAGTTTCAGCAGTTTAATTTTTTTACCTTTAACTCAGTTGATCGCTTTTTTTGCCTGGCTGCCTTTGACTTACCTAATTTTGGTGATTAACTTTTTTGGTCCCATACTATGAACAAAAAAATTTTCTATCCCTTTATTCTTTCCTTAATTCTTTTACCCTTTGTTTTTCTAGCTTTTTTACCCAGCCAGCGTCTCCAACTGATTGCTTGTGACGTCGGCCAAGGCGACGCCATTTTATTAACTAAAGGTTTTACTCAAATTCTGATTGATGGCGGCCCCAATAACAAGGTTTTAGATTGTTTAGAAGAAAACTTACCTTTTTATGACCGCACCCTTGAATTAATCATCAATACTCACCCAGACAAAGACCATGTGGCTGGCTTAGTAGAAGTTTTAAAACGTTATCAAGTCAATCAAGTTTTAGCTCATGAATTTGATGTAGAAAGTAATATTGCGAAACAGTTTTATATACTTACTCAAGAACGAGAAATACCTTTTTATTCGCCTGAAAAAGGGGAGAAAATCAAACTGGCAGGTTTAGAGTTTGCTACCCTGTGGCCGCCTTTGGACAAACAAAACTCAACTCAAGTTCTAGGAACCAGCAGTGGTAAAACCAATGAGAATTCTTTGGTTTTCCATTTGCAATACGGCGCTTTTGATGCTATTTTTACCGGTGATATCACCAGTAAAGAAGAAGAACAAATTATCAAAGACTATCAATTTCAAAATATCGAAGTCTTAAAAGTAGCTCATCACGGTTCCAAATATTCTTCTTCTCAGAAATTTCTTCAGGCAGTCAGGCCTCAAATCGCCATTATCTCTGTGGGCAAAAACCCCTGGGGCCACCCGACTCAGGAAGTTTTAGAAAGGTTAAGTCAAGTTAAAGCCAAAATTTTAAGAACAGATAAGGAGAAAATAAAGATAGTGATTTAGTTTTTTTAGCGTTGAAAAAGGAAACCAGAGGCAAGTCTTTGGAGATTTTCTTCAGCTTCTGTAGCTTTAGCGTCTCCGAAAGAAGCAAGGGCAAAAACCCAAGGTCTTAAGTCTTCCATCGCCATTTCTTCCGAAGGGAGAAAGGCCAAACCGTAAATACCTGGTCGTATTTCTTGGATAGAGGCAACTTCTTCTGGAGGTATCCCTGCCTCTTCACCCATCCAGAGCAGGGTTTGATTTATTACCACACTTACGCTTGAATCATAAGACTGTAAAAATAAACCTTGTTCACCGGTTGCTAATGTTATTTCTCTAATCGAAGTTTTTGCTTCTGCCATAAAATACTCCTTATTTTTATTTTGAACCTTATTTTATCTTTATAACTACTATTTGTCAATAATATAGGATATAATTATAGATATGGATACATTAGAAAGATTAGGAATTTGGTTGGGTGAGGGTGAAGCGAACATACTTTATGTTCAAGCCGCAGTTTCTGAGATAGCTCCGGGGACTGAATTTTTTACCGGCGACTTGGTTTTTAGAGGAGAAAAACCTCCTAGACCGACTGACTTACTTAGGCAGATGGAGGGATGTGTAGAGCCACTAGGAGTGCAAGCTCGGCGAGGAGGAGAATTAGGTTGGTTACGCACAGGCGATCCGCGTCTTGAGGGGCTTGGAGTTTGTGAAAAGAGCCAGGAAGGTAAGGACTGTCTTTGTATTCAATCAGCTCACGCTGGTTGTGTTATTTATGATCGAGCAAAGAGGAGAAAATAAGATTAAGAATTTAAATAAATAAAGCTAGACTATCTGCCTTAGCGTGATATAATTGTTTGAGTCTTTAAAGTTTTTAGAAAAGAGGGGATAAGTGGAAACTAAAACTATAATTATGGGAGCAGATGGAAAACCATTAAACTTAGGGCAGATTAAGGAAGCAGCTCTGGCTGAAGGCTTTTGACCCTACAGACTTAGAAGGTTTAGGCGCAGAAGATATAGCAACAATAATGGCAGCTGAAAATGCAATTACTAGAGGAAGGATATCTCCAAACCTCACAGTAAGCCCTAGCCCTACCAGAGAATAGACTTCAGCATTCTTTCCCAGACTTTGAGCTTAAAAAATCTTGACATTGGTTTAATCGCAATGCTAGACTGAAAAAGATGAGAAAAATTTTTGATTGGCTTAAAAATCACAAACTCGCCTTTATTCTTCTTTTAGTCATGGCTTATTTTATTTTTAAACCCCAGTTTTTAGGCCTGTCTAGTTTGCAAAAAGCAGTCACTCCCCAGCGGAGTTTGGTAACCGAAGAAGCCCTACCTGCTGTGGGTGGGGGAGAAATAGCCATGGCTCCGGCCAGAGGCGGAATCCTTGCACCTGAATCTGCGCCAGTGCCTGACGTAGAAGAAAGAATGGTGGCAGAAGAAAGTTATCTTTCCATGTTAGTTGACGATGTCCGTCAATCAGTGGATGAAGTCATCAACTATATCGATGCCAAAGGTGGTTACATGGTTTCTTCTAATATTAGTCAACCAGAAGAAGCGCCTTTTGCCACGGTTGTTTTAAGAGTGCCTCAACCAGAATTAAGGTCAGCCCTGGAACATTTACGGAGTTTGGCAGTTAGAGTCACTTCAGAAAGATTACAGGGTAGAGATGTCACCGACCAATATTTTGACCTTGAATCTCGACTGCAAACTTTAGAAAAAACCAAAGCCAAGTTTGAAACAATTCTTAACCAGGCGACTCAAGTTCAAGATCTTTTGGAAGTGCAAAGACAACTGACCTATTTGCAAGACCAGATTGATAGCCTTAAAGGCCGCCAGCTTTATTTAGAAAAAACCGCGGCCAATGCCAAGCTGACGGTCTATCTTTCTTCAGATGAATGGTCTTTGCCTTATGCGCCGGAAAAGCCTTTTAGAGCTAAAGTGATTTTCAAGCAAGCAGTTCGTGCTTTGGTGACCACTGTTCGCGGCCTAGCCAAAGCCGGTATTTGGGTAATAGTTTATGGTCCAATTTGGTTGCCAGTTCTGATCATTGTCTTAGTGATTAAGAAAAGGCGAAGACCTCAACCCTAACATTGAAAAAACACCAATAATCTTCCACCCCTTTTTTGATCTACTAATATATATTTTGATATAATTGGTGTTTAATTATGTTAGAAAGACTAGGAGTTGATTATCCTTATCAGGCTAGCGAGCTTTGTGATGGCAATGGCCATTGCTTAGTTTATGAAGTTTTTGGAGCTGATCCAAGGGCTGGCTTTGTTAGTGGCATTCATACTAATAGGGTTTATGGCAAAAGGGGAGAATACCCCTTGATTCTGCCTTTGTATCGGAGTTTAAACCAGGGGGGTGAATCATTACCTGCTCATTTAAGAATTTTAAATGCAGATCCGAGAGTAAGACAACGAGAGCCAGAGAATTTGAACCGTTGCTTTAACGAGCCAATTGGTGATGCTCAGGCTCAATTACTAGCTCGAGTTTTAAGTCAATTTCCTGATTTACAATTTCTTTTTTCCTTTCATGAGGATGTAGACGAGAATGGGCCTCTTAATTTCGAGCCAGAAGAAAGCACCCCTATTGCTTTTTATATGTATGATATTCCTTTGGATGAGAACGGTGATGGTGCTACCAATGGTATGGTTAGCGCTCAAGTAGAAGAACTTAGAGAAGCGTTAAAAGGTAAACATTTTTCTCTTTATACTGGTTGGGACGATGTTGATAAACCAGACCGTAAAGCTCAATGGATTGAAAATGGTTATTGTTTAGTCCCCGCCGATCCATCTTTTGATTGTAGTTTGGAAGAGTGGTTTGTGCGTCAAGGTCGGGAATCGGGAGTCCAGCGCCGGGCTTTTACTTTTGAAGTTCCTGGGGTTAATTGTTCCATGGCTCAAAAACAGCAAATGCTAGAGATTATTTTAGATCAATTTGTGCGTCCATTTTTAGCCTTAAAGTAATAAAGATTCAAGATGAGTGGTATAAACTGTTTTTCTTTGCTCTAAACCAGGTTCTTCAGGACTGTGAAGCCATTGTTCTGGCGTGATTACTAGTTGTAGTTTACAAATCCGGGCCAAAAAATCATCAAGAGAAGCGTCATGAGAATTAAGGACTCTGCCGCCCATAATTTCTTCTCCGGCTAGGGTTTGAGCTGAGGGAATGAGAAAGCCAGTTTCTGCCTGTAAGATATCAGCGGTCTTACTGACAAAAGGATGCTGGATATCTCGGCCAGCAGCGTAAAAATAAGTGCTGGCCAAAAGATGTGCCAATTTGTCTTCATCAAGGGATTGCAAGCCGGCACCGTCTCCAGACAAATCTTCATGATAATCAATGGCCATAGTTCCTGGTCCAATCAATCCCTGCCAATAGAGCTGATAAAAGAAATTAGTTAAATCTTTTGCTTCTGAGCAGACAGGTTTTACTTTATGATTAAACCAATGAGTCGAATCACCAACACTTTCTCCCTTAGAGCCATAGCGTTTATTGAGTACATAACCATAAGCATTAGTTAGAGGCACCATTAAAACACGCATCCGCTTTCCTATGTTAACCAAGAGGGGAATATTGCCGGCTAAGGCCACTGGCCCAGCTGGTTCAGTGCCATGAATCCCGCTGATCAGGATAAGATCAAAAGGCTTACGATCATCCAGAGAAGGGACAGCATAGCTATGAATGGGGACTTTAAAAGTCTGCTGGTCTAAAGTGATGGTTTGCCAATAAATAGGTTTACTTTTTTGCCAGTCATGCAAGGATAGCTGGTCATAAGCCTGATAGAGTTTTTTTAAACTCGGCCGACTGTCATGGGCCAGGGTATACTCAGGCAGATGGTGGCTGGCTCCGAGGAGCTCTAGCCCAGAAAAAGGAGACTGTTTTTCTAACATAATGATACAAATTTACTTAATATAGTCGATTCCTCCTTGTTTTGCAAGTTTCTTGACAAGCCTTCTTTTAATGTGATATGATTATTTTTTGTTGACAATTCAAGAAATCCGTTAAGGGAAGTCGCGATTCCTAAGGAGTCCGAGGAAAAATTCGGACCGGTTCAAGCCCGTTATCGCTTGAAATTGATGTTGGTCTTAACACGTCATTCCGAATTTATTTCGGGATCCATATAGACACAAAGTCAGTTAATAAGATCTTGGTTCGTGAGAACCGGATAAAAAAGGGTGGTACCGTCCTTCGCTAAAGCTACGGAGCGGCAAGCCGCAGAAGCAGAAGAGCCCCTTTGGTTTTGAATAACCAGTCATCCTGAACTTGTTTCAGGATCTAAATTCAAGATCAAAGGGGCTTTTTTATGATGAAAAACAAAAAAATAGATAAATTATGGGGGACGGCTTTTAAAAAGCAACCCAAAGAAGAGGCAGTTTTATTTGCTGCGGGTCGGGATGTGGTTTCCGTAGCTCCGGCTGATGAGGTTTTGATTCCTTTTGAGATCAAGGCCAGTATCGCTTATGCTCAGGCTTTGTATGAGCAAAAAATCATTAACAAAACCGCGCTGAATAAATTATTAAAAGCTTTAAAAGAATTAGAAGCATTGTATCAGCAAGGCAAATTTAAATTAGATCCTCAAAAAGAAGATGTTCATACCAATATAGAAGCGTTTTTAATTAAAAAGCTGGGGATTGATTTAGCTGGCAAAATTCATTCGGGTAGATCTAGAAGTGATCAAGCTATGGTTGATATATTGTTATATATAAAGTCAATGAATGATATATTTAAAACAGAGATTAAAAAGCTAATTAAAGTTTTAGGCCAAACAGCTAAAAAATATCAAAAAACCCTGATTCCTGGTTATACTCATTATCAACCAGCCACAGTTACTACTTTAGCTAATATGCTTGATGCTTATAAACAAGCTTTTAAAAAAGATTTGAAAAAATTTAAGGCCTGGAATCAATTAGAAGAAATTAGTTCTTTAGGGGCTGGAGCTGCTTATGGGAGCATTTTTCCTATTAATAAAAAAAAGATCAACCAACACTTGGGTTTAAAACAAGTTTTTCAAAATGAAATTCAGGCCATTAGCTCCAAAGGCGAGGCCGAAACCTTAATGGTTTTTAATCTTTGCCTTTTAATGAATCACTTATCCAGTTTAGCCCAAACCCTAATTGTTTTTTCTACCCAAGAATTTGGTTTTATCACCATTAGCGACGAGTACAGCACTGGGAGTTCAATCATGCCTCAGAAAAAAAATCCTGATTCTTTGGAAGTAATGAAGGCCAAAGCCTCGATTTGCCAGGGTTATCTAATGAGTTTATTAAGTCTGACCAAGGCTGGATTTGTTGGCTATAACCGGGATTTACAATGGTCGAAATATCTGGTCATGGATGCGATTAATGAATCTCTTTTGGCCCCTAAAATCATGGCTGGAGTGATTAAAACCATGAAAGTTAATCAGAAAACGATGGCGCAAAAATGTTCCCAGGGTTTTATTTTGGCCCAGGCAGTAATGGAAGGCCTGGCCATGGAATTTAATTTGCCCATGAGACTGGCCAAAATGATTGTGGAGGAAACAGTCAAACAATCTCAGGGCAAATTTGAACTTAAAATCTTAAACCAAGTGATTAAAAAATATCCGCCAGCTGGCGGATTAAAAATTAAAGTTAGCGCTAAGCAATGGGCCCAATGGACTGATCCTTTGGCCGTGGCTCAAGCGCAAATGAAAAAATGAATCTTAATAACCAAAACTATATTAAGTCTTCTTCTTATGAGGCGAAAACGGGCCAGGTGAAAAAAGTAGTCCTGCTTTATTCTGGCGGCCTGGATACTTCAGTGATGCTTAAGTGGATTCAAGACACTTATCAAGCTCAAGTAGTGGCTTTGACCATGGATTTAGGTCAGCAAGGTGATGATCTAAAAAAGATTCAGAAAAAAGCCCTGAAAATCGGAGCCATCAAAGCCTATGTTCAGGATGTTAAAGACGAGTTTGCCAATCACTATATTAGTAAATTGATCAAAGCCAATGGCGCCTACCAAGGCAATTACTATATTTCTACTATTTCCCGGTATTTAATGGCTCAATGGGCGATTAAAATTGCTCAAAAAGAAAAAGCTGACGCCATTGCCCATGGTTGCACCGGTAAAGGCAATGATCAGGTCAGAATTGAGGCTTCAGCCTTAACTCTAAATCCAGATATTAAAATCATTGCGCCGGTGAGAGAATGGTCCATGGGCAGGGATGAGGAAATTAAATATGCTCAGAAGAACAAGATTCCCGTGCCCAACACCATTGATTTTCCTTATTCCATTGATGACAACATGTGGGGTATGACCTGGGAATCAGGAGAAATTGAAGATCCCAGTTTAATTCCGCCAATTGAAAAATTCTTAACCACCTATACTTTGGCAGCCAAGGCGCCTAACCAGGCCCAGTTAATCAAGTTGAAATTTGCCAAGGGTATTCCGGTGGCTTTAAATGGCAAAAAGATGAAGCTGGCGGATTTGATTATTAAGCTTAATAAGATCGGTGGTAAACATGGGGTAGGGCTGGTCCATCATGTGGAAGATAGAGTTGTGGGTTTAAAAGTCAGGGGTGTTTATGAAATGCCTGGAGCCCACATTATTATTACTGCCCACAGGAATTTGGAAAAATATGTTTGCACCCGGACTGAAAATGAGATTAAAAATATGCTGGATATTAAGTGGGCTTATTTAGTCTACGGTTGCCAGTGGTATGATCCGGCCTTAAAAGCCTTAAATGCTTTTAATGACCAGATTAATGAAAAAGTTAATGGTGAAGTGACCATCAAGCTCTTTAAAGGCTCAGCTGAGGTCGTGGCAATGAAATCGCCTTATGCTCTTTATGATCATAACCTGGCTACTTTTATGAAAAACCATGCTTTTAACCAAAATGCCAGCCCCGGTTTTGTGGAGATTTTTTCTTTACAACAAAAATTGGCTCATCAGGTAGGGGAGAAGAATAAAAAATGACATCAGAAGCATCTTTGTCAGAAATGGTCCCAGCCCAATCAGACCCAATTCAAACAATAAGGGGTTTGTTCTCTAATGGGGCTACTTGCCAAGAATTAACAGATGCAATTATGGCTTTACCTACGCAGGCATTAAGATGTCAGGCACTGGATGTAATTAACGAGGAGATGCAAAAGTAAAACCATCCGTTTTATGCTAGAATGTAGAATAGCGTACCCATTTCTAATGTGGTTCACTATAGATTTATATGGCAAAGAAAAAGTCCCGCAGAGCGGGATCCTCGACTAAAAAGTCGGGGAAAAATCCAATTTTTTATGCTTTTATTGACAGTCAAAACCTAAATTTAGGCGTCAAGTCTCAGAGTTGGAATCTTGATTTTACTAAGTTTCGCATTTTTTTAAGGCAAAAATATCAAGTGAGAAAAGCCTTTCTTTTTATTGGTTATATGCCCAGCAACCAATTACTTTATACCAGATTGCAAAAAGCCGGTTATATTCTTGTGTTTAAACCAGTTTTAGAGGTTAAAAAAAAGAAGGAAGTAAAAATTAAAGGTAATGTCGATGCAGAATTGGTCTTGCACGCCATGATTGAATATAAAAATTATGATCAAGCTATCATTGTTTCCAGTGATGGAGACTTTCATTGCCTTTGTGAATATTTAAAGGAACAAGGCAAACTTGCCAAAATCATTGTTTCCAATCGGCATTACTCCTCGCTTTTAAGAAAATTTAGTCCTTTTATCGTTAATATAAACTTATTTAAAAACAAACTAAAACTAAAAATAAAGAAATAAAAAAGAGAGGCATTCCCTCGGGACGAAACCCTTTGGTAGTCCTCTCATCGTGATAAGTTATTTATATCATTTTAAAGCCCAAATGTCAAACCTAAAAACTCAATTACAAGAAGCCATTTTCCAAGCTGCTAAAAAGTTTTCTCCTCAGTTAAAACTAGAGCAAGTTCAATTAGACCACCCGGAAAATGATAAGTTTGGTGACTATTCTACTAATCTGGCTATGGTTTTAGCTAAAAAAGCCAGAAAGAAACCTTTAGATTTAGCCAAGTTAATAGTTAAAGAACTTAAAAACAATAGAACAATAGAACAATTTAACAATATAACAATTGCTTCTCCAGGCTTCATCAACTTCTTTTTAAAAACTGATTATCTTTTAAAAGAGCTAGGTCGGGTAGATAAGGATTATGCTCAAGGTCAGGACTTAAAAGGCAAGAAGATTATGGTTGAGTTTTGTCACCCCAATACACATAAACAATTCCATATTGGTCATTTGCGCAATATTTGTTTGGGTGAATCCATAGTCAGGCTTTTAGAATACCAGGGGGCTGAGATCATCCGGGCTAATTATCAGGGAGATGTGGGGTTGCATATTGCCAAATGCCTGTATGGCATTTGGCAAGCACCAAATTACAAGCACCAAATAACAAACTTAAAAACAATAACTAAAAAAGTAGAATTTTTGGGGAAAGCCTATGCGGCTGGGAATAAAGCTTATGAGAAAGACCCTCAGGCTAAAAAGGAAATTTTGACGATCAATAAAAAGATTTATGCTCAATCAGATCCCGAGATTAATCAATTATGGAAAAAAACCAGACAGTGGAGTTTGGACTATTTTGAAACCATTTACAAGCGGGTTTACTCCCATTATGACCGTTATTATTTTGAAGGTGAGGTTTATCAAGCAGGGAAAAAGATTGTCTTAGAAGGACTGAAAAAGAAAATCTTTAAAAAGAGCAAAGGCGCGATTATTTTCCCTGGTTCTAAGTATGGTTTGCATGACCGGGTTTTTATTACCGCCGAAGGTAATCCCACCTATGAAGCTAAAGATATGGAATTAGGAAGATTGCAGTTTAGCGAACATCATCCTGATTTAATTATCCATGTGGTGGGTCCGGAACAGGCCGGTTATTTTAAAGTCGTTTTTAAGGCTCTGGCTTTGCTTTTTCCCCAGACTAAAGATAAAGAATATCATTTAGTTTATGGCTGGGTAAGGTTAAAAAAAGGCAAAATGAGTTCTCGGTCAGGCAATGTGGTTACCGGCTCTTGGCTTTTAGATGAAGCTAAAAAAAGGATTAAAAAGGATTATCCTGATTTAGATGAAAAAAGAGCGGAAATGATTAGCGTGGCCGCGGTCAAATATTCGTTTCTTAAGGTTAATCCTCAGACGGAAGTGGCTTTTGATTTTGACGAATCAATTTCTCTTCAGGGTAATTCCGGGCCCTATTTACAATATACTTATGCCAGAGCGCAAAGTGTCTTGTGCAAAGCAAAAAAACCCTACACCCTACGCAATACTGACTACTCCCTAAACCCTGAAGAATTAGCAGTTTTACGCACTTTTTATAAATTTCCGGAAATAGTTAAGCAGACGAGCCAGGATTATAGCCCTAACCTTTTGTGTAATTTTTTATATGACCTGGCTCAAAAATATAATGTTTTTTATAATCGCCACCGCATTCTCAATCCAACAATGAAGCAATGTAGCAATGTAACAATGTTCAGAATTTTACTGACAGAAAAAGTCAGTAAAGTTCTGTATTCTGGCCTTTATCTTTTAGCTATTAAAACTCCGCGTAAAATGTAATTATATTACATTAACGCGGCATAGCCAGAGAAGATGTGATATAATATTGACTTAAGATGGAGATAGGAACGATCAATCAACTGCCGGATAGAAATTGGGGACAATGGATAGAAGGTCAATGGCAAAAAGCGCAAAGATACAGGGATGAACCTAATAAGGTTGAGTTTTGTGAGGGATTAGATGCCAGCATTAATCTTGCTCAGGCAGATGGCCGGCTTGCTCGTGAAATAGCTGGTCACGCTCGCCTGGCTCTTCATGATTTCTGGCCTGAAGAAATTGATCCTGTTCTTCATGGCGGAGATAATATTCTATGATAATTAAAGAATAAATGGTTGAAAAATAATAAAAACATGATAAACTATAGGATATGTTTGAGCTAGATTGGAAGGATCGTTTTACAGGGAATTGTGCCTTTTATGCCCTTCAAGATTTAATTAGAGCAGAATATGATGCTGGATTTAGAATGCCTCCAGATGGTTTTGAAGCTTTTCAATCAGAAAAAACTAAAGCTGAAGGAGGCATAGGTTTGTCCACGGAAAGAATCTTACCCCTCTGGGATAAGCTATTAGATGAAACACATTATAGGGTGGGTAGAGTTGTTATCTCTCCTCGTCTTAAAGATACTCTTTTAGTTTCAAATTCAGATGGATCTGCTCAAATTCTAGATCCCAGAACAGAAACAATTGATAAACTTGTTTTAACTGATCAAATCCCTTGCGTGATGCTCTTTACTGGTGCTCGGGATGGAGGGCCTAATCACTTTGCTTGTGTTACAAGGGAAGAAACAATTGACCAACTAAGCTCTTTCTATGACTCTGTAGATATGGTAACAAAAATAGAGAGAAGATAAAAACTGGCATTGGCAAGAAGTAGCCCTATTGAGTGAAAAACCCAAAGAAAATGTGATAAAATATATCTTAATATATAAAACTATATAGTAAGATTGAGGTTATAAAAATGGCAATTAAACCAGAAGATGTAGTGCAGGCGATGACTGGGCCCTTATTTGATTGGGCAAGAGATAAATTGGCTCAAGCAGGGGAAGAGCCTGATTTAGACACTCAAGCAAGGATGGTGGCTGGGATTAAAATGGAATAAGGTTTATTTATGACCAAAAAACTGATGGCAGAATATAATATGGAAGAAACACAGGAAGAACAAAAAGTATACTGGGATTGTGAAAGCCCTAAACCGGCCTTAGATTTTGCCCAAAGAGTAATTGTGGCCTGTGGAGGCCAATTAACCCTAGAAAAATTTACACAGGCGACAGAAGTTATCATTCATGTAGAGACAAGCGGAATCACAGGTTTGGGGTCTGATTATAGAGGGTTAACTGATGCTTTAAATGCTTTTGATATTTTGGAAGCAGCCACCAAAACTTCTTAAAATTTTTATCTTCTTTCCAAATATGCTACCATTAATTAATGAAGAAAAATTGTTTCATTGTTTCATTGTTTCATTGTTTTCTCCTGTTTACTGTTTACTGTTTATGCCGGCGTTACGCCGTGCATCCCGTGCAGGCATTTGCCTCGCCGGGACTGTTTACTTCTTTCGCGTTCGCGAAAGATTACTCTTTTACCCAAGTCAACTTTTCCGTTCAAATTTATAGTGATGGTTCTTTTGAGGTTGAAGAGCAAAGAACTTATGATTTTGACGGTTCTTTTACTTGGGCTGACCGAACCATCCCCTTAAGAGATGATGAAATTGTTAATTTTCAGATAGAAGATGAGCACGGATTATACCTCCAAAATGACACGGAAGAACCTGGCACTTATCAGGTTTCTGTTGATAATAATCAACTTTATGCCAAATGGTTTTATTCTGCCTATAACCAACAAAAAACTTTCACCATTACCTATTTGGTTAAAGACGGGATTGACTTGCATCAGGATATTGCCGAGTTTTACTGGCAGTTAATTGGCGATGAATGGGATAAAGGCGTCGGCCAAGTGACCGGAGTGATTAATCTGCCCGGTTCGGTAAAAGAGAATCAAATTTATTGTTTTGGCCACGGACCTTTAAATGGTAAAGTAGAAATTCCTAATGAATCGAGTTGTCAATTCAGCGCCAGCAACTTACCCAAAAACCAGTTTTTAGAAATCAGATTTTTATTTGATAAGAATTTAATTACTAACTACTCCCTACGCAATACTAACTACTCGCTAGATGATATTTTGGCTGAAGAAAAAACATTTGCTCAACAAGCCGAGAGACAAAAAACTACGGCCCGCATCCTTACCATTGTTTTTGGTTTAATACCCCTGTTTAGTTTTGGTTTATTTAGTAAAGGTGTTTTCGCCTATTTTCGCGATTGGTGGCAGTATGGCAGGGATGAACCTTTGCCCCAAGTTAATTTAGCAGACAAATTGCATGAGCCACCCTCTGATCTTCCGCCGGCCATGGTAGATTCTCTTTTAAAAATGTCCAAAAATTTATCTCCTAAGGTTTTTTTAGCCACCATTCTTTCTTTGGTTTTAAAAAGATTAATCAAGATTAAATCCACTAAAAAAGTCAATACTGGTCTTTTAGGCCAGACCACCTCTTACGATTATAGTTTAGTTAAAGAAAAACAAGGCGTCAGATTATTAGACTTCGAGGGGAGAATTTTCAGCTTTTTATTTAATAAAGTAGCCCAGGGAAAAAGTGAAATTAGTTTTGATGAGATTAAAAAATATGCTCGTTCTCACAAAACCAGTGCCTACAATTTTTTCCAAGACTTTCAAAAAAAGGTTTTCCAGCAAATCCTGGACCAAGGTTATTTAGAAAAACACAGTCATGAAAATGTGGCCACTTTAAAACGCAAAAACATCTGGTTAGGATTTGGTTTAATCGTGGTTAGTTTTATTATTAACTTTCCTTTAATGGTTGCTTTTCCTCAGGCGATAATTGGTTTTTTTAGTGCCATTTTCTTTTTCTTTTTCGCGACTTTCGTGTTAATAGTTTTAGTTATTTTTGCCTCTTTTGGCGAAAAAAGGTCAGCTAAAGGCAGAAAAGAAGCGGCTGGCTGGCTGGCTTTTAAAAATTGGTTAAAGGATTATTCAGTCACCAAGCATTATCCGGTTGACTCCCTTATTTTATGGGAAAAATATTTAGTTTACGGCACGGTTTTGGGTATTTCGGAAAAAGCCTTGGCCAGTTTACCGGTGAGCTTTAGTCAGGCTGATCAACAAATGGCCTTAGGTTATTATGGCGGTATTAGCTCTGGAACAGGGGCAGACTTAGGTACCAGTATGGCTTCATTTTCTCAGGCAGTCAGTGGCATTTCTCAAGCAGTTTCTAGCCTAAGTAGTACTTTTTCTTCTTCTTATGGTGCTTCCGGAATTGGTTCTTCCGGTGGTTTTTCCGGCGGCGGCGGGGGAGGGGGAGGCGGAGGCGGAGGTGGAGGGGGAGGCGGAGGCGCCGGATGAAGGAACGTCGTCCTGAACTTGTTTCAGGATCAAATTAAGAATGAAAAAGCGTTATTTACTTTTATTTATTTTTATAATTTTTGTTGGCCTGGCAATTTTTAGATTTATTGAAGTAGTTAAACCTTTTCAGGGATTACGATCTTCTTATCTTTCTCCTCAATCCAAAGGCCAACTTGATGAACTTAATGAACTTGATAAACCAGTTTTGTCTTTTTGTGTTGTTGGTGATCCGGAATCAGACTTGGAAAATCTTAGAAAATCTTTGCTCAAAAACCAAGAACAAGGTTGTGAATTTACGGTTATCGTGGGTGATCTGACTCAAACCGGTACGCCCAAAGAATTTGAAAAAATAAAAAAGACCTTAGATCAGGAAGAGATCAGATATTATCTTATTCCCGGTAACCATGATTTGTGGTATGAGCACAAAGAAAAAATAGATATTTGGTCAGACTATTTTGGTCAGCGCTATTATGCCCGGGAAATTAAAAACTTTACCTTTATTTTTTTGGACAATGCTGATGAATGGCTAGGTTTTGACCAAACCCAGCTTAATTGGTTAAGTCATTTCTTGTTTGACTCAGAAGATTTTCAAAAAGGGAAATTAGACCATCAATACTTGGTTTTTGCTCATATTCCTTTTTGGCATCCGGAAAGCGAGAAAGCCATGGGTGAGTATAGTCAGGCCATGAAAAATCAGGCTTATGACTTACTCCAGGAGTTTTGCTCCCACCCGCCCCTGGCTATTTTTTCCGGCCATTTACACAAAGCCCAGGAATATAATTATGGTTGTAGCAATGGTAACCAGATTAGGATGATTAATGCTGGCTCTGTTAATGAAACCCGCAACTGGCAATTGCCCCGGTTTTTAAAGGCGGACATATTAAAAGATGGACAATCAGAAATAAAAGAAATAGAACTAGACTGAAAAATATTGATCTCTGTGATATATTATAGGACATGGAAATAAAGTTAGAGAAACCTCCACTTACTCCGGCGGGCAAAAGAGCTTTAGAAGCCGCCTTAGTTTTTATCCAAGAAGGCGATAACCCCTTTGTTTTTTTAGAAAAAAGCGGAGTTCCCCAACTTGCCGATCATTTAAGAGAGTTGGGCCAGGCATATCCGGAAATAGTTTCTGAATTAGTGAGTTAAAAGGAGAGTTCTATGATTTTACCCGTTTCAGAACCTACACCAGAACAAATAATTCATCAAGATGAAAAAGATTTTTGTGTTTTTGGTAGCGCAGGTCAAAATACTTTGGCCGTCTTTTGTAATAGATGTGGCCAATCAGAATTGTTTGAAATTCACCCTGGATTTATAGAGGCAGAGATAGGTGTAGCCAATGTTTTGGCAGAAGTAGCTCATACCCACGCCTGTCCTGATTTATTTAAGTAAAATGGAACAAAATCTCAAACCAGCGCCATTCATCCCAGAAGAACTACAAATAGATGGTAATGGAAAAGCTTTTGTGGGAATGTCTGAAGGTTCTGCGCAAATGGCTCTTTCAGCAGAAGAAACTTTGATTTCTTCGGATGATATTTTAAATGCCAATTTTGGTTTCCTGTTTCCTTTGCCTTGGTGGCAAGAGGCTTAAAGCCAACACTGTACTTAGCACCAACATCCCTTGTTGAATTGTTAACCAATAATGATCGAAACTTCCAAGCAAGAGAATAACAATAGTAAGTAGCCAGTAGTAAGTAGGGTGTAGGGGTTTTTCAGCCCTACGCAGTACGCAATACTCCCTACTCACTAATTTTAATATTAACCAGCCAAATCCCATTAAACCCACAATTCCCATTTCACTTAAGACTAACAAAAAAATATTATGCACTGGCTGTAAAAATCTATAATTAGCCACCACTTGACCAAACTCTTCCATTCTGGGAACAAAATTATTTAATCCTACCCCAAAAATAGGGGAGGATTGCCACATTTTCCAGGCAATTTTATTCAGTTCCATTCTCCGACTGAACGAACTTGCCTCCATTTTTCCTATTCCTCCTAAACCCCATATAACCCCTAAAAGAATAATAGCCAGTAGTAAGTAGCCAGTAGTAAGTACCCAGTAGTAAGTAGGGCGTAGGGACTTATTTTTTCTACGCAGTACGCTACGTAATACGCAATACTTCCTACTTCCTACGTAATACGCCATACCCCCTATAAAACCTATCCATGCCGGAAAACTAAAGGTTAAGCCCAGAGTTGCCATTCCCAAAATTAAAGCAGAAATTACTACAATTGACCTGCGATCGCCATTGAATTGTAGTAATATTAAGAGGAGGCTGATGACTAAAAAACCGGCCAAAACATTGGAGTGAGGAAAGGTTCCCATAGGCAAGACCTTAATTTGGCCCAATAAACTGATTTTTTTAATGGCTAAAGTGCTGGTATTAAAGGGTTGTTCGCCCAGAAACCAGTAGCCAAAAATCGAGCCTTGCTTTAACCATTGACCAATAGCCAAAACCGATTGCCAAATGACTGAAAGACTTAAAACCTTAATAAAAGTTTTATTTTTTCCCGCAGAGCGGGATCGTCCTTTGGACGAAATATAGTATATCAAAAGCCCGAATTCCAAAACCTTTATCCATTTATAAACTGCTACTGGCCGATTTTTAGCCAGCAAAATATTTAGTAGCAAGCAGGTAATAGTAAGTAGCCAGTAGAGTGTAGGGCGTAGGGATTTTTTCTTCCTATGCATTACGCTATGCAATACGTAATACTCCCTATTTACTAATTTTTCCAGTAGCCACAGGCCCAACAAAGTTAAAATAAGTAGGTCGGTCAAGTAGATGGTAGGAATGAGGTAGTCTATAAGAATTCCATGCACATAGCTCCAATCTTGAGGCCAGTGTTTGGCTAAATTAGAGGGAATTAAAAAAACCAGAAGATAAAAAATAATTTGTTGAAGTTTTTTTAAGCCCATCTTTTATATCTTAACATATTTAAGCCTTATAAAAATTTGCAGAAATTACTTTTTTATGATATATACAAAATATGGCAGGAGAACCAGAATCACCAATTTCTTTTCTCAGAAATGACTCAGAAAATGAAACCGGTAAAGGACCGGCTAAGTCTTATTTAGTTTTACCTCTTCAGGAAAAACCAAGCCCTGACATCCCTACTGCTTTTGCAGAGTTAGGCGGAACTTTGGAGCCGGAAAACAAAGGTGTTTCCCGTATTGGTCCTGTGGCTTCAAATAGTAGTAGCGCCCAGATTTTACAATGGGGTAGAGAAAATAGTAATCAGAGGGGTTAAATTCCGATGCCCAAAACTATCCAACCAGAAATTACAGGGCTTGTAGTTGAAGGCCCACCACTTCATCCCCGGAGAGGAAGAGAATTGTCAGACACAAGAGTATTTCCTGTTTTAATGGATCAACGAAGAGTAAATTGGCCAAACCAAGGAGCAATGGTAGAATTAGTTCATCAAGTTTTAGATGAAGGCTTGGATTATAGCGATCCGGAAGCAGTCACAGCCGCCATTGAACGAGTCAGAGCCAAACCTCATCTGCCTGGTTTATAAAAGAATAATATGGCTAATCCAAAATCCATGAGAGAAATTGTTCAAGATTTAACTCCAGCAGAAGTTGCTGGTCTTCAGGGAGAAAATCCTCCAATAAGGATAATGCCTGAAAGAGTAGAGAATCGTTCTTATGTTTTAGGCGTTGATGTCCAAAGAGCAAGAGAAGTCTTGCAAGAACCAGTCATCGCTGAAGCAGTAAAACTAGGCGCCGTGATAACAAAGATCGGCTAAAAGAACTATAGGATTGTTTTTAGTATAAACTTCTGATATAATACCACTTTATTCTTGTTAATTTTAATCAAATTTTATGGGATTTAAAAATTGCTTGGAACGAACTCTTCAGACTATAGCCGGAGCGGACGCACCTCGAGGCGTAGGCGAACTTTTGTCAGCCCGCATTGAGTAAATGGCCGATGCTCATCATGATCCTGATGATAAAGGTATTTTTCTTATGGGGCATGATCAAACTTTAGCAGCCTTAACAGAAGAAGGTTTTCTTGAGAAAACAAAACATGTTGTAATTCAACCAGGTTCAGATCCAAAAGAAACATTATCATTTATGGAAGAAGTTTTAAGATTACACAAACCTGATTCGATCTTTTTCCGCATACCTACAAGTCCTGAGACTTGTCATAGCTTTGCTGCCTTAAATGAAAGAGCTATAGCTGGAGCCATAAATGCTATTTCTGCAGTAGGCGGAGAGCTGGTTTTGATAGATTTTGCCCCAGACGAATTTTCTATTTATTAATTTTTTTATAAATTCTATTTAGGGAAAGAGATTTATGTTTGATGAAAAAAGATATGAAAGCATTCTATGAGAGAAGAGAAAGGTCTATTGCTGTTTTTCAAGAATCAGGAAGCGAAGAATTCTAGGCTCTAAATTCTTATTATGCCTACTTACAGAGGAGAATTAATTACCCAGCCAGAAGCCATGGCAAAACTGGAACAGCTCCAGCGTTTGGAAGAATTGCAGGGTGATGAGATTGCCTGGCAATTAAACCCAGAGGAATTGGATTGTTTGAGATTTGGCGATAGGCCTGCTGATTGGCTAGGCGAGGAAGCGGAGTATGTATCAGGTATTTTAAAAGAATTCGGCTTCTAAATAACTTTTAACTTTGCACTTTTTCGTCCAGAGGACAACCATCCTCTGGATGGAACTTTAATCTTTTTTAGTATCCTGGCCCTACAATCACCCAAGAAGCCATATCCGGCCTAAAGATATTTTGGCAAAGCTCATTAATTTCTTCCAAACTAATATTTTTTATTGCTTCCATCACATCTTCCGGAGTTTGTTCTTTTAAATTAAAAAAGTAACCCAGAATATAAAACAAACCCAGTTGCAAAGCCTGGTCTAATTTTGCCAATAAACTATTCTGATAAAAAATTTTGGCCTTATCCAATTCTTCTTGGGTAATGGTTCCTGAGGCCAATTGGCCAAATTGATTTAGGACTTCTTCCTTAACCTCATTTTCTTTAGTTGAAAGGCAGCTGGCTTGGAGTAAAAACAGACCGGCCTCAGCCGTCATTCTGACCCAGGGCCTGATGCTGGTGACCAGTCTTTTATCCTGCAAGGTTTTTAATCTCTGGTTATTTCTGCCTCCAGATAAAATATTAATCAAAAGGCTTTGGACTACTCTTTTGTCCGAGCTGCGGCCATAGCAGGGAAAACCAAAAGTTAAAATCGAAGCTTTACCCATTTGGCTTAATTTATCCTGAGTTACTTTGGTTTGGGAAAAATTAAAGGGAGTGGGGTTTTGTCTTTCTCCCGGAGGAATAACCTCGACCTCATTTTGCAAATTTTCCCAAGCCAAATCCTCGTCAGGTCCAATAACGAGCAAAAGGCAGTTTTTGGAAACATAATATTGGTCTTTAAACTTGGTTAAAAGTTCAGGAGTGATATTTTTAACTGCCTCTCCTGAGCCTAATATATCAAAACCTATAGAATTATAATTAAATATATCATTAGTAAGTTTATTTAAGCTTAAAAACTGAGGCTGTCTGGAAGAAAGCTCGATTTCTGTTAAGGTTAAATTTTTTTCATTTTCCAGGCCTTTTTGGGTTAAGGCCGGCGTGAAAATAATGTTCATAAAAATTTTCATTGCCTGTGAAAAATAATCTTTAAGGCATGAAAAGTAAAAAAGGCTGTATTCTGGATTAACCGTCGGTACAAAACTCAGACCCAGATTGTCTAAAGCTTCAGCCAATTGTTTTTTGCTGGGGTAGTCCTGGTTGCCCTGAAGACAAATATTGGCATAAAACCGGGAAAGACCATGAGTTTCTTGAGTTTCAAACCTGGAGCCGACGCCGACCAGTAAAATAGCCGTTAAAACTCTGGCGCCGGGATATTGAAGATAAACTGAGGCTAGACCATTGGGAAAAACATGAGTTTTAATATTTTCCATTAAGAGCTAGTATATAATATTTTTCCTTATTTTTCCACAGAAGCCTTATCAGAGGATTTTAAGCAGGTATAACCGCGACTGTTTCCAGAGATTTAATCCTTTGTTGGTGATAAAAGAGTTTATCTTCGTTTTTTTCAATTCTTCTTTCATGATTATCAACAATGCTATTGGTTTCCTTTAGGGTTTTTTCTATCCTATCCAAGATGGGGATGATAGCGGTTTGGACAAAACTGACCGTTTCGCTAATAATTTCCTTTTTTTGCTTAGTTAAAGCTTTATCCAGGGTTGAGTTTAGTTTTTTGTCCCATTTCTGGTCCTGTTTACTTAAAGCTTTATTCAAGGCTTTATTCAAATCAGTTTTAGTTACCGGTTCACTAGTCATGTTTTTAGTATTACAGTTCATTTTTTAGTTGTCAAGCTGAGCTTGACAAAATCCTCCTTTTCATAGTATAAAACTATAAGTTTATAAACTCCCAAGGTGGGAGTTTATATTTATGAGCCTAAAGGTGATTTGACATACACATTTGTGATATAATTCCCTTTAAGTCCGGTTGATATAACGCTAGCTATTGAAAAACTGCCCAATATGGTTAGTTTTTTATTAACTTACCTTTGAAGTAAGGAAAAATGCCTAGCCAAAAACCGATCAGATTTTTGAAGTTCAAAAGCCATGCAAATGCGCATGGCTTTTGTTGGTTATAGGGTTTAGTTTTTTTATTGTTTTTTTGAAACAATAAACAAAGTGAACCTTATTACAAAAAGGAACACTTTATTCTTTGGCAGACTTAAGTGAGCTTAAAAGCTAGTTCACCCTGAGCCTGTCGAAGGGCTCTTTGACATCGCAAACAAAAGATTTATTTTTCCGAGCCGGAACTTAGGGAGTTAGAAAAGCGCCTAAAAACACCTCCGAGGTGAGGTTGCGCCTGCGGTGCACCTCGGAGGTGGAGGATAAAAATTTCCCTAGGTGTCTTGAGTATTTCACCTCCCAGGTGGAATTTATTTATCTAGTTCTTTAGGTTTCGGTTCGGAAAAAAATAGTGGGCCTTAGCCCACAAAAAAATCCACACAAGGAGGTGGCAAAATGGACGCGAAGAAGGCGTTCAAAACGGCCACCTTCTTCCTGGTGGTCGGGGTATTGGTGGGGGCAGTTCTTTGGACTCGCCCTGTCTTTGCACAGGAGTCAACATCGATAAATGAGAAGATTGCCAGCGAAGCGCGGTTGCTCATCGGCACAGCACCCTACGCGCCCGATCCAAGTGACTGCGGCCAGAACCCATGTTCTGGCTACTACGTCTGTACTGATGTAGTCGCAGTCGCCACGGAAAGGGCTGGGGTGCCGATCGCCGAGGATTCGTGCGCCTGCAGTTTGATGAGGCGCGCGGAATACCAGCGCCAGTACTTCATGGGCGATTCAGTCCGTGGAGGAAATGATGCGCTTCGACGCCACTACGAGGCTGAGGGTTCAGCCGCTCCACCGGCCGCAGGCAACATCTTGCTCTACTCTGCTCACGTAGCAGTAGTAGTGGATGTTCGATCTGCGGGGGAGGGAAGGTTGGAACTTTGGACTGTTGAGGCCAACGGTGGCTCAGCCAGGGTGAACATCAACTCCCGGAAGTATGAGCTGGAAAAGCTCGGAGAGGGTTGGTATTTCATTTCTGGTCGCAATCATGACTCTATCTTCGGGTGGGGTGTGATTGATGAAACAGAGCCATTGGCACCAAGCAGTTCAGCTTCGCGCTGGCCTTACCCAGTGGAGCAAGCCCCAAAATCAAAAGGCGAATGGGGATGGGTTGGGCCAGCAGTAGCTGGGTTGACCATCATTGCCTTAATCTTGTTTTTCTTTGCCCTGGTTCCTCCAGGGTCAAGAATGGCAGCAATCAAGTTCATGGCCAAAAAAGCCTGGAAAGGCTTTAAATGGACTATGAACAAGACTTTGGAGCTGTGGGGGAAGCTGATGATCCTTCTCGAACCATCTGAGGAGGAAAAAAGACGCTTCTACTGGCTCCAACATGGCCGAGGTCGAGGCGGCTGCCACTATTACTTTGTAGGCGCTTTCTGGGGAGCAATTCTTTGCTCCTGCGTTTTGGTTTTGATGGTAATCAGGTTACTGGTTTTAGGTGGCATGCCGTTGGAGAACCTGGTTGGTGGTCGTCAGACCTGGGTTGGCCGGGCCGTTTCTCGGGTGAGTGAGATCGACCCGGAAAATGTGGCCTACGGTTTGATCCCTGCTGATGAACAGAAGAAGTGGGATCAGGCTTTGCTGGAAACGTCGGCCCTGCCGACATTCCCGATTACTTACTGGACAGGGAGTGAAGTGAGTTTCCACTGTCCGGAAAGAATCTGGAGCGCAGCTAAGGCTGCGGCCAGCAAACACGGTTGCGATCCGCTCTTGGTTGTGGCGATAGGCCACTCAGAGGGACCGAGTTACAACCAAAATGCCATCTCGCGGGCTGGGGCCAAAGGAACCTGGCAATTCATGCCAGGCACCTGGGATTTATATTGGCCCCCAGGCCCGAGTCAACCCGGCCGGGAAAATGATTCGGCAGGAGCTGATGCTGCTTGCCGGATGGAGCTAGAACTGGAGTTGGAAGAACAAACTTCGGAGCTAGCTTTTGCCAGGCGGTTTAACGGGGCTGATGAAGGTCGGTGTTGGAACTGCGCTGACACGGATGGAGGCCCTGAAGATCCGGCTGTTCGCCAGGCCAAGTACGCTTGGAAGCTCTGGCAGCAGCTTCTCGCAGAAACAGGAGGTGAGTAGGGAAAAGTTTAGGTTAGTGGAAGACTTTTAAAATCAGGACATGAAACGGAGGCAAAAGAAATGTTTCAGTGGATTATCATGATGTTGCCGTTTTTGTTGGCTCTGGTGGCCGGTGCTGCGGGCTTCTGGATGCTCAAGAACGGTTTGGGAGCCAAGAACGCTCTCAAGGTAATCGGTGGCGGTATAGTCGGCGTCGTTGCCGTTGCCTTTTTAGGGATAAGACTATTGGACTTTGCAATTGGGCAGTTTGAGAAAGACTTGCCTGAAAGCAAAACCATGGCCTACCTAGAGAAAGGACTGGCGACGGAGTTTGACTATGCGGCCTACAGCGAAACGGGTGAAGGTGTAGGCATTGGTCCGCCCTGGAGTCAGCCTGTTCAATCTGACGCCGGTGTGCCACCTGCCGTACCTGCTGCAACGCCCGTTGCTGGCGTACCTGCGGCCACACCAATTCCGGTTTATCCGGCACAGGTCGAAGCCGCGCCCGAGCTGCAAAAGGAGCTACTGCCCGAAGGACCGCAGCGAGTGCAGTGCCTGGTTGATGCCCTTCTGGGCGCCAGCATCGGCAATGCGCAGAGCGGCTCAACTACGTGGTTTCCGCGTGGGACGATCTGGAATCTGAGAGTGAAACGTGGTGTCGGTTTTTTCTATAAGAACCGGCACTGGGTTTCGTCTCCGGCGTTGGGTATTACGCAGGAGATCCAGATTGGCTACGGCTTGGGCAGACAGCTCGACAAGGCCAGCTCTGATACGGACGGCATCTTTTACGGCACGGGGGAATGGCCTCCCTCTTGCTACGTTGCGGTGACATCGCCGCCACCGACTGTTGTGCTTCCGCCTGACACTGGCTCGAGCACTCCGCCCGTCGACACCGGCCCTTGCACCAATGCAGAGCTCCTCCCCGGAGAGGAAAGCCAATACTGGTTGAAAAATACCAGCGATGGCTCCTTTACCTGGGTGGAAGGGGGCTTGCCAGAGGCAACCTTTCGGACCACAGACGGACGGCAGGTGTCTGTCTGGGGGTGGCTCTGTAGGACTGAGCTGCAGTACGGCGTTGACCCGACCTACGAAGTCTGGGTTTTGCCGTAAGGCTAGGAGGCCAGAAGATGGCCTACCTAGTCAGATCTCCACCCGACCCGCCGATTCGGGCAAATCTGTTGTCAGTTACCTTACATATAAACAGGTAACTGTTCCAAGGCTGGACAGAGCAAGTTCGAATCGGCGGGTCAACCGGAGGTTCTTTTGTTTGCGAGCAATTCTTCCGCATCTGGCGGAAGGCTGCACGCGGCATAGCTTAAAATCTTTTTTTCTCTCATGCTTGAGAGAAAGTTTATAAAAGGTTTTAGGTTTATGTTGTGTGCAGTATTTGGTTGTTGTCCGATGTGTATCGGGCCTGAAGAGCTTAAAAAAGCGAAACAACTTAAAGTCAGTTTATTATTAATATGTTTTGAAAGGAAAAAAATGCCTAGATCAGAATTGCCAGGACTATTAGGCCAAACTCTTTTAGAGCAGGGGATAGAAGGAAAGAAGGAGACTTCTTCTATTAGTACTGAAGGGATTGAAGTAGGCAAACCAGTCGGCTTAGGTAATGTTTTTAGAGTAAATAAGGCAGAGAAGGCAGGGTTGGCTTTAACTACCACTAATAGTGAAACTGGGAGAAGGCAAGTAATTGCTCGTATTCCTCCGGGGACTCAGGGTAAGGTGAGTCGTAGAAATGAGACAGTTTATGCTCAGGTTGGCCCTATTTTTGCTCAGATCAGAACTGAAGCTGGAGCAAGACGAGTAAAAGAAGGAGAGAATTTAGTCAGAAGGAGACAAAAGGTTCAAAGAGGTCAATCTTTAGCTGATCAAGCCTTAATTGCTCAACAAGAGATTGAATCAGCCCGGATCTATCGCAAGGCAGCTGAGCAAGATCGGTCTGAACATTTCCAAGCGCAACAAGCGATGGCTGATTTACAGTTAACTCATTCACTTAGAGAGGGAAATGGAAAAGGCAAGGGACTTTTAAGATTATTAGGTGATGGCTTAACTGATGTAGCTGTAGCTGCTTTATCAGGTGAGCCTAGGGCTGGAGGCGAAACAGCTGTCCTTGATTTTAATAGAGGGAGTATGCAAGTTAATGCCCCTACGCGAAGATCCGGGCAAACTAATGTTTCAGTAGCAAAAATAGTTGATGGCACTTTTAGACCTGAGGTGACTCTTGATCCTTTGTCTCGAGCAGTTAATAGGGTTAGAGGTTTGCTTGGAAAAAAACCAGTGGCTGTTTTGGGTGTTGGTGTTATTCGCTGGCGTCATACTTTAAGTCAGGAAATAGTTGGGGGCGAAGTTCACAAAGAGCCTTTAGACGTTTTTGCTCAGCTTAATCAAGGCATTGAAGCTTTAAGAGTACTTAGTAGAGAGTCTTTACTCATAGAAGGAGTGCCTACTTTTGCTGATTTAGGCTTAGATGGACCAGAATTAGAAGCCCAGTCTGGAACAGAACCACATGAACCTCAGACCAAAGAACAAATTAGAGCGTTATTAAGAAAAGGAGAACAAAAATAGCCATGAGTAAGTGTATTTATAAATAATATTATAGGTTTGACATATTTAATATATTTAGTATAATAAATTTGTCTGAAAGGAAATATATATGAAGAGTGAAATTCCTAATATCGTCACCGGTGAACCAGCTTTTGATTCAGTAGGAGCTGAGTCTGAAGCAGTTACTCCAAGATCTGGTTTGGTTGGTAGCGTTGAAAGCATTTTAGATAATACAAAACAAGCTTTAGGTATAGGCGAGGAAATTCCAGGAGCTGTTACTGATAGGCGTTCCAGAGAGGTCTTAAAAAAATTAGCTGAGGATCAACCTGAGAGACTTGATCTTCGTGTTTTTAGGGAAGAGGTGGGAACTGGTATTTTTGGACTAAGAAGGAAAAAAGAGGCAGTCAGGCCAAGAGCTAGGGTTATAGATTCAAGCAATGCTTCATCAATGGTTGATGAGCAGGGAAATGATGCTAGACCTACGGGCAGAGGTAAAATTTTACGTCCAGGCGAAAGAATGGGTCTTTTGGTAAGAAATAGTGGAAAAGAAATAGCTCCAGGGGATGCTAGATTCCCTAAAAGTTCAGAACAAACAGCAGAAAGCAAACGCTTAAAAGAATACTTAGATAGAAAGCATCCTGATAGTGATACCCGTAAGGGCTATATGAGGAGGGTTGCCGATGTAGCACAAATAACTCAGGCGAGACAGGCTAATATAGAAGTGGCTTTAAGCGAAGAAGAAAAAGTATGGGAAGGACAGCAAGTCAGGACTCAGCTAAACAGCAATCCCATAAAATTGGAAACCACAGGGATAAGTGGACTTCTCAAAGTCATTGTAGGAGGTGGGACCTGGGGAAATTCTGTTGAAGTGGGAGGAATTTATCACAATTGGACGATTCCCATGGGAAGACAAAATAAGATACCGATTAGACATGAAACAATTGCTGGCGGTAGTATTTTTTACAGCTCTGATCCACCAAAGTGGTTTGATCTAATTAATACCATATTAAAGCGAGCCACTCGTGGGAAGAAGGCTCTCGAAGCCCCCATTGGTAGAGTTACTTTGAAAACCTCAACAGGCGCAGCTATTGGTTCAGTAACAGTAGCTCATCCAGAGAAGGTAGTTCTTCAATTAACTGACCTTGCCGTGAAAGCGAGCAATACTAATGTTCAACCCAGACCTATTCCTGAACCGATAAAACCAGGAGATTTAATCTAATGGAGAATTTAATAAAACATTTTGGACGAGGTATTTATCATTTAACAGAAGACAGTTTAAGTTTTGCCAAGCGGGGCAAGGCAGTTCGACAGGGTAGAGTTCATCCAAAAATAGCATTTGATATGATAGTGGAGGATGCTGTTGGGCCCATGCCTCTTTTAGTCCGAACAGAATCTTGTCTTGCTGGCTTCCTAGGAGTACCAGATTGTATGGGAAAGATTTTAGGACGTGAACGTATCTCTACGGAAGAAGCATTGACACATGTAAGAGAGATTTTTGGACTTTCAGAACAAGAGGTTTAGTGTTAAAATAAAACCAAGGAAAAAATGGCTCAAGAGCAGGTTTACACTGCTGCCCAAATTCGAGAAGCTAATGCAGATCAGTTAGCAGGAATTATGGTTAGGGCCGCTGGTTTTGATACTGGTGACTGGAGTCTTTGGGGTTTGGGTCTTGAGGCTCTGACCAGGGGAGGAGTAGACTTAATATCAAGACTTGGAGGAGACCGAGCAATTGACCAGTTAAGGCAAGCAGTTTCTGGGGAATTAAGAGAATTAGATTTGATCGAAGAACCACCCATACTCCAACCTGTTTAATTAAAAAACATATGTCAGAAAAATTATCAGTGCCAGAAAACGTTACTTTATTAGAAGCAGCTGCTATTGCCGCTGCCCGTTATCCTGATAAAGCTTTGTTTGGAGAATTGCCGGAGGGACGTATAATAGTAAGTGTAGAGGAAGTTATTAGAATGTCACAAAGTGACTCAGGGTTTAGATTAGCTCTTGAAGAATGCGCTCAACAAGGAGGCTTGCCCGAGAGATAAAAAGGAAAAACGAAATGGAAAAAGCACCCGTTTTTGACCATAGACAAGTAACAGCAAAAACAAGAACTTTAGTTGCAAGTGGAATGATTGGGCCAGAACAGGTTTTTGGCGAAGCTGATACACCTTCAGAAAGAAGTTTAGCCGTACTTTTAGGAGAAGATTTTCGTCTTTCAAGAGAAGATGTTGAAGGCTCCCTGGATGTTTATGACACAAGAAGAGTATTAATTGAGGTTCGTTTAAATGAAGCCACCGGTCAATTATCTCATCTTCGTTATCAACCAGGTTTTGATTCAAGGACAGGCAGGGTGCTCTCTGAACTTCAAGATCTTCCCGGGGCAGATTTATATAAACATAATCCGGACGCAGCCGAAGCCACCCGTACTTTAAGAACCCAAAAAAAACACTTTTCTTCTACGGCCCATCCTTTTGATGAGGCTAAAACAGTTAGACAAAGAGGTGGCGACCCAGATTATAGAATTCCCAAACCTCCATCCAGTTTTTTACTTCAGGAAGAAAGAAAATAATTTTAATTTCACTTATTTTATGATAAAATCAGGGCTGTTATGGCAAAAGATTTAGCTTGGTTAAATAGAGGTTTTGCAAGTGGAGGATTAACTCCCGAAGAGGCAGTGGCTAAATTAATGACTAAGGGAGAATTGGATTTATCACAAATCTCCCGACCTGATTTAATTACCCGATTAAATACAGCTTTTGAGTCAGGGAATCTAGAACCAGATCAGGCAGTAGCACATTTGATAATTGAAGAAAGTTTTTTAGCCAGTAGAATGGAGCCAGAGCGTGCTCTTAAGATGCAACCTAATTTAACTGGTCAGATGGTTGAAGTTTTAGGTTTGGAATTATAAAAATGGAGTTAAAAAAAACTAGATATACCACCCCTACTGCGGTCCAAGAGGCAATTAATGCCCACCTAACTGAAGAAGCAGGAGCATTATTGAACGAATCATTAATCTGGCTTCAGGCATCAGAACATCTTACTCCGGCAGGAGCAGAATCTTTGTTAGAGATTGCCGGTCAGGCAGCTGATTTACAGCGACGTTTACGGTAAGAATTTTAAATACCTTATAACGTTGATAGAGACGCCTTTTATTTAAACAAAGGACCAGCCACATTCTATATCAGGAAAGAGTTTTCTAGGGTTTTCAACCGGAGCTTCTGTGCAAGATTTTATCTGACCGTGAATATCACGACGTCCTTTATGGTCCAGATGTTCACAAGGGTGAACGTGGATAATTGCTTTGCCTGTTTCTGTTTCCAAGACAATTTCTGGATTTTGAAATAACCCTAACTCCTCTACGCCCACAGGAACAAAAGCATCCTGGCAGCATTGGCCGCCACAGCCAGAGCAAGGACTATCTTTAAAACTTACCTCAAAGTTTGTCATAACAATTAATTAATTTTCTTATTTAGCTATTTTACTTCTTTTTTTATATTTTTCAAGATATGATACAATATCTTCATGAACTTTAAGCCTCAAATTAAAACTTTAAGCAATGGCCTGCGTTTAATTACCCTTAACTTACCTCAATCTCCATCAGTGACCGCTCTATTAATGGTTAAAGTTGGCTCCCGTTATGAAAAAGAAAAATTGGCAGGCATTTCCCATTTTTTAGAACATATGGTTTTCAAGGGCACTAAAAAATATCCCACCTCGTTTGACTTAACCTCAACCGTAGACGCCATTGGCGCCGAATTCAATGCTTTCACCACTAAAGAATACACTGGTTTTTATGTTAAGTCTGCGGTTCAACATCTTGATTTAGCCTTGGACGTTTTGTCCCAGTTGGTGTTTCAACCGCTCCTGCCGGAAAAAGAAATGCAAAAAGAAAAAGGGGTGATTATTGAAGAAATCAATATGTATGAGGATAATCCTATGGTTAAAGTAGGCATAGATTTTGAGATACTTTTGTATCCTGATAGCCGTTTGGGCTGCCCGACCATTGGCTATAAAAAATCAGTTAAAGCCATGAAACGCAGCAACTTTTTAAATTATCTTGGCCAATATTACCGGCCCAAAAATATGATTTTAGGGATTGTGGGAGGAATGAAAAAAGTGCAAAGTGCAAACCTGCCTGCCGGCAAGGCAGGGTGCAAAGTGCAAAATTTTAATCTGAATAAAGGACCTACGATTGTGGATCGATTATTCGAACTTCAACCAGTTAAATTTATCCAGCAAAAGCCTGCCTTACAGTTTAAATATAAAAAAACTAACCAAACCCATTTTTGTTTAGGAGTTAGAGCCTTACCCCACGGTCATAAAGACCGTTACGTGATGGCGGTTTTATCCACTATTTTAGGCGGCAATATGAGTTCCAGACTATTTATGGAAGTCAGAGAAAAAAGAGGTTTGGCTTATTATATCAGAAGTTCAATCAACACTTATTTTGATCATGGTTATTTTATGACTCAGGCAGGCACAGATGTTAATAAGGCGGGAGAGGCGATAAAAGTGATTTTAAATGAACTACGCAATACGCATTACTCCCTACGTTCTAGTGAATTAAAACGAGCCAAGGAATACCTTAAGGGGAAGTTGGCTTTGAGTTTGGAAGACTCCCAAGAAATTGCCAGTCTTTTGGTGGAAGACTTTTTATTGGAAGATAAAATTAGAACTCCTAAAGAGATTATTGAGGGAATAGAAAAGGTGAGCTTGAGTGATATTAAAAGAGTTGCCCGACAAATTTTTGTTAATCAAGGCCTGAATTTAGCCATCATCGGACCATATAAAGACGAAACTAGATTTGCAAAGATATTGAAAATATAGGGAGTATTGCGTATCGCGTAGGGTAAACCCTACACCCTAATTTATGTATAAAAAACTAACCGTTTGGCAGCGTTCGATGCAGTTAATCGTTGCCGTTTACCAATTAACTAGCAAGCTTCCTACTTCAGAACAATATGGCTTATCTTCACAAATGAGAAGAGCAGCTATTTCGATTCCTTCTAATATTGCTGAGGGGTATAGAAGGAAAAGTAGGAAAGACTATCTAAGATTTTTATCTATTGCTAATGGTTCTGCTTCTGAGTTAGAAACCCAGGTAGAGATAATTAAGGTCTTGCCTAAAATGAAAAACCTTGATACAGTAAAAGTAGAGAATTTACTAAACGAAGTTTTAAAAATGTTAAATGTAATGATTAGAAAATTAGGGAGTAGGGAGTAGCTTTATAGTGAGTAGGGAGTAATGCGTATTGCGTATTGCGTAGGAAGAGAAACCCTACACCCTACTAACTACTGACTACACCCTAGAGAATTATGGCAAAACTTCAACGTTCAGTCGTTTTAGTCAAACCCGATGCCTTACAAAGAGGCCTGGTGGGTGAAATCATTTCCCGCTTTGAACGTAAAGGCTTGAAATTGATGGCGATTAAAATGATGGTTTTACCCGATGAACTTTTAGATCAATGGTATAGCCATCACAAGGAAAAGCCCTTTTTTGGCAACCTGAAAAAATTTATGATGGCCGCGCCAGTGGTGGCTATGCTTTGGGAAGGCTTGGAAGCAGTTAAAACCGTACGCAAGCTTTGCGGCGTCACCACCGGCTATGAAGCAGAAGGCGGTTCCATTAGGGGCGATTTTTCTATTTCCGGCCAGCATAATGTAATTCATGCCTCCGACTCGGTAGAGACAGCTAAAAAAGAACAAGATCTCATTTTTGACCAAAACGAGATTTTTGATTATGACAAAGGCGATTACCTCTGGGTTTACTCCTTAGAAGAAAGAGAATAAAAAGTAAAAGACCTTTTCTTACTGTTCTTCAATACTATAAGGGTATAAGAATATTAATTTTTTCCCATATTTATTGTATAATTATAGGATATGGAAAGAGAGTTAGTTTCAAGGGTGCCCGAATTTACTTTATTAGAGCATCCTGAACCAAATATTGTTTTTGATAATCACCCTTTCGTCCTTGCTTGGCAAGAGCTAGCCGGCGCTTCAGAGGAAGCTGAGTTAGATCAAGCCAGAGATGCTTTTTCTCAAGAAAGAGAAAAATTACTTTCAGAATTCTGGTTCTTAATTAGAAAAGGTGAGGATCCAGAACTTTTATTAAAGACTCCGGTTTATTTTCAAGAGCAAAGCCAACCCATTGGCGACCTTATAGATGAGTTGAGTTTGGCCGCCCTTAGACCAGCAACTCTTAATGAGTTGATTCGGAGATGGAGAACGACTTACCGAAATTTAACCGCCGACCAGCAAGACTCATCAACAGAAGCCTCTGCTAAAAAAGAAAATCAGTTTAACCCTGAACAGCAAAGAGAGTTAGCGGTTTCATTGTGGCAGCGTGGTTTGAAATATGAAGAACTTATGGAAGCTCTGCCTTTAAAAGAGTTAGTTTTTTGGGCAGATTTAGAAGGCACTTTGGATAGAATGGAATTTATCCGTCATTATGGTTTTTGCTCTCCTGAGGAATTAAGAGATATTCTCAGAAAATTAGATAAAACTTCAGATGCTAGTTTTTCCCTTATTAAGGTCAGAAAAAAAGGTGGGTATCTGAAAAAATTCGTGCCTCTTTCCTTAGAGTTGGCTCTGCAAAATAAAGGCTTTGTCCCTAATGTGTCTAGGACAAGCGAGCTAACTCCGGCCGATGCCTTACTGATTCATGAAGCAGCAGCAGCCTTAAGAATAAGCAGAAGGCAGGCAAGGGAGGGAATAGCTTTTCTTTTAGCTGAAGACGAGCATGGGAAAAGTAAAATTGGTCATTCGCAAGAGGGGATATGGATAAAAAAAGACCGTTTAATATCTTTAAAAGCAAGAGAGATATCAAGGAGAGAAACTGCGGTTGACTGGATTTTACAAACCGCGCCCCTAGACTTGGAGATTTTAGTTCAATTTGACCAATTAGTGGAAGAGGTCAGAGCTACGGTTAAAGCACCTGTGGCTGATCCTGTGAAAGATCCTTTGGGCTATTATTTACAACAGCGTGGCTGGTATCCTTTCCTGTCATTTAAACAACAATTAGTTTTAGGAAGAATTAGGGATATGACCAGCTTAGGCTTAGCATTATTAGTCAACAATCAACTCAAGCCAGAAAAAAGAAAAAGACTCTTGCAAATAATGTTGGATTTAATTCCCGCCGCAGACCAAGCCAAAGAGCATTTCATTGCTTCAAATAGCCGATTGGTTGTTTCCGTGGCTAAAAAATATCTAGGCAGAGGCGTTCCCTTTTTAGATTTAATTCAGGAGGGAGAAATTGGTCTGCTTAGAGCTGCCGAAAAATATGACTGGAAAAAAGAGTATAGATTTTCTACTTACGCTACTTGGTGGATCAGGCAGGCAATTACTAGAGCCATTGCTGATCAGGGTCGGACCATTAGGATTCCGGTACATTATGGAGATAGGTTACATGCATTATTCAACATTAAACGTGATTTAGCTCAAGATTTAGGAAGAGAGCCGACCGATGAAGAACTGGCCGAAGTTGCGGAATTATCTTTAGAAGAATTAGAAGATATGTTAAGAAAAGCCAAACATACTTTGTCTTTAGAACGG
Source organism: uncultured Pseudomonadales bacterium (assembly GCA_964589815.1). Taxonomy (GTDB): domain Bacteria; phylum Patescibacteriota; class Microgenomatia; order UBA1400; family UBA1400; genus CAZPUR01. Next base: position 85,603 of record CAZPUR010000002.1, read on the forward strand.
CCTGTAGGTGAAGAAGGAGATGAGAGCGAGTTGGGCGGATTTATTGAAGATCCAGAAGCGCTTGAACCCGATAATGAAGTGACGAGTTCGATGTTAAGGGAATTGCTTGAAGAAATGCTTCAGGATTTACCACCTCGGGAAGTGCGGATTTTACAATCAAGATATGGTTTAGTTGACGGCGAGACTTATACTTTAGAAGAAGTGGGGCAGAAGATGGGAGTGACTCGGGAAAGAATCAGACAGTTAGAAGCTCAGGCTTTAGCTCGGTTGCGCCACCCGGCTCATTCTCGTTGGTTAAAGGATTTTCTAAGAAAATAATTTTTTTAAATAAAATTTGTGGTAAAATAAAAAAGTTGTAAATTTTTAAAAAGAGGAGGGAGAAATGAGTGTTGCTTTTAGAGAAGAAAGACTAGCGATTGTTCTAGAGCCTTCTAACTTATCAGAAACAGAGAGAGCTGCCAGGACTCAAGACGAAATAATAACAGGTTTTGAAGCATTAGATCAAGGGAAAGTCGAAATCGGAGGAGTTGGAGAGAGAGCCCTTCCCAGTATGGTGGGAGCTTGTTTAGACTCAGAAGCCTTTTCGGCAAGCCTTGCTTTGTTAAAATGACTGCAGAAGCATTAGAAAGAGTATTAGAAATCGGAGAAACAGAACTAGTACTAGTAGCTTACGTTCAGCAAGTGATTAAGGGAGCAGAATCTTTAAAAGACCAGCAATTAAGAACGGCAATCTTAACGGGTCAGGAAAGTCCAGTAATCATAGAACAAGAATAAGGCACTTGGTGTTTAAAGCTATTTTGTTTTAATCTTCTGATAATTTTCTCTGCATTTTGATAACCTTTGCTAGATATTTTCTTAAGACTTAGGTTTTTCTCTGAATATAAATAAAGGACCTGGTCTGCTTCTTGGTAAGTAAAGCCCAGTTCTTTTTCATCTTCTTGGTTTGGCCATAGTCCGGCCGATGCCGGAGCCTGAATAATTTGGTTCGGTATATCGAAGTGCTTGGCTAATTGGTAAACACGGGTTTTGTAAAGGTGACGAATAGGTTCAAAATCAGAGGCTTCGTCGCCAAAACGGGTAAAATAACCCAAAAGATATTCTGATTTATTTTCCGTGCCGCAAACCAGAGCTTGATATTTTTTAGCCATATCATAGACAATAATCATTCTTACCCTAGCGGTAATGTTGCCAAGACGGACTTTATTAATTGTTCCATTGTTCCATTGTTCCATTGTTCCATTGTTAATTTTCTTCTTATCAGTAATGAAGCAATCCGCCATCTGCCAGCCGGCGGAGCGGAGCAATGAAGCAATTTTATCCACGATTTTTGCTATATTAATTTCCTTAACATTTTCTTTGGGAATTTTTGTTTGTTGAATGATTAAATCAGCCATTTTCATTTCTTGTTTTCCGTAAGGAAGCTTGAGAACAATAATATTTTTCGGACCAATCGCCCTGCAGAGCAGAGTCAAACAAACGGCTGAATCCACCCCACCGGAGACCGCAATAACTGTTTTTTTAAAACCCTGCGTTTTTAAAGTCGTTTGAATAAACTTAATTATTTTTTCTACTTCTTGTTTTAATTGTAAATTGCTAAATTGTAAATTCATTGCTTGCCCCGTTAAATTGCTAAATTGTAAAATTCTACTTATAAAGCTGGTGCTTTATAATGTAGTTATATATCTTTTGATCTACTAAGTTATTGATTGATAGGCCTTGTTTAAGCCGTTTACGAATATTAGTAGAAGAAATATTAGAGTGGATTAAAAGCGGATGTTTGAGAAGATGAAATTTATACTCAGGTTTATCAAGATCCCATTGAGAAAGATTATAGCCAAACTGGGGGCGGGGAAAGATGAGAAAATCATAAGTAGTAATTAACTTTTGCCAATCACCCCATTTTTTAAAATTTTTAAGATTGTCAGAACCAATGATAAAGTAAAGTTGATGTTGAGGATATTTCTTAGTTAAAAGTTCCATTAATTCGATGGTCTGGCCCGAAAGCTTATTTTTAATTTCTTCATCACAATATTTAATCTTGCTATTGGTTAGCATTTTAGTCATAAACACCCGATGTTTGACTGAGTCCATATTTTTATCAAAAGTATGTTTAAAGCACGGAGTCAACCAAACTTCTTGGCAATCGGCAAAGTCCAAGACTTGGGAGCTAATAAGTAGGTGACCAAGATGGGGCGGATTAAAAGCTCCGCCCAAAATACCTATTTTCATGAAAACTCTGCGACGTAGTCACAGCCTTAAATTTAGTTTTCATCCCGACTTGATTTATCAACGTCGGGATAGTCGGGGCACCGAGAGTCGAACTCGGAATCTCACGCACCCGAAGCGTGCGCCTTACCAATTGGGCTATGCCCCGAACAGTTTAATTTTATCATATTTTAAGGTAAAATATGTATTAAGCCGCTGTAGCTCAACGGATAGAGCACAGGTTTCCTAAACCTGGAATGAAGGTTCAATTCCTTCCAGCGGCACAGCAAATGGCGGGCAGGCCCGCCTGCAACGCTGTAGCACTGCGGGCAGGTAAACCTCTAGGCCTGCCCCGTACACGACGCTTCTGCAATAATACGCCGTAGGCGATTTTGTAGAAAGGAGTTGTATGGGGTTCGACTCTGGACAGGGACACAAGGAGGAAAATTATGGATAGAGGAAGTAATATAAGAGAAAAATTAACTCATAATATAAAAGGAGCTTTGGCAGAGGTTCTTTGCATTAGTGAACTTGAAAAACAGGGAATCTTAGGAGCCTTAGAGCAATCAGAGAAAGGAAGAGATTGGCTAACAATACGTAAAGAGAAAACCGCTCGAGCTATGGATTTGTTACAAGAACTTTTTACCACCCCAGAAGTTTTAAATACTGATTTTAAACCAGAAAAACCATATAAAGTGCCTTTATTTTAACTCCACCGCATAAAGGTTAGACGGCAGTTTAGTATCGGGGTTCAAGTTGGTCAGAATGAGCATTTTGGAGGCATCGGGCCAGGGATAGGCAAAAGAATCTTCAAAAGGCCCGGCATAAACCGTAGTTCTATTAGTGCCGTCATATTCCATAATAATGACTTTGTCAGAATTAGTGTAAATCAAGTGATTGGAAGTCGGAAACCACTGGATTCCCTGTATTTTTAAAGGTGAATATTGGTTTTGGATTGCTTCCATTCTTTTTTCCAAGACCTCCTCTTCTTTCGCGGTTCCTGCCTGCTCGCCTCGATTCGGCGAAGCGGGCCGGGAGGCAGGTTTCGCGTCTATGATAAAGAAATTCTTATCTTCTTTAAGGTCATAAACATAAACCCTGTTTGCTTTAATTTCTCTTTCCTCTGTTTGGGTATTGGAGCCGGGCAGAGACGGCACTAATTCTTCAGGAATAGTGGCGGGGTTAATGGCCGTATATAAAACTTTTTCTTCATCCGGAGAAAAATAAACCAATTTGGCCGAATCAGAAGCAATTTTCTGCATTGCTTCAGGCAGTTTTTTCCACTGGCGCTGACGTTTAAGCTCTAATTCTTCTTCCCATTCAGTTAGAATTAAAGGCAGTTGGGCGGTGACATCTTTAAAGTCAGTGGCTTTGTTAAGTCGGTTATTGTCCAGCAGGACGGCGTCAGCTTCATTTTTGGCTAAAATTTGCCGGCCATCCGGTGACCAGCAGAGCTTGGCATCGGTAAAGTCAAAAATACTGCTGTTTTGGCTGATTTGCAACAGCTCATATTCTGAAGCAAAAGCAGAACTGTTCATATTCAAAACCCAAAGTCCATTTTTAAGCCGGCCCGAAGCTGAGGCCACTGAAAAAGCAATTTTCTGACCGTCAGGAGAAGGAGTCAGATTTAAAGCTCCGGAATAAGTCAGACCTTTTAAATCGGGCACGGCCGGAAAAAGGCGGGCATTGGCTTGAGTGACCACTTCTTTTTCCAGTTTTAAAGTTTTTTCCCAACTAAGATAACCGTCTTTGATAATTTTTACCTGATATTCACCTGGAGGCAGATTTAAAGTATCATCCGTGGCCGTGGTTAAGTTGTCGTTGATGTAAACCGAAGCGCCTTTAGGATAAGAGTTAGCCACTAAAAGACCGGTGCTGGTGACCTTCTTCTTTTTAAAATCCAAACGGTAACCCTGAGCAAACCTGATAGCGGCTAATGTTCCTCCAATTAAAAACAGGGCAATACCCAGAGTGATTAGGAGTCGCTTATTCATTAAAGGTTATTATACCACGCTCAGCGTGGTTTGCATCCCGCTCAGCGGGATACCACTCAACCATTGTGGGAGAAAGAAGGGATTGGTATAATTAAATTAATTTCCAATTACTAATTCCTAATTTCTAATAAAATGTCCAATTTTGAAATTAGAAATTTGACATTAGAAATTTTGAAAAGTGTTATTCAAAAGACTAGGAATAGATCTAGGAACAGCTAATAGTATTGTATATTTAGAAGGCCAGGGAATCGTTTTAAACGAACCTACGGTCGTGGCCGTTTCTTTAAGAGATAAAAAGGTTTTGGCCGTAGGTAAAGAAGCCAAAGAAATGCTGGGTCGGACTCCGGGCAATATTGTCGCCTCCAAGCCGATGCGTGAAGGAGTAATTGCTAATTATCAGATTACTGAAGCGATGCTAAGGTATTTTTTAAGAAAAGTTTGCGGTCGTTCTTTCTTATTTAAACCCGAAGTGATGATTTGCGTGCCCGCTGGCTGTACCCAGGTGGAGAAGAGAGCGGTGGAGAACGCCGCCTTGAGCGCCGGCGCCAGAAAAGTCTTTTTAATCCACGAGCCTTTAGCGGCCGCCATTGGCGCCGGTATTTCCATTGCCGCTCCTTCGGGTAATATGGTGGTGGATATGGGCGGAGGTGCGGCTGAATCAGCCGTAATTTCTTTAGGCACAGTCGTAGTGTCTCAGAGCATTCGGGTTTCCGGGTCTAAGATTGACGACAGCATTGCCGCTTTTGTGAGAAAAAAATACGGTTTAATTATTGGTGAAAACACGGCTGAAGAAGTGAAGATTAAAATCGGTAGCGCTTTAAAAGTCATTGGGGCTAAAAATTCCAAAATGGCTATTAAAGGTCGGGATACTATTTCCGGTTTACCTCGCAAAATAGAAATCAGTACCAATGAAGTAGTGCAAGCGATTCAATCACCCCTGACACAGATAAGCGCCATGATTAAAAAAGTTCTTTCCCAAATTCCTCCGGAGCTAGCGGCCGATATTATTGACAAGGGGATTGTGATGACTGGAGGCACCTCGCTTTTAAAAAATTTTGATAAATTTTTAACCCAAGAGACCGGTGTTCCTTGTTATGTGGTGGAAGAACCAATTCTCTGTGTGGCTAAAGGCACAGGAATTGCTTTAGAAAATTTATCAAAATACAAGAAAAATTTAGCTTTTATTTAGCCATTTTGAAGAGGGATATAGTAGAGGCTATTAAGCGTAATTTCTAATATCTAATATCTAATTTCTAATTATGGAAAAGATTGATATAACAGTAAAATAATTAGCAACAAAAATTGTTCAGCCAAGAGTAATTTAGGTAATTTGATCTGATTATATCTAACCCTATAATATATAAATTTAAGGATAAAAAGTTCTCAACTGGTTTTAATCAGACTTTTTTACATAAAAATATGTATTTTTTTACCTTTTTTTACATATAAGATGTGTAAATTGATTAGATTTACGAAAAAATGGCATTAAATGATTAGCAGTTAATCTATTTTTCTGCTAATTTTTGACAATTATATTTTTCTTACTGTAAAATCAAGCAAACTTTTATTTTAAAAATATTAAAATCTCGTTAAATTAAAGGTTTTAATCTTCAAATAATGATTAAAAAAAACAGACATTCTTCTAATTATAGGACTAGAAAAGTCTTAGGAGTAAGAGTCGACGCTCTTTCTTTGATGGAAATTCTTAATAGGGTAGAGAAATTGGTTAAATATAACAAAAAGGATCAAATTACTACACCTAATCCAGAACATATAGTAATTGCTCAAAAAGATTATAGGATGAGAAGTATCATTAATAACTCTTGGCTGGCGGTACCGGATGGAGTAGGTCTTGTTTGGGCGGCGAGACTACAGTTTCGTCAGTTTCATCGCCTTAGCGGCGTAGATTTAATGCTTGAGCTTTGTAAGCTAGCCGCTGTTAAAAATTGGCGAGTTTTCTTGCTCGGTGGCGGAGTGGGTGTCGCCCAGAAAGCAGCCCAAGTGCTTAATAATATAACAATGAAACAATGCAGCAATGAACTCAAAGTTGCTTACGATCAAGGTCCAGCCAATGTTAAGAATGAAAGTTTAATACAGAATCGGCGAACTATTAAAAAGATTAACAACTTTGAGCCGGAGTTTCTTTTTGTTGCTTTTGGTGCGCCCATGCAGGAAAAATGGATTGCTGATAATTTAAAAAAATTAAACGTTAATCTAGCGATGGGCGTTGGTGGTGCTTTTGACTATATTAGTGGTCGACTGAAAAGAGCGCCTAAGTGGATAAGAAAATTAAATTTAGAATGGTGGTGGCGATTAATTCATCAACCTTGGCGTGGGAAAAGACAACTAAGATTAGTAAAATTTATATTTTTAATTTCTAAAGAATGGTTATTAGGTAGTTGATGAAGTAGTGTATTAAGTAGTTATTAATAGCAAAACAATGAATAACGCGAAGCTAATAACGTGAACGAAGTGAACTAATATACGCGCCAAAGCGCTAATTAACTACTATTTGTTCTCCTGCATTCCCAAAAGCCATAGAACCGCTTCTTTTTTATATCTTCTATCGCCGCGGGCATTAATTCTAATGGCGGGTAATTTGCCGCGTTTACCCCAGCGTTTAATCGTGAGCGGAGAGACTCGTAAAAGTTCAGCTACTTCACGAACAGTTAAAAGGTCAGGCAAGCTTTCTAAAGAAACACTTCTTTTTTTAGACTTTAGGGTGTTAGATAAAGTAGTATTTTGATCACTAAAGTTTATTTTTGATATATTTTGGGAGTCCATGTTTTACTTACCTCCTTTTTTGTACAGAAATATTTTTCTAATAACATCTAGTAATTTAACTATCTAACTATTTAAATTATAATCTCAACATATCATAGGGTAACATATTATGTCAAGGTCAGAACCAGAATAAAAAAAGGAGATTAATAAGTGGGGGGTTTTACGTGCCGGTCTAAAAAAATTTCTCAATCACTATACCGTTCTCCACTAGGGACGGATAGACATTCGGGAAATTTAGAGGGACTGTCAATTGAACTATTTAAGTTCAACTTGCGCGCCGGCCTCTTCCAGTTTCTTTTTGGCGGCTTCGGCTTCTTCTTTTTTAACTCCTTCCAATAAATCTTTAGGAGCTGCTTCCACTAAATCCTTGGCTTCTTTAAGCCCTAAATCAGGCTTAACTTCCCTTACTGCTTTAATGACGGCAATTTTATTAGCGCCGCTGGCTGCTAAAACCACGGTGAATTCAGATTTTTCTTCACTGGCACCAGCTGCGGCATCAGCCCCGGCAGGAGCGACTCCAGTGGTAGCGACCGCTACTGGAGCGGTAGCGGAAACCCCAAACTTATTTTCTAAAGCCTTGACTAAGTCAGCCAGTTCTATGACTGAGAGTTTTTCTACCTCATCAATAATTTTTTGCAGCTTAGGACTGACTTTTTTCGCCTCTTTCGCGTCCTCTTTTTTCGTGTTTTTAGTGCCTTTCTTTTTAGTGTCTTTCGTGTTTACCATTTTTTTATTCACCGCCTTTCAGATTAGGATAATAGGATTATAAGATACTAGTGAACAGTCTGATTATTTTGACTGTTCCTTGTTATCCTGTCATCCTGTCATTTTATTTTTTATACTGTTTAATACCCCCGCCAATTTTTGTAAATTTCCTTTCAAAACGTAAACTAAACCGTAAACTGGCCTATTAAGAGTGCCGACCAATTTAGCTTGTAGGCCTTCTCTAGAGGGGAGTTGAGCCAGCTCAATCACCCTGTCTTTTTCTAATGACTCTTTTTCTAAAAAACCAAACTTGATTTGGGGTAAATCATTTTCTTTAAAAAATTCATAAAGGGTTTTAATAGGAGCAACTTCATCTTCATAGCTAAAGAGGATAGCAGTAGGACCGCTAAGTTCCAGGTTCTGGGTTCTAAATTCTTGTCTTTTAAATGCAAGCCTAAGCAGAGTATTTTTGGTTACCTTAAACTCACCACCTGACTCTTTAATTTTATTTCTTAACTTATTAATTTGAGCTACATTTAAACCTCTATAATCAGCCAAAACCATTGATTTGGCTTTTTCCATATTTTCTTGGAGTTTATTTACTTGGTCTATATTTTTTTGCGATGGCATATTGCCTCACCTTGTTCGGTCAAATTTAAAACTTATCAACCAAAGGCTGATTTTTAATTTTAATTTGTTTTCCCAATAATAAAGCGCTCCGAGGAGCGCTCATAACTTAATAACTTTATGAATCTGCCTCGCCTTGCTCGGCAAGGCGGGCTTATTTCTAAAAAACTTCCTCGGTAGGGTTTATCACCTTCATGTGACCTACTGTCTTTAGACAAATACTATTTTAAATAGTTTTCTCTTTAATGTCAAGTTTAATTCCGGGCGAGTGAGTCGAAGTTAAAACTGCTTTTTTAATGTTTTTGGATTTGACCGCTTCAATTAAGGCTTCCAAATTGGCCATTAATTTTTTTTCTCCAAAAGAAATTTTACCAATAATAATATGAAGCAGAGGAGTTTTTTGTTCGGTTTTAAATCTTAGTTCTCCTTTTTCTAACTTCTTTTTCAACGCTTCTGGTTTGTCAGTAATGGTGCCAGCCTTGGGATTGGGCATTAAACCCTTAGGTCCTAAAATTTTAGCCACTTTGGCAATTTTAGCCATCATTTTTGGTTCAGCAATAAGTATATCAAAGTCTATCTTTCCTTTATTTATTGTATCAATTAATCGGTCATCAGCAATGGCGATTTTTTGTTTTTTACCGGTGCCATGAGGTAGGGAAACAGTGCCAGAAAGTTTTTCTTCACGCGAAATAAGATTAACTTCAACGGTTTCATCAATTTTAGAGTTGGCGATTTGACATAAAAGTTTTACTCCTTCAGCCAAAGGATAAAGCTTTTTCCGGTCAATCAGAGTTTTTAGTTTTCTATAACGGCGCGAGCGCTGTTTCTTGGCTCGCGGTTTCTTCGCGGCTTTGACGCTAATTTTTTCACCCCTAACTTCTTCCGCGCTTTTCACTTCTTTCTTCGCTGCTTTGGAGCCTGTAATTTTCGTGTCTTTAGCGTCTACTTTTTTTCCGCTAATTTTTTCACCCTTAACTTCTTTGGTCTTTTTCGCCTCTTTTTTTGTGCTTCCTGCCTGCTCGCCTCGATTCGGCGAAGCGGGCCGGTAGGCAGGTTGCGCTTCTTGAGAAAGATCAATCAACTTAATTTTTTTCTGACCCACATTAACTCCCTTCGGCCGTGAAATTACAAATCTCAAATCTCAAACTACAAACAAATTTTAATTCTTTAAATTCCAAATTCTAAATAAAATTACTAATAACTTAATAACTTAATGAACCTATTTTTTATTTCTGTTCTATGCTAATGCCCATAGAGCGAGCACTGCCCGCGACAATTTTTTTCGCCTGCTCCAAATCCTGCGTATTAAAATCCGCCATTTTCTCTTTGGCAATTTCTTCCAGAGATTTTTGTGAGAGTCTGCCTGCTTCTTTTCTACCCGGTTCTGTGCTAGCCTTTTTTATATTAAGTTTACTTTTGATATATTCTGATACTGGTGGTTTTTTAAGGACAAAGTCAAAACTTCTATCTTCATAAACCGTAATTTGAGCAGGAATAATCCCTTTTTGACCCTTGGTTTTTTCATTATAAGCTTGGCAAAACTGCATAATATTAAGCCCGTGCTGACCCAGGGCCGGACCAATTGGCGGCGCCGGATTAGCTTTACCTGCTTCAATGTTAAGTTTTAAAATGGTTTTGATTTTCTTAGTCACTTAGGATAATAGGATATCAGGATGATAGTGAACAATCTGACTATTCACTGTTATCTTATCATCTCGTTATCCTAGATTTTACTTACCTGTAAGAAATCTAACTCCACCGGCGTTTCTCGGCCAAAAATAGAAACTAAGACGGTCACTTTACCTTTCTCATCATCAATATTATCAACCGTGCCTAAAAAGTTAGCGAAGGGACCTTCAATGATTTTGACTGCCTCACCTACGGAAAAAGTAGCTTTATATTTAGGCGCCTCCATTTTCATAAACTTTAGAATTGTTTCCACCTCGCCTTTGCCAATCGGAGTAGGAGTTTTACCTACGCCTAAAAATCCAGTTACACCTTGGGTGGTTCTAATCGTCACCCAAGAATCATCATCCAGAATCATTTTTACCAAAATATAACCGGGAAAGATTTTTTCTGCCACTTCTTGCTTGGCGCCCTTGCTGATTTTAATTTTATTCTGGGTGGGAATAATAATTTCAAAAACCCTGTCTTTAAGGTGCATGCTTTCCACTCTCTGTTGAAGCATGGTGGCCACTTTGTTTTCATGGCCAGAATAGGTGTGGACCACATACCATCTGGCTTTGGGGTTTTTCGTTTTACTGATAATGAGGTGATTGCTGGCCGTTTTCGGCAGTTTCTCTTCTATTTCTTTTTTCTCGGCCTTGGTTTTTTTGCTGGTTTTAATTATCTTTTTCTTCATTTAACGCTTAGCTCCATCAATTTAGTAAAAATAAAATCTAAAAAGGTAATAAAAAGACTAACGCCGGTACTGACAAAGATTACCATCACCGTCATTTTGACTACCTCTTTACGGGAGGGCCACTTGACTTTTTTAAGCTCCTTTTTAACTTCTCTTAAAAACTGAATCGGTGATGATCCAAACTTGGGCACTGTAAACGTAGGTAATTCTACCATATTCTTTGATTTTAGCAAAGATTTTCCCCGTTGACAATCAATATTTTCCGAACCTATGTTTTAACCAAGACAGCTTGACAAGGAGATTATGGGAAAGATAAAATACAAGGGTATGAAGAAGATCACTAAAGCGGTTATTGCTGTGGCTGGTTATGGCACCCGCTTTCTTCCCGCAACCAAAAATCAGCCCAAAGAAATGCTTCCTATTATTGACCGTCCCATTGTTCAATACTTGGTAGAAGAAGCGGTTGCCTCTGGGATTAAGGACATCATTTTGGTTACCCGTTTTGGCCAGTCCGCTCTAGAAAATCACTTTGATACCAATCTGGAATTGGAAATCCAATTAGAAAAAAACGGCAAGAAAAAAGCCCTGGAAGAAGTAAGAAAAGTCTATCGGATGGCCAATTTTATTTACATCCGCCAAGGCCGTCATCTGCCCTATGGCAATGCCACTCCGCTTTTATGTATTAAAGATCTTATAGCTAAAAACGAACCTTTTGTTTATATGTTTGGTGATGATCTGGTTAAGTCCCACATTCCTTGCACCAAGCAATTAATGAATATTTTTTATAAATATGAACCTATTGCCTTGTTAGCCGTCCAGAAAACACCTAAAAAAGAAATAGAAAGATACGGCACGGTTAAATACAAAAAAGGCACCCGGATCAATCAAATAGAAGCAATCCTGGAAAAATTACCTCCGGAAAAGGCGCCTTCTGATATGGCTCAGTTTGGTCGCTTTATTTTCACTCCCCAGGTGATTAGAATTGCCCAGAAGCATCTTCAAAACAAACGTTTTGGTAAAGATAATGAGCTTTGGGTGGCTGATATTTTGAACGATTTAGCCAAAAAAAATAAAGTCATTGCTCAACCAATCAAAGGCAAATGGATGACCACGGGTGATCCTTTACACTATATGCAGACCATGGTTGAATTTGCTCTAGATAGAGAAGATATTGGTCTTGATTTTGCCCAGTATTTAAAAAGCCTGAAAATTGGCGCTTCTTATGAAGGTCACTAAAGCTGTCATTCCAGCCGCCGGTTTAGGTACCCGCTTTCTTCCTTGGACCAAGGCGATTCCCAAAGAAATGCTGCCGGTAGGGGATAAACCAGCAATTCAATATGTGGTGGAGGAATGCGTTGCCTCAGGGATTAAAGACATTATTATCGTTACTTCTTATCATAAAAGAGCCATTGAAGATTATTTTGACTATTTGCCTGAATTGGAGAGATTTTTAAAAAAACAAGGTAAAACAGAGAAACTCAAAGAAGTCAAGAGGGTAGCGGAGATGGCTAATTTTATTTTTGTCCGCCAAAAAGGCATTTACGGTAACGCCACGCCAGTTATTTCTGCCCAAAGAGCGGTTGGCGATGAGCCTTTTGCCGTTCTCTGGGGAGATCAGTTTTTTGTGGCTCAACCGCCTCGTCTGAGACAATGTCTTAAAGTTTTTGAAAAATACCAATCTTCGGTAGTGGCAACAATTAAAGCCCAAGGAGATGAATTTTATAAAAGAGGTATTTGTGAAATTGAAGATTTTAAACCCGGAGTTTTTAAACTCAAAAGGATTATCGAAAAGCCCGGACCTAAAAAAGCGCCTTCAGATTTGGCTGCCTATGGTACTTATGTTTTTACTCCTGATATTTTTCCCATCTTAGCTAAATTAAAACCAGGCAGGGATGGAGAATTATGGCTGGTTGATGCTATTACCAAACTTTGTCAGCAAAAACAGGTTTTGGCCGTAGAATTGCAAAACGCCAGACTTTATGATGTGGGCAACCAATTAAATTATTACCGAACCGTGGTTGACTTTATGCTTAAAGATAAAGAAATAGGCAGTAAGATAAAAACTTATCTAAAAAACCAACTGGGTAAATAAAAAATTGATTAATTAGTCTTCTTTAACTTTCAAATTTTTACCTTTTTGTAAGGTGTTAACTAGTAATATAGGGGAACACATTTAAAAATAAACAGTGCTTGGCCAACCAGGCATTTTGCGATAGCAACATATTATGAGTCTAATAGAAGTTCATTTTCAATTACCTTTATATATTGATAGAGACGCGCCTATCATGGACACAACAGCAGGTAGGTGCGCTAGGTTTAGTGATTTAGAAGTGTTGATAAATGATTTTGGTTCTCTCCGTCTGAGATCTCCAATTGCTTTTGAGCGAAGCAATGGTGCTTCGCCTCAGTTGGTTGAAGAAAATGCCGTTCCTGCCTAAATTCTATCACTCCAAACTTTTCCTAGATTGATTTTTCTTCTTAATTGGCCTATAATTTTCCCTTAATGAGATTTTTAGAAGATAAAGAAAATTGTATTGGTTATAGCTTGAAAGGACTGGGTTTGCCCCTGCCTCAAGAGCCAGAGGTACTGGTGCAAGGAGATTATGTTTGGCCTTTGGAAAGAACTTATTTAGACCAGCATTTTGATCAAGTTGTTTCTTTGGAGGAGGCTGATGCGGTGGTGGCCATGGGCGGCAAAGGGACTTTTACTCTTGACTCTGATAGGGTCGCCCACATGGGAATAGTTAATTCAGATTATCTTATTGAACATATTTCTGTCCTAAGAGAAAAGCCGGCGGCTGTTCCTTTTGAGGTAGCTTTTAAAGACTTTATGCCTGGAGGACCGCTTGAAGCTGATGAAATTGCTTTTCTTAGATTAAAAGGAAAAAACTGAATAATTTTTCTTAATATGATAGAATACTCAAGTTTGAATTTATTTCACTAGAAAGGAATAATATGCTTGATTTTTTAAAGGCTTGTTTAACCTTTCCTGGGGTTTACCAAAGAAGATGGAATCAAACGGTTGCTGCTGCTGAGGGCCTTTTAGCGAGAACAGATCAGTCAGGGATTTTAGCCCCTGAAGATTTAGAAGCAACTCTAGCTGAGCGAGGTTTGACTCAAGAAGAGGTTTTTGCTGATTTAGGTATGGAGTTGCCAGCAAAGGACTGTGTTAACCAGGCGACCCAACGAGAATTATAATAAAAATTAAAAAAAGAAAGGGTAAACAATGAAAGATGGAAAGCCAGGACAAGCTCCAAAATTAATGGTAGGATTTAGTGAGGAAGGACCATTTGCCGTAAGAAGAATAGGGCCACTTGTTCCAGGTAGAGATGCTACAGAAGTAATAACACCACCAGGAACAGGTGAAGTAGCCTTAGATGCGGCTGAGGCACATTTAGAGAAAGCTGGTTATGGGCCGCAACGCATCCATGGAGAAGACGGAGGTTCTATAAGTGGTTGGACTCGTAGGTATGGGGATGGTTATGACAGAATATTTGGAAATCTTAAAGGGGAGTGAAGAAGAATAAATTTATTCCCGTTGAGGAGAAGTTAATTCTTTTTTAATTAATTTATACCAGACTCCTAAAATTTCATCTTTTTCTGCCTGATAAAGACTGACATAATAAGAGGTAGCAGAATCATGCCAGCTAGTTTGAATGTCATAAAAACCATTGGTTTTTTCTCCTAAAATAGAGTAGCCATTGCCTTCAAGGACGCCGATTTCTTGCCACTCTGAATTTACTTTTTGATAAACCATATAAGGGCCATTACCTGAAGCGCCCCTGATCATTTGACCGCAGACCTCATAAGGCTCAACCATATATTCTGCTTGACCGTCTTGATTTAAATCTATGGCAGCAGCATTAAACTGAAAATCATCAGTAGATAAACCTTCAGTCGCCTCACAGTTTTCAAAAAAAAGATGGTCAGTGGCAAAAATAAAATTGCTCAAGTCTTCAGGTAGAAACTCCACTTCTTTGGCCGCCGGTAATGCTATTGCTCTTTCCTGGGTTTGAGTTTGTTTTTGAACCTGTTTGGGCAGACAACCAGTTAAAGAGACTAAAAAGAGAATGACGAACAGTAGAAGCCCTATTTTTTTCTTCATTAATATAATTTTTATAGATATTACTATTTAATGTCAAGTAAAGAAATATTAAACAGATATTGTTGAGGGGAAAGCTTTTTGATACTATTAGTTTGGATATATGGCAGAAGACAGAGAATCTTTAATTAATTCGCTTAGAGTAGAGCAAATTCCTCCAGAAGCAGTGGTGGTTGTTCCGAAAACTCACCCTGATAGTTTAAATCTTTGGCAGCAGCCACCCTTTAATTGGGCCAGAGAAACTTTAAGCGTAACTCAGGAAGAAGAAGCCTCCTTTAATTCAGACGAGGACTGGTATCAGTTTTTAAGCAGATTAGCTGACTATCTGGGAAAAGGAGGAAATCGGCCTCTGGTCGAACCTGGCTCTGAGCGATTTTTACACCAACTGGCCTATACCCCGCCAGTGATTGATTTTTTAGCTCAGTATGGCAATTGGTGGGAATATTGGCATTATGGCACAGATACTAACAAAGCTTATAGCCAACAAACAGGAAAACCTATTCGCAGAGAAATGGCTAAAGGGCCAAAACAACTTCAAGTTGGCAGTTTTGCTCATTGGTGGCACTTTAAATTAGAGTCTCGGGAAAGAAGTAAATGGAATGGTTTGATAGATGATTTGAGAGAAAGGGGTTTGGCAATTCCTGAAGACTCTACCGCCTTGCTTAAATTTTCTTAATTTTTTTCAATCAGGAGTAAGGGGTGAAACCATTTACTCTGTGAATTGAAGCGTAGTGAGGATTTTTTCGACTTCAGCAAGATATTTTTGCTCTGTGGCTTTGGAAGCATCTACTCGGTGAACAAAAGAATAAGCTTTCGCATTCCCTGGACAGGTTTGAAAGCCAAAATAAACTCCATCAGGCGTGACCGGCCCAGAATCTTTAATAAACTGGTGTGAACCAATGGCCACAGGCGTGTATTTTTGCCTCATTTCTTCTTGGGATTGAGGCAGATATTGTTTTACGGCCCAATCCAAAGCGCTCATATTTTCCGGATTGTCTTCCACTCTTACCGCCAGAGAATAATAAGGATAACCCAGACTGTTATCCCAAAAAGTTTTTTGCTCTTGAGAAGTATCATTAAATTCCAAAGAAAAAGTTAAAAGGTCATCCCGTTCGATTTCAGGAATTAACTGCCAGTCTGGGGGATAATAAAAAGAGAATTTATGGCTCTGGTTTTCATATTTAAGCCAGCCTTCCGGAGCTTGAACTTCTGGCTTAATTACTTCTTTTTGTCCGCCAGCTGGCGGACTTTCTCCTTGTTTTTGAGGAACACAGCCAGAAAGCGAAAGAAAAAAGACAACAACAAACACACAGAGCAGTTTTTTACTCATTAAAAACCATTATGAAATCTATTTTTATTTTTGTCAAGGGGATCCAGACTTGCCAAAACTCCTTCTGGCCAATTCCATTCTGACTCTGGAATTTCTCGTCCGGTTAAATGACAAAAAGCCATTATTGCCAGTTCTTCTACTGGGGCCAGACCTGAAGGAGATAACCCTTTTGTAGCCTGATGATTAGCGATACTTCTTTGACACATCTCAACTTGGAATGGGTGATCTGTTATTGGTCCTGGAAAGCCCCTTTGTTCCAAAGCAAATGCTGTCGCCTGATTAGTCACTTGATCTGATGAAAGTAGCTCTTGCTTGGTCATGTTTGGAGCCTAACATTAACCCTAAAGTAAGTCAATACTTCATGTCTCCAGAATTATGCTTTTTAAGCATTTTTTTGTTAAAATATGGGTCTAATTAAAAACTTTAAAAAGGAATTTTTATGAGTGAGCGTTTCACGAGTGATTTCCAGCTGGCGGTAAAAGTATTATGTGAAGAGTGTGATCCTGAATGTATGGGCGAGTTGCCAGATCAAGGTTGGCCTCATTGTTTCTTCAATCATGCAAAAATGCATGAATTATATGAGGCTTTAGAAAATGTTGCAGGAGATCTTCTAGAGAAAGACGCAGAAGCGCTTTGTGTAGCAGTTGATGCAAGAACTGATTACATGAGCAAGCAAAGAGGCTAATTAGACTTCTTCAGAAATTATAATTACTAACTATATCAAACTATATCAACAGGTTTACCTGCCGTTAGACAGGGGCTGGTGAACTAGAAGTTAGAGAGAATATAAATAGTTTTTTAACATCAATCTTAAACTTCTTTTTCTTTTATCAGTTTTGAAATATTTTTCTCTTTTTAAAGCATCTTTTTTATTAAGATATGCTTCATAATAGACTAATTTTAATGGCTTTCTTCCTTTAGTAGCAAAAACCTTACTGCTTTGATGTTCTTGAACTCTTTTTCTTAAGTTAGAGGTAAAGCCGATGTAGAATTTGTTGTCTTTGAGAGAGTAAAGGATATAGAGGTAGTACATAAAAGTGGGTTTACCCTAAACCCAACGCGGTTTAGGGCACGCCATAAACCATGCGCTTTCTTATAACAGCAGGCTTATGCCTTGTTATAAGATGCGCTTAGGTTCATGGCAGGGGCGGAGAGAATCGAACTCCCAATAGCGGTTTTGGAGACCGCTGTTATACCATTTAACTACGCCCCTATGTTTTTAAACCTAATCTTTTTAACAATCCCTGATAACTTGAACCGTATTGTTTTAATCTTTTTTCTCTTTCTTTGGCCGCTTCTTTATTGCTGTACGCTTCATAATAAAATAACCTTGGCTTATCCATTCTTTTACTAGTATATACTTTATTATTAAGGTGTTCTTTAATTCTTCGCCTTAAATCTGAACTATAACCAATATATTTTTTCCTACTTTTATCTATTAATAAATAGACATAATGCATGTTGAATGCTTGCCCAGCCTTTCGAGAAAGGCTGGGCCCCTATTTAAGCTTTATTTTATCACGCCAGCCGTAACTAGGCCAGTTTTGGCCTAGTTTTTCCCCTAAAACAACTGTCTAATATCTGCTCGGCTAGCTTTTGTGGTTTGCCAAAAGAAGGGTAGTGAAAGATGTTAATGCCGGGATAAGAGTTTACCTCTAAGACCACCCCATTTTTCTGACCCAGAGGTTTTTTAGGATTCTTTATAATAAAATCAACAGCGCAAAACTTCAATTTTAGAACCTGAGCGGTTTTGACAGCAGTTTTTAAGATACTAGAGTGGAAAAAAGACATTTTAAAAGTTCTAACAGAACTTCCCTTAGACCAATTGGCGGTGGCAGATAGTAAGACCTTTTTTCTAGACGAGGGAATTGATTTAAGATTAAAACCTTGTTTTTGAAGAATTTCCCTTAATTCATCATTGATTCTTATCTTTCTTAAAATTATCTCATGATTCTTTTTATTAAGAGCGAATCTTTTTTGATTCTTGTTTTTGATGAGCCTTTTCAGGGTATCTTGGCCATTGCCCACCACAGAGGCTAGACGCCTGGAGACAATACCTATAATTTTATTTTCCAAAACAAGAAACTTGAAATCAGTTCCTTGGTAGTGTTTTTCAATCAGGACTTGATCATGAAAATCTAAAGCTTTTTGAATCGCTTTTTTAAGCTCTTTTTTAGAAGTAATATTGGTGGTTACTCCAAGGCCTCGGCCGCCAACAGCGGGCTTAACTACTAAGGGATAGTTTAAGTAAGAGACCATTTTTGCAATTTCTTTATAAGATGAGGCTTGGCAACCAGAGGCAGTCATAATGGAGTGTTTTTGTAAAAGCTTTTTGCTTAAGCATTTTTGGCGAGCCAAAAAAAGAGAAGGGGCGTTATTAAGGGGTAAAAGCATGTCATGTAAAAAGATCTTTTTGTTTTTATAAGAAAGTTCAGCCAGACGATTTTTTAAGTCTAGAACTTTTACCTTAACACCTTTTTCCAAGGCTGTTTTGATGTAAATTCTAAAAGTATTGGTTTTTCCAGGTAATTTTACAAACATTACCATATTATACCGCTTGAAGTTCTTCAGGTAAAAGGGCTTGGACCAGAGTGCCTAAAATCAAAGACTCATTTGCTTCAGCCGGCTGTCTGGCAAACAAGCCTAGATTAGTTTCGACAATGCCAATAATTTCTGCTGATATTTGTTGGGCCAGCTGATCCAGGCCAGTAATTTCTAAAAACTGACCGAGAACAAACATAGGCAAAATTTTGGCGTCTATTAAAATATCTAAAGGAACGGCTCTAATCTTGTAACCTTCTTGCTCAAAGTGAGCTTCTACTATTTTAGTAATTAAAAGATTAAGTTTAAGATAGGCAGCTGTTTCTTTGCCTGCCTGTTTAATCATATCCTTGGTTTCTTGCCAAAAGCCTTGATTTTCTGGGGGTTTAACCATATTTAAATAAGCGAGCAAACGCTCTGTTTTTTCTAAAAGAATTTCATTTTCTGATAGGGTAATTTCATTTCTCTGGGTTAAAAAAGGCTCTTTAATTAGTTGAGGACTGGTAATTTCTGGGAGGGGATTTTGGGTATTAAAAGGAAGCGGAGTCTCCAATGGAGGCCCTAGATTTTCTGGCTGTGGAGTAAACATTTCTCGTTCAGCCATTTTACCTCCTAAACCAAAGGTATTATACCATATCTTATCTGATAAGTAAATACTATAGGAAATTACTTTGATTGGGGGAATAGATTCCTGTATAATTAAAAGAACTAATGGAGGAGTCGCCTAGCGGTATGGCACAGGTTTGCTAAACCTGCGTCCTTTTGGACTCGTGGGTTCGAATCCCACCTCCTCCGCACTTCGACAAGCTCAGTGCGTCAGTATTGGGATTGACGAAGGATGAGGTGGAATGAGAAGTTTATCCTGAGCGACCAAAGAGTGGACCTGATGAGAGTCAAACCGGCGACCTGTCCGACGTCACGTCGAATCACTCTAACTGATTAATCCCTGTGGACCCAGCCGGATTCGAACCGGCGACCTTCTGCATGCCATGCAGACGCGCTAGCCAACTGCGCTATGGGCCCTGTAAAATTTGGAAAATTTTCCAGGGCAAACCCTTTTTAATTATATCTTTTCTTCGTGAATTATTTCCCTCTTTTTCCTGAAAACATTTGCACTCGCCTTGAATCTAAGGCTTTAACTGATAGATTTTCTTTAAAACTTTGCTTAGCTTTAGGCCAATCTCTGGTTCTTTTCCTTTCAAACTCATTTAAGAGTTTGGGATAGGGATTTTGCTTTTTTGGTTCTGATTGATAGGTCATTACTTTAGCTTCGTTCTTTCTTTATGCTCGGTTCTTTTCCGACACCTTTTGCAATATTTTTTCAAAACCAATTTTTTAGTGGTATTAACCTTATTTTTCTCAGTAATATAGTTTTGGCTGTGGCATTGAGAGCAAACCAAGGCCACTAGAATTCGACTTCCCCTTTTTGCCATATTTATTTACCTCCTTTTTTGATTATATCAGAACTGACGTCGGGAATCGCCCTGTAAAATTACATTTTACAGGATAAAAACCCTTTTCAGAGCCGAGAACGAGAATTGAACTCGTGACCTTTCCCTTACCAAGGGAGTGCCCCGCCTGCCTTGCCATTTTGAGCCTGGATCGGGAATCGAACCCGAGACCTCTTTCTTACCAAGAAAGTGCTCTGCCGACTGAGCTATCCAGGCAAGTTCGGCGGGCAGGTCTGCCGACTGAGCCATCTCGGCGCTTCAGCCGCTTCACGCCTTCAGTGTAAACTATTTATTTAAGCCAGTTTACTCTGAGCTAGGCGAAGAGTGCTGGGGGTAGGATTCGAACCTACGGAGGCCTTTCGACCAACAGTTTTACAGACTGCTCCGTTTGACCACTTCGGTACCCCAGCAAGTTGTAAATCTCAAATTCCAAACTTCAAACAAATTTGAAAAACAATTTTTGAATTTGATTATTTGTATTTTGACGTTGTTTGAGATTTGGTGCTTGAAATTTGTAAATTGCAATAGCAAAGCTATTGGTATTATATCATTCCCAACTAAAAAATGCCCTCCCGCTAGGCGGGTTTTATCGGCATTTTTTAATCTTAGCTTTTTAAACAGCAGGCTGGGCTGGAGGATTTACATCTGTTGATGTAGGAGCTGGTGTTTCAACTGGAGGAGTTACCGGTGGTTCGGCGGCCGGTGGTTCACTGGATGGAGGAGTGATAGGTTGGTCCGGGGGTGTTTGCGGCGCCTGAGGCGCTTGAGGAACAGATACGTCTGTATCTTGATCTGCCGTCGGTTCTGGCATTGGAGAAGGAACTGAGGACTGCGGCTGATCTTGACTTGGGTCTGCTGTTGGTTGATTCTGACCTGGATCGACCACTGATTGTTCACCCCCTTTCTTACTGGAAAATAATTTTTTCAAAAAACCAAACATACTTTTATCACTATATCAGAATTTTTTTTAGTTTGTCTAGGGGCAATTAAAAAGAAGCTTTACTGAGCCGCCTCCCGGATTTGAACCGAGGACCTACTGTTTAGGCCGCAAAATTGCCTTTTAGAGCAGGGGGTGGGATTCGCCCTGTAAAATTACATTTTACAGGATAAAAAACCTTTTCTGAGCTGGGAGCGAGGGTTGAACTCGCAACCTGTCCGACGTTACGTCGGACTGCTCTGAGCCTCCCAACAGAGTCGAACTGTTGTCAACGGTTTACAAAACCGTCGCTCTACCATTGAGCTAGAGAGGCAGTTTTTAAAATACCGCCCCGCGAAAAAGCATTCTACAAGGTATTTCCCCGGATAATTCCAGGTGCCTGCCTCGCGTTGCTCGGCAAGGCGGGGGTGTCTTGTTCTAAACCCCTCGGGATTTAAAAACTCAGACGCCCATATAAAGAATGTTGTGGAGGAAAAATTCCTCGTATGTTTTACTGCTTTTAAGTAGGGCAGCTACTCAATTATATCAAAGATATAATTGTAATTTCAAAGTCAAAATTGCTAATTTCTAAATAATATCAAAATACCAATGACCAAAATTCAAAACTGTCTAGAATTTAGAGAATTTGAACATTTGAATTTATTTGGGATTTGGTGCTTGATGCTTGGAATTTCTTAATTTACAGAAGTAAATTAAGGATTAAATCAATAATCGGCCAGATAATTCTGACCGCCAAAGAAGTGCCGCCAAAAAAGGGAAAGATGAGAACAATGAGGAGAAAAATACCATATTGGCTTAACTCCTCTTCTAATTTAACTCCCCACTTTACCGGTAAAAAACCAGTTAAAATTTTAGCTCCATCCAAAGGCGGAATCGGAAGAAGATTAAAGATGCCTAAAGCAACATTAAGGGTTATCATAGGGAGTAGAAAGGTAGCCAGGATAGTGTAGGGAAGAAATTTTGAAATTAAGGCTAATAGTAGGCTTAAAATTAGGTTACTGGCTGGACCGGCCAAAGAAATTAGGGCGGCATCCCGGCGGGGATTTTGCAGATTATATGGATCAATGGGCACGGGTTTGCCCCAGCCAATTCGGGCAATTAAAAGAGCAATGGTGCCGATGGGATCAAGATGTTTTAAAGGATTTAAGGTCAATCTTTCATTTAATCTGGGCGTAGGGTCGCCTAATTTATCAGCCATCCAAGCGTGAGCAAATTCATGGATAGTAACGGCCACCAAAAGAGCCATAATAAAGATGAGAAAAGATAAAGGGTTAGTAAAAAGTAAATTAAGCATAAGATTATTGTAACACAAATAAAAATCTGTTATTATACCTCCTATGAGTCAAAAAGTTTGTCAATATTGCGGTAAGGGTAAAATGCGCGGCCATAAAGTCTCGCACGCCAAACAAAGAACGATCAGATTCTCCAAGCCTAATTTACATTGGCAAAAAGTGGTAGTCAAGGGAGTGAAGAAAAAGCTTCTGCTTTGTACTAGATGCACCAAGCTTTTAAAAAAAAGATCAGCTAAATCTACCGAGAAAAAAACCAAGAAAGAAGGTGCAATTTAATCATGAAAGAAATACTAACACCGGCGGAAAGAGACCTTAGGGCATTATCAGCGGAGGAGTTAAGAAAGACGGAAGAAGTAGTAATTGCTGGAGCCAAAAGCGGTGACCCCTTTATGCATGCTGTTCTTCTGGTGTGTATTAACCCTGAACTAATCAGGAGAGACATGCCTTTTATAGATGGTGAAGCATATGAGGCGATCGAGTCAATAAGACATGAAGCGACAGGATTAGTGACGCCTGAATAATATATTAATATTTTATCCATCCTTAATTTTAAGGTTTTCTAACATTTCTTTGGCTTCTAGGTTTTTAGGATTAATGTTTTCTAAAACAAAATTTAGTTTCTCTTGAGCTTTTTCTTTTTCTCCGATTTTTAAATAAGTTTCTGCCAGTTTCAGGTAAACTCGAGTGTAATCAGGCTTAAGTTGAAGAGCCTCTTGCCATAAATAAATGGCTCTGACAAAGTTTTTATCCTGTTCTTCTAACAGGCCTAGATTATATAAAATCTTAGCGTCGGTCGGAGCCAGTCTTTTAGCCTCCATTAAAGCGCCTTTAGCCTCCTGTTTATATTCAGGTTCAAGATAAGAAAGGAGAAGATAAACTTCGGCCTTGTTTTTCCAGAAATTAAGATGAACTTTGTTTAATGCCAGAGTTCTTTGCATCGAGCTTTCAGCCAGGCTGGCTAATTGTTGACTCAGCTTGCTAGACTCAGTTGCCTCCAATTCTTGGTAGACGACAGCCAATTTGGCGCTGGTTTTAGCCAGATAAGCAGAGTAAAGCGCCTCCTTCTGGTTAAGAGAAACCGCCTGTTGCAGTTCAGTCAAAGCAGGTAGAAGATAGTCAGTTTGATAAAATTTTACCCCTCGGTTGTAGTGATAATCTGCTCGCCAGCGCTGGAGTAAAGAGTAAAGAACAAAGAGTAAAAAGGATAAAATAATTACCCATAAAACATATTTAATATTTTTATTTATAGATAATTTAAAGACGACTATTTTTGGTTTGTTCTGTTTTTCTTTCGTGTCTTTCGTGTTTATAAAGCAAAAAGCGGGAATAAACCAAAAAAGCAGACCGGTAATGACCACGGAAAAGCCAAAAAAGTTAGTGATGAGAATTGCGGCATAGCCGCAAAAAAGTGCAAAGTTACAACTTGAAGTTAAAAGTTCTTGTTTGCTCAATTTTGAATTTTGCATTGTAACTTTTAATTTTGAATTTTTCATTTTTAACTCTCTAATGCTCCAGCCAATAAAGGTGCCAATCACTCCTAAATAAGTAATTAAGCCTATGGCGCCCTGGCAAGCCAAGATATTAAGGAATTCATTGTGAGCTTTGTTGTATAAAAAATCCCACTCAGACAAAAGATTATGGCTAGCAGGCCGGAAATTATAATAAGCATAACCAAAAGTTTCCAAGCCTGAACCAAAAAAGGGATAATGCTGCCAAATTTTAAGAGCACCCTGCCAAACCACCTTTCTGATTTCCGAAGATTCAGAGATATGAAAGCCATATTTTAACTCGGGGATCTCCGTGGTCGTAATAGGAGAACTGCCCGAGAAGATTCTCAGCCAATGAGGTAATTTTTCAAGATATTGATAGGTTTTTCCACCTAGGAGAAGATAGCTTAATAGGGTTGAAATAAATAAAATTTGTAGGGGTCGGGTTTTCCCAGCCACTTTCTTATTGACCCAAAAAATAATAATCGTGAATAAGCCAAAGCACAACCAAAAAGCCAAAAGGGCAGACCTGGAATTGGTAAAGATAAGACACAGAAAATAAACAGTAAATAATAATAGCCAGTAGCCAGTAGTTTGTAGGGAGTAGCGTTTTTCTTCTCTGATTATATTTCCCAGGGGGATAAAGATGATCGCCGCTAAAAACGCTCCCAACCAATTGGGTTGGCCTAGGGTGGAAAAAACCCGATTTTGTACATCTTGGACCCAATATTGAGCATCGATACCGAAGTGCTCGAGGATACCATAAGAGGCAACGAGAAAGGCGGAGGCAAGGAGAATATAAAGACAGTTAATTGCTCCGTTGCTAAAGTTCTTTTCCGTTTTTTTATTTTTGAAACAATGAAACAATGAAACAGTGCAACAATGATTCATATTACTCACAAAAGCATAATAAAGGAGGACATAGCAGATGGTAGACATCAGGCCGCCGTGGGCCCTGGAATAATAACCCCAAACACTAGTGTAAGGATCAATGCTAAAAATAGTGGATAAAATAGAGGAAATAAGATAGAGGAGAATAGGAATATCTAGAGGCGTTCTTTTAATATAGACGTTGTTTTGCAGAATCATTTTTCCCAACCAGGCAACCATAATCACCGCTGTCAAAACATAGACCAGCATCATTTTAGGATATTCGAAAAGTTCGTAGTTAATCGGCGAAAAAACTAAGGGGACTAAGAAGAAAAGCAGATAAAAAGCATATTTCATGATTTTATCGAAGAAAGAGTTAAAATCCATAGGTTTATTCTAATTGATGAAAATTTATTATTCAACAGAACCGTGATATAATCTCTACTAATTAGAAAAGGAGGTTCAAAAATGCCAACTCAGGAAGCAGGGGGAGTATTGCCAGAACCGACTTTTATGGGGTTGATCCCAGTGTACGTGCCAGAAGGAATAATTGTTTTGCAAAGAAATCGTTCTCCGGATAGAGTCGGGGTTCTTTTAAGAGATATTACAGCAAATCCTCTATTTGTTGCCGGGGACAGCGCCAGAGCCGTTCAAAAAGGAATAGATTTTGTCGAACAAAGGAGGGTGGAGGTTCCCACCAGTATCGCCTGGACAGGAGATTTGTTTATTGTTGGAGAGGATAACCCCAATTTTAGATGGCCCTTTCTTCTTTAACCTTTTTTTTAAACCTGCTAAAATACTTCTTATATGTTTGATTTTTTTTGGCAATTGGTTTCTCATGATTTAGGCATTGATTTAGGGACTTCCAATACCTTTGTTCATGTAAAAGATAAGGGGATTGTTATCCGCGAACCTTCAGTCGTGGCCCGCAATAAAGAAACAGGCAAGATTTTGGCGATTGGCTCTGAGGCTAAAAAAATGGTGGGCAAGACGCCGGAAAACATTGAGGCAGTTAGACCTCTGGCCGACGGGGTGATTGCCGACTTTGACGCCTGTTTAAGCATGCTTACTTACTATATTCGTTTGATTCATCAGTCGCATGGTTTTATTCCCAAGATTCCCAAGCCCAAAGTCATCGTCGGCGTGCCTTCAGGAGTGACCGAAGTGGAAAGCCGAGCAGTTCAGGATGCGGCTCTGAGCGCGGGTGCCCGTCAGGCTTTTTTAGTAGAAGAACCAATGGCGGCGGCGATTGGTATTGGTTTACCCATCGAAGATCCCTCAGGCCAACTACTGATTGATATTGGCGGCGGCACCACGGAAATTGCCGTTATTTCTTTAGGAGGAATTGTAGTCGAACGCTATTTAAGAACTGCAGGTGACGAAATGGATGAGGCGATTGTTAATTTTTGCCGGCTGAAACATAATCTGGTTTTAGGTTTAGCCTCAGCCGAAGAAATAAAAATTAATATTGGTTCAGCTACTCCTATGAAAAAAGAGAAGGTTTTCGTGGCTCGAGGCAGGGATTTAGGCACGGGCCTACCTCGATCAGTTAAATTAACCTCGACCGAATTAAGAGAGGCCTTGGTTCCAGTGGTGCAGCAAATCATCGGGGCCCTTTCTGATACTTTAGAAGAAACCCCACCAGAGCTTTTAGCAGATATTTTGAAACACGGCATTGTGATGACTGGCGGCGC
>CAZPUR010000003.1:0-28761 GCA_964589815.1 uncultured Pseudomonadales bacterium
GTTATTCCTCAAGGTTGGACAGCGGCTCAAATTTCTCAAGAGCTGAAAAAATCAGGCTTAATTAAAAACGATCTATTATTTCAATTATTAATCTGGCAGAAACAAGCAGGCCACCGGCTTAAAGCCGGAGATTTTCGTCTTTCTCCTTCAATGAAGATGACAGAAATCATTGATATTTTGCTCTCCGGGCCTTTAGACATTTGGATTACCATTCCTGAGGGCTGGAGAAAAGAAGAAATTGGTTTAAAAATATATCAGAGTTTTAAAGAAGCAGGCGTGGAATTTGATTTTAACGATTTTTTAACTCAAAGCCAAAATTTAGAGGGCTATCTTTTTCCTGATACTTATTTAATTCCTCAAAATGCTTCTCCTAGTTCAGTTATCAGGGTTTTACAGGGTACTTTTGAGCAAAAATTCAAGCAGACAGAAAACAAGACTAATTTAAGCAAAAAACAACTGGTGGTTCTGGCTTCTTTATTAGAAAGAGAAGCGAGAAATGAAGCTGACCGTCGCCTAGTAGCCGGCATTTTATTGAAAAGACTAAAAAAAGGTTGGCCTTTACAAGTAGATGCGGCCGCTCAGTATATTAAAGGCACGGTTAATTGCGGTCAAAACTCTCCCGCAGGGCGGGATCGTCCTCTGGACGAAGAACTCAATTGCGACTGGTGGCCTTTAATCAAGCCAGAGGATTTAGAGATAGATTCTTTATATAATACTTATGATAATTTAGGTTTACCGCCGACGCCAATTTGCAATCCTGGCTTGGTTTCTCTTGAAGCGGCCGCTAATCCTCAGGAAACAGAATATTGGTTTTATCTTTCTGATAAAGAAGGCAAAATACACTACACTGGCACCTTAGAAGAGCATGAGGAGAATATTAATAAATTTCTAATTTCTCGTCCAGAGGACGATCATCCTCTGGTTGATAATTGACCTAATTATTCTAAATAATTTCCAAGGACTAACTTCTCAAGGTTTAAGTAATGAGTAATTGAGAAGTGAGAAACAAAACCCTGCCTACTACTTACTACTTACTACTTACTAACAAGGTTGCTTTTTCTCCTCAATTTTGTTATGATCGGAGTGGTTTTGCATATAAGTTTATTTAAGACAAGAAGGTGGGTTTACCCACCTTTTTAAATAAATTTGTGATTTATCACAAATTTATCCTGATCCCGCCGATTCGACGGGAAAAGGATCTATAAAAATAAAAAATAATCAAATGGCCACACAAAATCTTTTAAACGCCAGAACTGAGTTTGCTTTAGCTTTAAACCAAATTTGCGCTGAGCGGGGAATTACGGTGGAGTCAGTTTTGGAAACGATTAAATCAGCCATCTTAGCTGCTTATAGAAAGGATTTTGGTTTAGAAGAAGAAATTGATTATGAGGTAGAAGTAGATCCTAAAACCGGCGATGCTAAAATTTTTGAAAAAAAAGCTAAGACTCGAAAAAATATCACTCCTCCTGGTTTTGGCCGGATTGCGGCCCAAACAGCCAAACAAGTGATTTTACAGAAAATTCGCGAGGCAGAGAAATCAGCTATTTTAGATGAATATCAGGAAAAAATTGGTCAATTAGTTTCAGGCATGATTTTGCGTTTTGACGGTCAGGATATTGTTTGTGACATTGGTCGCGGTCAGGGTCGAATGCCTCTGGAAGAACAGGTAAAATCAGAAAGATATAAACTCAACCAAAGGTTAACCCTTTATATTCTAGATATTAAAGAAACTGCTCGGGGAAAACAGATTATTGTTTCTCGGGCCAGTGAACAGTTGGTGGTTAAACTTTTTGAAAGAGAAGTGCCTGAGGTTAATTCCGGAGCGGTCAAGATCAAACTGGTGGCTCGGGAACCAGGAAACAGGTCTAAGGTGGCGGTGGAATCGACCCAGCCGGGAGTAGACCCAGTTGGTTCTTGCGTCGGCCAAAAAGGAGTCAGAGTCCAGGCGGTCATTGACGAACTTAATGGGGAAAAAATCGATATTATTCAATATAGTCAAGAAACAGAAAAATTTATTGCCGCGGCTCTGTCTCCGGCAGAAAGTCTAACTATTAAACTCAATCAAAAGAGGAAGACCGCTCAAGTAAGCGCTCCGGAAGAGCAATTGTCTCTGGCCATTGGTAGAGATGGGCAAAATGTTCGCTTGGCAGCTAGATTAACTGGTTTTAAAATTGATATTAAAAACGCGAAAGACGCGAAAGCTGAGAAGACAAAAGACACGAAAGTAAAGAAAGAAAAGAAGACCACTAAGACAAAAAAGGAAAAAAAGGCGGGAGAAACCACCAAAGCAAAAAAAGAGAAAAAAAAGAGTTCCCAGAAAAGTAAAGCTAAGAAAACTAAAACCAAAAAAAAGAAATCAAAATAGGATGAGAAAGTCTAAACTTATTCATCGGATTTTTAATTATGACTGTGAAGAAAAAAGCAAGTCAGTCAAAATTGCCCCTAGTTGGATCAAACCAGCTTCGTCCTCCAGTGGTGGCGGTCTTAGGTCATGTTGACCATGGTAAAACTAGTCTTCTTTCTGTTATAAGAGAATTTGATTTAACTAAAAAAGAATACGGCGGTATTACTCAACATATTGGCGCCTATCAAATAGAACACCAGAAGCAGAAAATTACTTTTATTGATACTCCCGGACATGCCGCTTTTATTAAAATGCGTTCTTACGGCGCTCAAGCGGCTGATTTAGTGGTTTTAGTCATAGCGGCTGATGATGGCGTTAAACCTCAAACTAAGGAATCTTTAAAACTGATCAAGCAAGCCAAAACTCCTTTTTTAGTGGCCATTAATAAAATTGATTTACCCCAAGCTTCGGTAGAGAGAGTAAAAGCCCAACTGGCGGAGAACGATGTTTTAGTTGAAGGTTATGGTGGAGAAGTGGTTTGTATTGAGGTTTCGGCCAAAGAAAAAAAAGGAATTAGCGAGCTTTTAGAAATGATTCTGCTTTTGGCTCAATTTCAAGAACTTAAAGCCAAGCCTAAAAAGGAATTTAAGGGAGTTATCATTGATTCTAAGCTGGATAGCAGAAAGGGGCCTTTAGCCAGTGTTTTGGTTAAAGAAGGAACTTTAAAGTTAGGTCAAAAAATTTACGCTCAGAACATTGAGGGCAAAGTGAAATTAATGCTGGATGAAAAAGGAGATAAAGTCAACCAGGCAGAACCATCTAAGCCAGTTTTAGTTTTAGGTTTTAAACAAGTGCCAGAAATTGGGGTTAAAGTAGAAGCTAAGCCGGAGAAGAACAGGCTTTTAGAAACCAGCCAAAAAATAGCTGAAGAGAGTAAAAGTCCGCCAAAAGCAAGCAATCAGGCGGATCGGCCTCTGGCCGATAAAAAAGCAGTTGAGGAAAAAAAGCTGAAAATTATTCTTAAAGCAGATACTAAAGGAACACTTGAGGCTATTCAAGGCAATCTTTCTTCAGAAATAGAAATAATTTCAGCCGGTTTGGGACAAATTACCGAGTCAGATGTTTTACTGTGTCAAGCCACCCAGGCTTTAATTTTAGGTTTTAATGTCAAGACGCCGCCTTCAGTTAAAAAATTAGCGGAGCAGGAGAAAGTTAAAATAAAAACCCATAAAGTAATTTATGAATTATTAGAAGACTTGGAGAAAAAAGTTTTGCAGATTTTAGAACCTACGATTGATGAAGAAATTTTAGGCGAGGCTGAAGTGATTGCTGAATTTAAAATAAAAGGTAATCATATTGCCGGCTGCCGCATTATCAAAGGCAGGATTAATAAAAAAGATAAACTTCATTTAAAAAGAAAAGGTAAGATTATAGTTGACTTGAGAATTAAATCTTTTCAACAGGAAAAAAAGGAAGTCGAAGAAGCCAAAGCAGGTACAGAAGTAGGGATTGTTTTTTCCTCTGACATTGACTTCAGAATGGGAGATGTTATAATAGCCTATAAATAACTATTATGGACGGACAGTTTGACTTAAATCCAGTTCAAGAAAACCTCACCAAGGCCAAAAACATTTTGGTTTTATTACCTGCTAATCCCAGTTTGGACAAGGTAGCCGCTGGTTTGGCTTTATATTTATCCTTACAAAAACAGGAGAAGAGTGTGGTAATAGCCTGTCCCTCGGCTATGACCGTTGCTTTTAACCGCCTGTTTAGCGTCGATAAAGTGAACGATAAAGTGGGCAACCGCAACCTCATTATTTCTTTTGACTATCAAAAAGATTCAATCGAAAAAGTTTCCTATAATATTGAAAACAATAAGTTTAATCTGGTAGTTGAACCAAGAATTGGCAAACCGGCCTTAGATCTGGAAAAAGTTTCCTACTCTTATTCTGGGATTGAAGCAGACCTAATTTTTATCATTGGGGCGAGTAAGCCTGAAGACCTGGATAAGTTTTATTTTAATGAAAAAACAGTTTTTGAAAAGGCTTTGACCGTTAATATTGATAATAAAGCTCAAAACACTAAGTTTGCCAAAGTCAACCTGGTTAATTCTTTATATGCTTCTTGTTGTGAAATTGTTTCCTTTTTAATCAAGGCTTTAAATTTACCGATTGACAAAGAAATTGCCACCAACCTTTTTAGTGGTATTAAAACTAATACCGCTGATTTTCAATCACCCAATACTTCTTCTACCACTTTTGAGATTGCCGCTTGGTGTTTACAAAATGGAGCTAGTAAAGACCATTTAAAGGTGGCTAAAACCAGTGCTCCTTTTCAGCCAAATCAGGTTTTTCAACCGCCCACTCCAGCAAAAGAACCACCCCAGTTACCAAGTCAACCCCAGACTAAAGCAGTACAGCCCCCTTTTACTGCTCCTAAACAACCTTTAGCCTCTCAGCCCAGTTCTCAACCAACTCAACCGCCACCCGATTGGTTTAAACCTAAAATTTTTAGAGGTGGGAGTAAATTTTAAGGCTTTCAAAAAATTTTTAATTTTGGTAAAATTTTCTTATGGCTTTAACTAAAGAACAAAAACAAAAAATTATTGATAAATTTAACGTAAAAAAAGGCGATACTGGTAGCCCAGAAGTGCAGATTGCCTTATTGACCCATCAAATTACCAGTTTGACCAAACACTTAAAAGAACATAAAAAAGACGTTCATTCTCGCCGTGGGCTTTTAAGTATGGTTTCTAAACGTCGAAGACTGTTAAATTATTTAAGTCAAAAAGATGATAAACGTTATAAAGAGATTAAAAAGAAATTAAAGCTTTCAAAATAATAAAGGAATAGCTTCGTGACGAAAAAATCAATTAAGATTAATAGTAAAGAATTAACTTTCCAAGTCGGTCGATTTGCTCCCCAAGCTAATGCGGCAGTTTTGGCCCAAATGGGAGAAACCATTGTTTTGGCCACGGTGGTGTCTTCCGTCCCTCGAGAAGATTTAGACTATTTTCCCTTATACGTTGAATATCAGGAAAAACTTTATGCTGGCGGCAAAATTAAAGGTTCTCGTTGGGTTAAAAGAGAAGGTCGTCCGTCTGATGAAGCGGTTTTAACCGCCAGATTAGTTGACCGTTCGATCAGACCTTTATTTCCTGAGGGATATAAAAATGAAGTTCAGGTAATAATTACGGTTCTTTCTGTTGATGGCGAGAATGATCCTGATGTGCTGGCGATTTGTGCCACTTCAGCCGCCCTAGCTGTTTCTGATGTGCCATGGCAAGGTCCAGTGGGAGCGACTAGAGTGGCTTTTCAAAAAGGCAAGTTCTTTGTTGACCCAAACTACGAGGAACTAGAGTCGTCCAAACTTGATTTAGTAGTGACAACCACCGCCAACTCAGTCACCATGGTTGAGGCTGGCGCCCAAGAGGCAACTGAGAGAGAAATGATTGAAGCCCTAGAATTTGGTCAGAAACAAAACAGCGCCATTATCAAAGCCATTAATGAATTAGTTAAAGAGACAGGGAAGAAAAAGCAAAGTTTTGGCTCCAGCGAAGCTAAAGCAGTTTTAGTTAAAAAAGTAGAGAAATTAGCTAAACCTCAATTAGATCAAATTATCAAAGAATTTGACAACCAGGATGATTTAACTCAGGTTGATGAGATTAAAAGGGCTCTTTATGAAGAATTGGTTGAAGAAAGCCAAAAGGAAATTGCTAAAATTGTTGACACTTATCTCAAAAATCAAATTCGCCGTCAAATTATAGAAAAAGGTAGAAGAATTGACGGACGAAAAGCTGACGAGATAAGAACTTTAAACATCGAAACTGGAGTTTTGCCCCGAACCCATGGATCAGCCATTTTTCAAAGAGGTTTAACCCAGGCCTTGACCATTACTACTTTAGGCTCTCCTTCGCTAGAACAATTGATTGAAAATATGGAAGGTGAGGAAACCAAACGCTACATTCATCACTATTTTATGCCGCCTTTTAGTGTGGGCGAAGTGGGACGTTTGGGCTGGCCTTCGCGCCGGGAAGTAGGCCATGGTTCTTTGGCGGAGAGAGCCTTGCTTCCAGTTATCCCCGATGAAGAGAAATTTCCTTATACTATCAGAGTGGTTTCAGAGATTATGTCTTCTAATGGTTCTACTTCGATGGCTTCTGTTTGTGGTTCCTCACTTTCCCTCATGGATGCTGGCGTACCCATAAAAAAAGCAGTAGCGGGTATTGCCATGGGATTGGTTGAAGATGTTATTTTGACGGATATTATGGGATTAGAGGACCATATTGGCGATATGGATTTTAAAGTAGCCGGCACCAAAGACGGGATTACCGCCTTACAAATGGATGTTAAAACTTTAAAAATCGATTTGGAAATTTTAAAACAAGGTCTGACCCAGGCCTATGAAGCCAGGACTTTTATTTTAAAAGAGATGGATGAAGTTTTAAGTGGGCCTCGGCCGCAAATTTCTCCTTATGCTCCCAAAATATCTGTTTTGCATATTGATAAAGAAAAAATTGGCGAAGTTATTGGTCCAGGGGGACGGGTGATTCGCAGTATTATTGCAGAAACAGGGGTAGCCATGGATGTAGATGATGATGGCAAGGTGACTATTTCCAGCACCGATGCCGGAGCAGTTAAAAAAGCGATTGAATGGGTTGATGGTCTAACTAGAGAAGTTACTCCAGGAGAAACCTTTGAAGAAGCTGAAGTGAAAAGAATATTACCTTTTGGCGCTTTTGTGGAAATCTTGCCAGGCAAAGAAGGTTTGGTTCATGTTTCCCAAATATCCACCGATTATATCAGTCACCCCTCAGATAAATTAGAAATCGGCCAAAAAGTCAAAGTCAGGGTTAAGGA
The DNA here is from genome assembly GCA_964589815.1 of uncultured Pseudomonadales bacterium. Taxonomy (GTDB): domain Bacteria; phylum Patescibacteriota; class Microgenomatia; order UBA1400; family UBA1400; genus CAZPUR01. The sequence goes on from CAZPUR010000003.1 coordinate 7,204, forward strand.
AATTGATGATATGGGGAGAATTAATTTATCAATGTTATTTGGTGAAGATGCTAAAAAGGCTCCCCAAAGACAAAATTCAAGACCACCAAGAAGAGATAATCGAGGTTATGACCGAAACCGATCTTCCCGCTTCAGAAAACGTTATTAAGCTCTTTATCTTATTTTTCAGCCGAGCCAAAGCTTGAGTCGTTTTCTTCGATGGTATCAACAACAGAGTTAAGGTGATCAAAACTAATAACAGCATAAACTTTGAGAGGGAGAAAAAATAGGTAGCTTAGCCAGCTGAGAACTGAAACAAAAAATAAAAATATACTGGGAAACCTTTTTATACCTTTTTTGACAAATACAATTTAAACTTCTTCAAATAAGGCCCGGCGGTATTTTTTATTTTTAGGATCATAGATAAAAATGCGGCCACATTTACAAGTAATTTTTTGGTTACCGTTCTTTATTTTTGTTTTAGCCGATTTTTTTAAAGGCATACCGCAGCCAACACATTGTCCTCGAGATAACAACCAAGCCTGAACCGGAGCAATAATATTTTTAAGCATTTCTCACCTCCTTCACCCGTCTAAATTTCTAGGCGATATTGCCTGAAATTTTGTTGGGTAAATTCATCGTATCAAGATATTCCTGTAAAATCAAGCAGGCAGCCACCGTGTGTTCATCAGTTTTTCTTTTTTTTAAAGCCTTACCGCCTTCAATCATTTTTTGCCTGGCATTAAAAGAAGTGAAATCTTCTGGTAAAAAATCTACCTTTAAGTTTGTTTTCTTCTCTAACTGGCGAGCAAAACCGATGACAGTGGCTTTTAATTTTCCTTCGGGAAGACCAATGACAATTTTTTCAAACTTATTTTGCTGGCAAATCAGAGCTATTTTATTAACTGCTTGTTTTAAACCCCTGTTGATTCTTATTGATTTCAAGGGTTCAGCCAATTGACCCTGACTGGTGGCCAAACCAATATTTCTTAAGCCAAAATCAAGAGATAAAATTTTCATCAGTATCTAACCAGGCGGGCAGTAATGATGCCTCTTTTGAGATAAGTTCCTGGCGGAACACAGGTAATTAAACTTAAGGTCTGTCGATCAAAACGTTGTTCCAGAACATTGATTTCTTCTGGTTTAACTTCTTGATAGGCAATGACCTCATAAATAAATTCAATACCATCAAAAGAAATGTAAATTTCATCCCCCTTTTCTAAGGTAGGGATTAGAGAAAAAATACTTTTATAGTCTTTGGGATTATAAAAAATCGGCAGGATGGAGTGGCCGAAAATAACGGTATTGCCGTATTCTCCCGGCAGGGCAGTTCCCGGGTATTGGACTAAAGTCTTTTTCACCTCCCGGCCTCCGATTTCTACAATGGCTTTGTCTATTTTAACCTCAGGAACACTGAGGGTATAGTGAGTAATTTTACTTGGTTTGATTTGAGGAAGTGGAGCCGTGGGAAACCAGTTATTGATCAGATTATAATCAAGCTCTTGATTATCAGTAGCAGTTCCTTTTGGGGTAAAAACTCCAGCCACTAAAGGGTTCATAAAACCTTGAGCCTCGGCCACAGCAATTTCAGAAATAGGAGCCAAAATTTTTTCCCTTGTTTTTTTGAGAACTAAGAATTTATAAGAAAACAGAGATTGAACCAAGACAGAAAGGAAAATCAGGCCGATACCAACCATAAAAAAAGGCGAAGCCTTTTTAAGTCTTAGAAGAAGGATTTTTTTATGCAGATAAAATTTTCCTTTGCCTGGCGGAATCTTAATGTAAGTATACAAAGACATTTTTATTCTTTTTGTTTGAGGACAAGGTTAATATTTTTACTTAGGCGGGGGAGCCTTTTAACCAGGCCAAAAAAATTGGGTTTAATTTGCATCTCTGCTTCAATAAAACTAGGCAGACTTTCTAAAAAGGCTTGGGTATCTTCCGGTTTGCGGCCTACAAGGTTTTTTATGACTTCTTCTTTGTCAATTTGGGGTAGTAGATAAACAGTGGTTAAACTTTCTATCTCTGCTTTTTCCTCTCCAAAAGAGATGGCTTGAGCTTCAATATTAATTTTATCTTCCTCAAGGACATAGTCTCCCTTTAATTCGTCTTGAATTAAATTAAGTAAAATATTTTTTAAATCGTTTTTACTAGCCAAAAGAGAGGTAAATTTAATTTTTAAATCTAAAGTTAGACTGTCTACCTCATCATCTAAGTCAGCGTTAAAGTTTTTAGTTAGTATTTCTGGTTGGAGTTTATGGCTGAGAATAATTTTATCTTCTTCTAATTCAGCCTCTAATTCCTGATTGGCTTTTTCCTCCAGTTTACTAGTCAGATTTTCTTGTAAACTATCTAAATCTTGGGAGGAAACTATTTTGACCTTTCGACTAGTGCCTCCAGAAAAGCCAGATTCAGTTTTAGCGCTGAATTGTTTTTCACTGTAATCTTTTAAACTAAAACTGGTGCCGCCACCCAGATTTGATTCAGGACCAATAGTGGTGGCTTTAGCCTTAACCGTTGTTTTACCATAGATAATTTTTTCTCCGTCTTCTGTTTCTTCAGAAGAGCTAGAAGCCACTACCACTTCTTCATCCAAAGTAAATTCCAGATCATCAGGACCAACCAAGATAGTTCCTTGAGGAAAGTTTTTTTCTACCTCAGTTTTGTTATAAAGAATGATTTCTCCATAGGCTTGGTCACCTACCAATTTTTCCCCTGTGGTTTCGGCATTTTTTTTATCTTCTAAAATAATATCTTTTTCTTCTATGGGAATGATTTGTTGTTCTATATCTAATTGGTCAACAGATTTATCAGCAATAATTTTTAGATTTTTTTCTATCAGTTTAGGCTCTAAGAAAAGAGTGACTTCAGCCTTGGGAAGATACCAAAAAAGAGCGGTTACCCCGGCGAGAGCAGTAGTGCCAAGAATCAAGATGAAGATTAAAACAAAACGTTTTTTGCCAGCCAGGGAAAAGAGTTTAAGATTGAGCTTTAACTTTTTTATTAAGGCAATGAATTTATTAACCAGGGCTTCTTTTTTAACAAAACTTTCGCTTTCTGTATCAGGGGGCTTTTCAGGTTCAGCAGTTTCTTCGGGGGCGTCTTTGGGGAATGCTTCTTCAGCTGATTTTTCTGAACCAATTTCTATTGCTGGTTCTTTTTTAATTTGAGTAATGTCTTGGTTCTGGACAAAGCCTAGGCTGGCGGCCAATGTTTCTTCGCCTTCTGGAGTTTCAATGGTTTTTTCCTCTTTTATTTCTTTTTCCTCCTTCGCCTCCCTGGTTTTTTCCTCTTTTACCTCTCTAATATCAAAGCCTAAAGATTTAGCCACTTCAGCTCCGCCAGCCAAAGCAATCGCCTCAATAGATTTTTCTTTTTCCAAACTTTCTACTTTAGGGAAATGTAAAAAAGAAAGTTTTTTTGACCACTCGAAAGAAACTAGTTGTTCTTGGTATTCTTCTAAATTGCCCCGACCGTTAAAAAGTATCATTCTCGCCGGCAGGTCTTCTTGCTTTTTAAAACGGGCCAAACCTTCTTGGACATCAGCGGCTAAATCTTGACTGCGGCCGACTCTTTCGGAAGCTAAAATTTTTCCTACCTTGACTAAACTAATTTCACTTTCAGCATCTTGGAGATTGATAAAAATAGCATTGACCGGTGTGCCTTCCTTATTTTTTAAAAAACTGACTAATGCTTCCAGGTTAACGACAAAACCCAAAGGCCTTAAGGCTAATTTCTGGCAGATAAATTTTAGAAATTCTTTTTTTTCTGGGAGAATTGCTTCTTTTTTAACCCATAAAGAGGGGAGACCGAAAATAATTCCCTCTGGCTCAGTTTCTATTGAATCACAGGCATCAGAGATGGAATTATCAATACTGGTGAGTAAACTTTCTTTAGTTTTTCCGTCCCAATCTTGAAGAGAGCCAATTTTAACCACTTCTGTTTGGCCAGACTTAACCGTCCAGAGAGCACTTTTAACTATTTCTTCGGAAATCTCTATGGCCAAAAAAAATTTTAGTTTTTCTTCTGGCTTATGGCCGAATTTGGAGATAATGTTTTTTAAGTTCATTCCAATAACCCATATATCCTGCGTTTACCCGCTCCGCAAGATTCTTCTTTTTTAATCTTAAACTTTCCTAGTTTTCCTGTAAAGTCTACATGGGGTCCACCGCAGAGTTCCAGGCTGAAAGATTGTTCCGAGCCGGGATCGGAAATGGAGTAGACTTTGACTTTGTCTGGGTATCTTTGACCAAAGAAAGCTAAAGCACCGAGGCTTTGCGCTTTTTTCAAAGACATGGTTTTGTAAGCAACTTTTAAGTTCTTTTTTATTTGCTGATTAACTAAATCCTCAACCTGTTTAATTTCTTTATCAGTCAGGGGTTGGGAATGAGTAAAATCAAACCTAAGCCTTTCTGAAGTGATGTTAGAACCAACCTGTCTTACATGATCACCCAAAATTTTTCTTAAAGAGGCATGCAAAAGATGAGTGGCTGTATGTAATTTGACTACTTGTTCTGATTGATCTTGAAGTCCGCCACTAAATTTTTGTTTCATACCTTTTCGAGAAATTTCTTGATGTTTTTCAAATTCTTTTTTAAATTCTTTTTGATCAAACAAATAACCTTTTTCTTTTAGTTGTTCTAAAGAAAGACCAAAACTAGAAGTTAACTTAAATGCCTGTTTTCCAGATAATTTTTTAGTCTTAAACATTTTTTCTGCCGCCTTAATGGTTTTGTCATATTTTTCTAGCTCTTTAAAAAGTTCTATTTCAACTGATTTTTTATTTTTTAATTCTTTATATTGGGAAGAATATTCTGAAGAACAAAAATCTATAGATTTTTTCCAAATATTTATTACTTCCCTTTTATTTGATTGAAGCAGAACATTTAATTGGTCATCAGCCCTCCTAACCAACCTTCTTAAAATATATTCTCTATCTTTATTGCCAGGATTTAAGCCTTCGGCCAGAAGAAAGGTTGCCGCCCGGCTATGGTCAAGAAATATCCTTATTCTTTTTTCTCTTCCTTCGGTTAACTTGCCTTTTATACCATTGATAACTTCACTTTTTAAGTTATAAAACAAATGAGTTTTGTAAGGATCGGGGGAATCAATTTTACCTTCGAGCCATTCAGTTAAAGCCACCACCCTTTCTAGACCCATACCTGTATCAACATTTTTTTGCTTTAAAGCTTCAAAACTTTCATCAGCCTTTTTGTTATATGCCATAAAAACATCATTCCAAATTTCAAAAAAACGGCCGCAGTCACAATTGGGATGACAAGAGGGTCCAAATTTTTTATCATGAGGTTGACCAGTATCATAAAACATTTCAGTAGATGGTCCACAGGGGCCAGTTTGACTAGCTGGTCCCCACCAATTATCTTTTTTGGGATAAGTGAAGATTCTTTGTCCTTCTTTAGCCTCAATTTTTACTTTTTTAAAAACTTCTTGCCAGATTTTAATTGACTCCGTATCTTTTGGGGCATCTTTATCTCCTCCAAAAACAGAAATATAAATTTTTTCAGGATCAAAACCCAACCATTTTTTGTCAGTTAAGAATTCAAAGGACCAGCTAATCGCTTTTTCTTTAAAATAATCACCTAAGCTCCAATTCCCCAGCATTTCAAAAAAAGTAAAATGAGTTAGATCACCGACTTCATTAATATCATCGGTCCTAAGACATTTTTGGACGGAACATAACCTTTTTCCTAATGGATGAGGTTTCCCCATAAGATAACGGACTAAAGGACTCATCCCTGCTGGAGTAAAAAGAATGGTCGGGTCATCCTCGGGTACAAGCGAAACAGAAGGAATTTCCTTATGCCCTTGACTAATAAAAAAATCAATAAATTTTTGTCTTAATTCATTTCCGGTCATTAAACAGATTTTAACAAAAGCAAGAGAGATTTAGAAGATAAGGTTATTTCCCCAAACTTTTACCTTTGCGGGTGAAGAATCTCTTTTTTTCTTTAGGTGAAGATTCATTTTTATTAGATTTTTTGCTTTCTTTTTTTTCTTCCTCTTCTGTTTCTTCTTCTCCGCCAGCTGGCGGATTTTCTTCTACTTCTTCAATAGGTTCTTCTTCAGTTGGCGGAGTTTCTTTTTCTTCTGGTTTAGATTTTGACCGCTTTATTTTGTTTCTAAAAAATTTAGAGATGGTTTCAAAAAAAGCAATTCCTTTTTTAAGTCCCATTAAAAAATCTGAAGCTTGTTCAATCGGCTCGGCGACTGATTCGGTAATCCGACCAGTATCAACTAAAATTTTATTCATTTTTTCCAAGATTTTCTTAAATTCTTGAAGAATTTTAAAAACTTGAAGGCCAATAATAAAAAGAAGAATGGTGAGGATAACAATAACAAAACTGATTAAAATTTGAATTGGATCAAAAAACATGGCAGGCCTTTACCCTTTAATTATCTAATGATCTAATTATCTTTGTCAACTAGCGTTATTTGGCGGTTAATAAGTGTTTCTTTATGATGCCGATTAATTGCCTTGACTTCAATATTATTCTCGCCGGGAATTAATTTGAGTTGATAGGAAAAATTGCCCTCTTCATCAATATTGATCAGTTGGTCATTGACATAAACACTCACCTCTGGCTTAGTTTTACCTTTAATTTCCAGCCATTCTTGTTTGACCGACCCATTTTCTGGAGGAGATTCTAATTTTAATCTAGGAAAAGTAAAAAAGTTTTTAATTTGCAGGCCTAAGTAGATAAAAAAGATGATTAATAAAGAACCGATGGTTAAAACCAAACTGGTTTTTGGTGTCCAAAAAAAACTTTGTTTTACTTTTTTGGGATCAACTTCCGGAGGAATAATATTAACTTTTTCTTTTTTTTTAAAATCGCGGCGGTAAATAGCTAGCAGTTCTGGATGACTCAGACCCAAAACTTGAGCATACTTTTGAATAAAGCCTTTAACAAAAGTGGCTGGTGGCAAAGAAGCAAAGTTATTTTTCTCCAAAGCCTTAAGGTTTTTAATCGGAATTTTGGTAATTTTATTAATTTCCTCTAAGGTCTTTTTTTGTTTCAGCCTGGCTTCTTTTAAAATTTGACCTACAGATTTCATGGGTTTTATCTTAGCAGATTCTCAAATAAAATCAAAAAAGGGAGAGAGGATATTATTCTAATTCGCTTTTAGAAAGAAATTCATCCGCGTTTTGGATTAAAACATCCCGAGGTTTAGAACCTTCGGCCGGGCTGACAATGCCGGCTGTTTCTAATTGATCTAAAATCCTGGCGGCTCGGGCATAACCAATAGATAAACGACGCTGAAGAAGGGAGGCTGAAGCCCGGTCATACTGACAAACGGTTCTAACTGCTTCGTCAAAAAGTTCGTCTTTTTCTTCTGCTCCCTCAGTGATGATGCCTTTGCCAGTAATTCTGGTTTTGAATTTAGAAGTTATTTCTTCCGTATAAATCGGGGGCAAACCCGAATCTTTTAAAAACTTAATTAAATTTCTAATTTCCTGATCAGAAACAAAAGTGCCCTGAATTCTGGTAGGCTTAGCCTGATCAGGCGGGATATAAAGCATATCTCCTCTACCTAAAAGCTTTTCTGCTCCGGGAGAGTCGATAATCACCCGGGAGTCAACCATGGAAGAAACATTGAAAGCAATCCGGCAGGGAATATTGGCCTTAATCAGACCGGTAATAACATCAACGCTTGGTCTTTGAGTAGAAACAATTAGATGAATACCGGTGGCTCGGGCCATTTGAGCAATTCGGGTGATGGTATCTTCTACCTCTGAAGGAGCAAAAAATATAATATCAGCTAGTTCATCAATAATAATGATAATGTAGGGAATCTCTTGGAAGCCAACAGAAGAGTTATAATCTTCAATATTACGAGCTCCTTTTTCGGAAAAAAGTCTATATCTTCTTTCCATTTCGGCAATCGCCCATTTTAAAGAAGAAACCACTTGTTCTGGTTCAATAATCACCGGAGCTAAAAGATGGGGAATGCCATTATATTGGGTTAGCTCTACTCTTTTAGGATCGACCAAGATCAGTTTTACTTCGTCCGGCCTGGTGCGGAAAAGCAGAGTGGCGATAATTGAATTAATAGAGACGCTTTTACCAGAACCAGTAGCCCCAGCAATTAAAACATGGGGCATACGGGCGATATTAGCCACAATCGGCGTTCCTGAAACATCTAAACCTAGGGCAACAGTTAGTTTTGATTTCGATTTTTTTATTTGTTCAGAATCAAGCATTTTCTTCAGCCCCACCACTTCTAGAGAACGATTAGGGATTTCCACGCCTACTAGGGAGCGGCCAGGAATGGGTGCCTCGATTCTAATCTGGCCGGTAGGAGCGGCTAAAGCTAAAGCTAAATCATTAGCTAAGGCAGTAACCTTGGAAAGTTTTGTGCCTAAAGCAATTTCTAAAGCATATTGGGTCACGGCCGGGCCGCAGTTAACTTCTACCACCCTAGCTTCAATGCCAAAACTTTCTAAAGTGTTTTCAATAACAGCCGCATTTTTCTTAAGATCGCCTCGGTCTGCTTTTTGGGAAATAGAATCGCTTAAAAGTGAGAGAGAGGGTGGTTGCCACTCTTTTATTACCTGACTGGAGATATTGCTGACTATTTGAGGAGACAAGGCACTTTTTTTGAGTCCAGCTGAGCCTTTTTTCAAAAGGGCTTCTTCTTGGGCTGAACTGACTTTTGGCTCCAAACCTTTAATCTTCATCCTTTCTTCTTGAGATAAAGATGAAAGTTGATCTCTGTTGCCCTTTAAAATCAAGGGGACATTTTGTTTAAAGAATTTGACTAGACTAGCAGCAAAAAGAACAATTTCTTCCAAAGAAGTTTCAAACAGGACCACAAAACCAACAAAACAAGACCCTAAAAGAATAATTATCGCTCCTAATCCAGAAATTAAACCAGCCAAGCCATGCCAAATTTGTAAACCCAACAGGCCAGATTTTCCTAAACCCATAAGAGAAAAGAACAATAACAGACTACCCACAAAAACACTGGGCCTGCTTAAGCGCCATTTGAGTTTGGTAAGTATTAAACCAGCAGAAAAAAATAAAAAAGGCAGCAGAAAAGAACCCCAACCGAAGAACCTCAAAAGCTGTTGGTTTAAAATAATGAGCAGCCTGCCCCGCTGAGCAAAAGAAAAAAGGATTAAGGCGCCGCCACTTAAAAGAATCGTGCTGGAAACAGTAGATAAAGTTTCTTTTTTTAAATTTAATTTGAGCTGTTTTCGAGTTCTTCTTCCTCTTCTCGCCATGTTTCTATTTTATTATAACCTCTCTTTTTAAGTCGAACCTAAGAACTTGATTTTCTTCAGGAAGGATAACTTCATGTTTTTGATAGCCCATTTGTTGGGCTAATTGCTGATAAGTTCTCATATAGCGAAAATCTCCGCCAATAGGTAAAAGATATTTAGGTTTAATCAGGGCAAAAAGCATTTTGATGTCTTCCGAAGTGCCATGACCGGAAACATAAAGATTTTCCTGGATTTCATAATAATGCACCTCAACCCCAATTTTAGTAAGATTGTCGATCATTTTATTGACGTTGGTAATCACTCCGGGCGGCGAAGGATCGGCAGAAAAAATAACCACATCACTTTCTTTTAATTTTAAAAGCTGATGTTTTCCTAAAGATAGCTTTTCTAAAGCTGAACCTGCCTGAGCATAACAACCGGCGGCGACCATGGTCAGTTTAGAAAAAGGATAATGTTTAAGTTTATTATCAGGGACGAAATATCTTTTAAATTCAGAAAAATAGCCTAAGTCCCTGGCAATATTGGCACTGTCTTTTATGGAGCGGCCTAAAAAAGTGACTTTACGGCCGACTTTTATAGAAGCGGAAATTGCTTGGCGAATTCTGGAAATATTAGAGGAAACAGTGGTGATTAAAACTAAGCCCTTAGCTTGGGCAATGATCTTTTCGAAATTCTGTTCAATTAAACTTTCTGATTCCGTATGGCCGGATTTAGTGCTGCCTAAACAATCCGAAAGCAGTAATAAAGGTTTTTTCTGGGCAGCCAGACTTGAAGCTTTTTGGATATCAAAGGGCTTTTCTTTGACTGGAGTCCAGTCAAATTTATAATCGGAAACATGGAAAATGTTGGTGTTGGCAATCTGGATAAAAAGACCTAAAGATTGAGGGACAGAATGATTAACATGGAAGGGAGTCAGTTTAAAAGAACCAAGATTGATTTTGTTATCTTTGTGAGAAATGATTCTGAAATCAACGTTTTTTGGTTTAAGGCCGTATTCTAAAAGCTTTTTTTTAATAAATTCCCGACTTAAACGGGAGCAAAAAACCGGCACTTTGATCTTTTCTAAAAAATGGGGCACCGCGCCATAATGATCAAAATGAGCATGACTGATAACTAAACCTCTGATTTTATCTTGATTGGTTAAGAGATAAGAAAAATCAGGAATTTCTAATTCCTGGTCAGGACCAGGTTCATCAGGAAAACCAATACCGCAATCAACGACCATAATGTCATGACCGTATTCATAGATAAACATATTTTTAGTGACGTTATTTACTCCTCCGCAAGGAATAATTTTTAAATCTTGTGTTGTCATAATTACTTTCTAATTTTTATCTACCAAGTAGGTAAAAATTGTTTAATATTTTCTGTATTAATATAAAAATGTTGACCTTTACCTTCAACGACTAAACGGGCAATTTTTCTAGTGACACTCTTAATACTTCTTTCTAAGCTTCTCATACCTGGGTCAAAACCCAAAGGTCTAATAATTTGAGGCCAAAGAGTATCTTCAATGGTGATATTTTCTTCTTTCAGACCAGAAGCTGTTAGGGCTTTAGGCAAAAGATATTTTTTGGCAATGACTATTTTTTCTTCGTCAGAATAAGAAGGCATTTGTAAAATTTCCATTCTATCCAAAACCGCAGTAGAGATATTAGTGGTATTATTACAAGTGGCGATAAACAGGACATCAGAAAGGTCAAAAGGATAGTCGATGTAATGGTCAGTAAAATGAGCATTTTGTTCTGGGTCTAAAAGTTCTACTAAAACACCCATAATATCAGATTGAGCATTTTGCGAAACGCGATCAACTTCATCTAGTAAAATAACCGGATTATTGCTTTGGGCTCGACGTAAGGCTTTAATTATTTGACCGGGTTCGTTATCAGGATGAAGTCGGCTTTGGCCGCGTAAATCCAAAGCTGAACCCATACCGCCGAAAGGAACTCTGACAAATTTTCTGGCGATGGCTTCAGCCATTGAGTAGCCAAAGGTAGTTTTTCCCGTTCCTACTAAGCCGACTAAACATAGAATCGGAGCATGGGAAACTTTTTTTTCACCCCTGGTGAGTTTTAAAGTCGCCATAAATTCTAAAATTTTATCTTTAACCTGTCGCATGCCGTAGTGATTTTTATCCATGATTTCTTTGGCTTTATTAAGATCTAAAATATCTTCAGTTTTTTTCTGCCAAGGTAAAGATAAAATCCAACTGATATAATGGCTGATTTTTTCATATTCTTCAGAATAACCGCCAAACTTGGCCGTTTTTTGCAATCGAACCACCATTTGTAAGGCTTTTTCTTTTAAGCCTTCGGGAATCAAGGCCGAAGAAACTTTTTCTTCCAACTGGTTAATTTCCTGGGAAAGTGAATCTTCTAGGGCAGTTTGAGACATATAATTATTTTACACTTTATTATTTTATCTGTAAAATGCTCATAAAGGCTTCTTGAGGGAGAGTGACCCGGCCAATTTGCTTCATTCTTTTCTTGCCTTTTTTTTGTTTTTTGAGCAACTTATCTTTTCTGGTTTGATCACCGCCATAAAGTTTGGCGGTGACATCTTTACGCAGAGCCCTTAAAGTTTCCCGGGCTATAATTCTTCCATTAAGACTGACTTGAATAGGAACTTCAAAAAGTTGTTGCGGAATGACTTCTTTTAGTTTCTGAGCCAGTTTTCTGGCTTTGTAGATGCCTTTGTTTTTTTCAGTGACGCTAGTCAGGGCTTTGACTTTTTCTCCGGCAATAATAACTTCAAGCTTGGCTGCTTTAAAATTTTTAAACCCAAGCAACTGATAATCAAGGCTGGCAAACCCAGAAGAGGCAGATTTTAACTGATCATAAAAACCCTCAATTAATTCAATTAAGGGCATTTCGTATTCTAGCTTAGTATAAGAACCATAATATTTTTGATCAATTAATTTGCCCCTATGATTTTGAAGAAGCTGGAAAAGATTGCCTAAAAACTCGCTAGGCGTAAAAATAGAGGCTTTAATCCATGGTTCTTTAATTTGATTAATTAAACTAAAATCAGGGAGTTCGCTGGCGTTTTGGATTAGTTGTAGAGAATTATCTTTAGTGATAATTTGATATTCAACACTAGGGCTAGTGATGATAATATCTAAATTGAAATCTCTTTCTAGACGTTCTTGGATAATCAAAGCATGGAAGACTCCCAAAAATCCCATGCGGAAGCCTTTACCTAAGGCGGCTGAACCAGCTAGGGAAAAAGTCATAGCTACATCATTTAACTTTAATTGTTTAATCGCTTGTTCTAGTTCAGGAAAATCTTTATTTTCCACCGGATAAAAATCAAAAAATACTACCGGTTTTGGTTGTTGATACCCTGCTAAAGGCTTGAGTTTTGAGTTTTGCCGTGCGTCGCCAAAGACTATGCCGGCGGCGCGAGTTTTGAGTTTTGAGCTTGTAATCGTGTCTCCTACTTGGCATAAGTTGATGTCTTTTAAACCGGTAGCTATATAACCAATCTCACCAGTCTTCAGTTGGTCTGTTTTTTCCATCTTCGGAGTCAAATAGCCAATTTCCAATGGTTCAAATTCTTTTCCCGTAGCTAAAAATTTTAATTTACCTGAAGCCAAATGGCCATCAACAATTTTTAGATAAACCACAATCCCTTTATAAGGATGATAAAAGGAGTCAAAAACCAGGCCTCTCAGGGGTTGGTCGGGATTTCCTTTTGGAGAAGGGATTTTTTCTACCACGGTTTCTAAAACCTGGGTGACATTTTTTCCTGTTTTAGCGGAGACGTAGATTATTTCATCAGGCTTAAAATTAAGATTGATACACAGGTCAACCCCTACTTTTTCTGGCTGAGCATTTTGCAGATCAATTTTATTAATGACGGGAATAATTTTTAAATCTAGTTTTTTAGCTAACTGAAAATGGGCCAAAGTTTGAGCCTGAATTCCCTGAGCGGCATCGACTAATAAGATTACTCCTTCACAACAGGCGAGAGAGCGAGAAACTTCATAGCTAAAATCAATGTGCCCCGGAGTATCGATTAAATTTAGAATATATCCGCCAGCTGGCGGATTAGAATTAAGAATTTTGTTTTTTGTTTGGTATTGCATCCGTACTGGGGCTAATTTTATGGTGACGCCTCTTTCCTGGGAAATTGGATGAGAGTCTAAAAACCTTTGATGCATTAAGCGTTTTTCCACGCTTTTTGTTATTTCCAAAAACCGGTCAGTCAAAGTAGTTTTGCCGTGGTCAATATGGGCAACAATAGAGAAGTTACGGATGAAATTCAGCTGATTCATCAGTGGCCCCCACTGGTTCTAAACTTTGACCCCGAAGCATTTTTTGCAAGATTTCCACTTTTTCTAATAATTTAGTAAAGGAGTTTAAAGTTTTGATTTTAAAAATCCAACTTAACAACAGATAAAAACAAAAGCCAAAAAAAGTGCTTACTCCGGTTAAAAGCAAGAGACCAGAAACACGGGTAGTGTCAAAAACAACTTGGTCAAGAGTTTTCATCGGTAAATAAAGAGCAAAGGCGGTAATAAAAGAAACTGTAAAAATTTTAATTATGGGATAGAGTAACTCTTGGCGTTTAAATTGATTGACTTTTTTGTCTAAATAAAATAGGAGTAACACGGCATTAACGATATTGGCAACGGAAGTGGCAAAAGCAAGACCCCAAACAGGAACTTTAAGAATTAAAACAAAATAGATACTGATCAAAACATTGATAAAAACACTGATGGCGCCAATAATCACTGGAGTTTTTGAATCGTGCAGAGAGTAAAAAGCCCGAGCCAAAAGGTGGACTAAAGATTGGGCAAACAAAGAAATACTGAAGAAAGCCAAGACCAGACTAGTTAAAACTGTGGCTTCCCAATCAAAACGAGCCGCTCCAAAAACTAGTCTAACAATAGGGACTCTTAAAATGATTAATAAAACTGAGCAAGGTAAAACTAAAAAAAGGATTTGGTGAAAACAACTAATAAATGTTTTTTTAAAGGCAGAAAGATCTTTTTGGGTAGCTTCTTCAGTGAGGGTGGGTAGGGCCGCTTGAGCAATAGTAGCCCCAAATAAACCCACAGGTAAGAGTTGAAGATGTTGGGCGAAATTAAAATAAATTAAGGAACTGGTGGAAATAAGCGAGGCTAAAATAATGTCAACCGTATAGTCAATTTGGGCAACGGCTAAACCAATAGTTCTCGGTAACATCAGGCTGCCGATTTTTTTTACATAAGGATTCTTGAAATCAAAAGTCGGCCGATAGCGCAAACGCAAACTTTTAGCTAAAGGAAGCTGGATTAAGAAATGCAGCAAAGTGCCTAGAACTACTCCCCAGGTAGGCCCATAGATACCCAAAGTAGGACTTAAAAAAACAATTCCCAGAATAATACCAACATTATACAAAACCGGTGCCAGCGCCGGAATAAGAAATCTTTTGAAAGACTGAAGGATCCCGGTGAGAAAGCTGGAAAGAATAAAAAAGAATTGAGAAATAAGCATAATTCTGGTTAACTTAACCATTAAAAGAAGTTCCTCTTGGTTAAAACCCGGAGCAATGAAGGCTGATAAAGGACGGGCAAAGATGAAGATTAAAAAAGCAGAGACGATAAAAATCAAGAGACCAATATTTAGTATTGAAGAAGCAACTTCCCAGGCAGTTTGTTTTTCTCCCTGAGAAATAAGTGAGGTGATGACCGGAATAAAGGCGGTCGCTAAAGCGCCCATCACTAAAAGCTGAAAAATCATATCCGGCAGTCTGAAGGCGGCAAAATAAACACCCAAAGAAGAAGAAGAACCAAAATAAGTAGCCAAAAGTCTGTCACGGAAAAGACCCAGCAAACGGGAGGCAGCCACATTAATCATAATAATCATGGCAGCAGAAAGGATATTAGTCTGCTTGCTTAAAAGAAATAAAGTACTGTTTTTAAAAAAATTGTTTTTTCTTATCACCAAAAAGATTATAACATAGGAGCGGCTTGTGTTTTAAAGAGGAAAAAGATAAAATAATCTCAAATCTCAAAACTGAACCTTAAATCTTTTATTAGATTTTACATATAGTTTTGATATTTGACATTTGAGTTTTGAGATTAACGACTGGAAGGAGTGTTTATGCCTGTTACTAAATCAGCTTTAAAAGCCTTAAGAAAAGATAAGCGAAGAGCAAGGGTTAACCAACCCATTATTTCTGCTTATAAAAAGGCGATTAAAAAATTCCGCCAAAATACTAGTAAGAAAAATTTACAGCAAGCTTATTCTTTTTTAGACACGGCGGTAAAGAGAAAAGTGATTCATAAGAACAAAGCTTCTCGTTTAAAATCTAGGTTAACAAAATTATTAATTAAATAATCTTATTATTGTGGCTGCCCAAAAAAAAAACGTTAACTTCCTACGAAAAGACGAATTAGGAAAAGGCCTGTGGGGAAAATTCTTAAGATGGGCCTTAACTTTTGGCCGCTATATTGTTGTTTTTACAGAATTGATTGTTATTCTCGCTTTTATTTCCCGTTTTAAACTTGATTTAGATTTGGCTCGGATAAATGAAGAAATTGAGAGAAAAAAAACCGTGGTGGCTTCTTTTAAGGATCTAGAGAAAGAAATGAGATTTCTTCAGCAAAGACTTAAGGTAATTAAAAATGTTGATCAGATGGCTGGCCGAACTCCTTTTGTGCTTAATGAACTTAGTCAGCTAGTGCCTTTGGATGTTTTTCTATCTCAATTAGAAATTGAGGAGAATTCAGTTTTTTTAACCGGCACCAGTTTATCTAACAGTGGCTTGGCTACTTTTATCAGCAAACTTGAAGACAGTCAAAAATTTACTAAAGTGGATTTTGGTAAAGTTGCTTCTCAGGGAGAGAAAGAACCTGGTCTAGATTTTGAAATACAACTAGACTTTATTTATGAAAGTAAACTAGATGAGAATTAATTCCCAAAAAATATACAAGCAATACCGCTATTATTTTTTAAAATCGAGAAGATTTTATGAAAAGCCAAAAGTAAAGGCTTCTGGCGACCTGCTTTTTAGCTTGATGATAATTTCTTTTTTCACTTTTTTTGCCATTCGTCCAACTTTAACAACGATATTTAAGTTAATGAAAGAATTAGAGGACAAAAAAGAAATCAACCAAAAACTAGACCAAAAAATCGCCGATCTTAATAAAGCCCAAATGACCTATGGTAAAGTGGTTAATGATTTACCCTTAGTGGAAGCGGCTTTACCAGAAAAAGTGGCTTTTGAAGCCCTGACCAGTAGAATTAATTATTTAAGTTTTATTCACCAGCTTAAGTTGGTTTTAGCTTCTTTTGATGATTTTGATTTACTTACTTCAGGAGAAGAGGAAACAGAAAAAGAATATTGGGGAGCGGGAGTTTTGAACTTTAAACTTTCCCTAACAGGAAGTTATTTAAACATCAAAAATTTCTTAAAAGACTTGGAGGTAATTGACCGAATGGTAGTCATTGACTCAACCGTATTTTTTAATGAAAAAAGAGGAGAAATTCAGATCGATATTGAAGGGAAATCTTTTTGGTTGGCGGAAACATTTAGTTTAAAAGAAAAAGAAGAACTATGAGGAGAAATAATAAAAAGAGAACTAAAATTTCATTTTTAGTCATTCTTACTGTTTTTACTGTTTTTACCTGGCTTTTTTTAGATATCTTTCGGGCCTTAACTAGGAGTTCTGTGGCTCCGGTTTTAGAAGAGGAAATTAAACCTTTAGACCCAGACCTGGACAAGAAAATTTTAGACTCTTTGCGGCAAAGAAAGGAAATAGAAGCACAAGACTTGGAGAGTATACCAGAAATAACAGAATTTGAAATAGAAACAGAAGTTAGAGGTGGTAGTCCTTCAGCGGCTACGGCATCAGCTAGGTAAATAACTAAAATGAAAATTTTTAAGAGAAAAATACCCACCATTTTTGGTTTATTAATTCTTTTGTTAGGCGTGGGTGGAGTAGTCTTTTTAACTCAAAAAGATTTTTTAAAAAGCGAAAAAAAACTTTCTTCCCAGAATATCCCAGAAAAAATCATTGTCAGCAATGTTTCTGAAAAACAATTTACCGTTTCTTGGGTGACTCAAGAAGCCACCAGTGGTTTCATTAAATACGGCCTGGAGCAAACAATGTTGGAGAACGTAGTTCTAGATGACCGCGACCAAAGGAGTGGAGAAAGAGGTAAATTTAAAACACACTTTGTGACTTTAAAAGATCTTCAGCCAGAAAAAACCTATTATTTCAAGATTGGTTCAGGATTAGAGGCAGAAGAGAACGTTTACGATAACAACGGCCAGCCCTACAGCATTATTGCTGGACCAGTTCTAACCACTTCTCAAGAAACTAGGATTTTGAGCGGTAGGATTTTAACTGAGGATGACAAACCGGCTCTAGAAACCATCGTTTATTTAGCGGCAGCTAATATGGCTCCTTTGTCAACCCTGACTGACAACAGCGGCCGCTGGGCCATATTTTTAAATAAAGCCAGAACCAAAGACTTGACTGAATATACTGTTTTTGACGTCGAAGCCAGTATTTTAAAAATCGAGGCTCTAAACGGAGAAAAAGACTTAGAAGCTGTCATACTGACCAAAAATGCTTTTCCAGCCATTCCCGACCTAGTTTTAGGTCATGAGCCTTATGATTTCCGGCGGGAAGAGATGCCTTACCAAGAAATACAAGAGGCGACTGAGTCTGGTTTGATTACCATTGAAAATCCAAGTTATAGCGGCGAGAGTCTTAACACTTTAAAGCCTGAATTTTTTGGTCAAGGACCAGTGGGGGCAGTTTTAGAAATTAAGTTGGAATCAGAACCTTATATGACCGAAGTGGAGGTAAATGACAAGGGTAGTTGGAATTTTACTCCTCCTTTTGAGCTGGAACCAGGAACACATAAAGTTTCGGTGACTTATATTGATACCGGAGGAGAATTAGAAACAATTAGTAGAAATTTCATTATTTTGGCAGCCGGAGAAAGTGAATTACCCGCAATCACCGCCACTCCTTCAGGAGATTTAGCCAGCCCTAGCCCTCTTTCATTACCCTCTGCGCTTCCCAGTCCGAGTCTTGTGGCTGCTTCGAGTCCATTACCCAGTCCTTCTTCTGCAGAACCAGCAAGGGTAACTCAACCTACTACCGGAGGACAAATGCCGATTACCGGCACCAATTTGCCCACGGTTTTGCTTTTGTTAGTAGGAATCATTCTGGTTTTGATTGGTTTTAGAAAAGTATTCTGATTTTTAATCTTGACAATCATTATAAAAGAAGGTGATAATGATTTAAGGTCAAAATGGCTGATGTAGCTAATATGGTACCACCATCATTAAGTCAGTCCCAGAAGGCGACTGAACCGCCAGAACCAGCCTGGATGGGAAAAGATGAAAAAGTGGAGGATTTAAAAGTTTATCAACCCTCCGGTCCAGCTGGAAGAGGGAACAAAAAATTGTTAGGTCTTTTAGGAATTGTTCTTGCGGTTGTTTCTTTCACGGGCTTGACTTTTCTAGGATTAAGATTCTTCAATTTAAATAAAAAAGAAACAGATGAATTAAAGCAGGCTTCCCAACAAACTTTGTCAGAAGGGTTAATTCCTCCGGCAGAGAGGGATCTTCAACTTGGTCCAGGAGAGAAAAAAGAAGTAACGGATTGGAGAGAATTAACTTCACCGCTGGAAATTGAGAATAGAGAGATTGCTTCCCAGGTGCTAGACTGGCTGGATGAACAAAGAGATTCAAGGGGAATTTATATTCTTGGTTATCGATGTATTTCGGGTGAAGGTTGTGCTCAACAAGATGCAGATAATAGAGCCGGTCTTGCTGCTATTTGGGGACGCTTTAAATACTATCAGCAGCTGGCCGACCCCAATGATTTGGCTATCATTGAAAAAGACCTTTCTTTGTATACCGACGCCAAGACGGTAAGCGTGATCCAGAATAATTTTTGGAACTGCAAATTGATGTATGAAATGTGGCGAAGCGGCCTTTTCTCTTCAGAACAAAAAGATAAAATCAAAAAGATTTGTGACCAAGGTTCTTATTATCCTCCTGACTTAGAAGAGATAGATGAAAAAATAAAATCGGGACAAGGAGAAATAGTTGACTTTAATCAGTTACTTCAGAACAAAGCTGAAGCATCATTGACTCCCTTTAAACGTTCATCTCAGGGAATAAAATTGATCGAATATGCTGCTTATGCTTCGGATTTTGCGGCCAAATATCTTTGGCAAAAAAACGAAGCAGATTTGTTAAGAGCTCAAATTTATTTTGACAAAGGAGTAAATTTGTTGGTTCAGGAACCGGTAGATTCTTATTTGGAAGGTAAATGCGTTTTAGGCATAGCCGCTTTGGATATTTATCAAGCCGCTAACAATTCTGCTTATCTTGTTTTTGCTAAATTACTTTTAGAAAAAGAAAAAGTTCAAGATTTTTGCTTGGCTTCCTCAGAAGAAGCTGGTTATTGTTCAGAATCCTTATTTGAACAAAGCACTTGCGGGCTTTTTACTGCTCAGTTGGCAGATTTAAGCGGAGAAACGCAATATAGAGAGTTGAAAGATAGCTTTATTAACCAGAGCAAGAGTAACCTTTTTAACCTACCTGAGTACAGCGATGGCGGAGAAGGTAAAGGAGCCTTTTTCTCAAAAATAAAATTATCAGACAAGCAGACATTGTTTTATAAAGCGATAAGAGAAAATGGTTTATTTGTTGGTCTTTTAATGATGTAATAAGAATGGAAAACAAAAAACTTTTATTAATCGGTTTTATTATTGCTTTTTCTCTTTTTTTAAGTCTAGTTATTTTTTTTGTTTCTAAAAAATATGCACCTCGCTTAGCTGAGACATTTCAACAAGAGACTATCTATTGTAAAGAAAATGGGGAAAATTGTTCTACTCATTCTGTTTGTTGTTCGGAAAATTGCGCTGGTGGAGTTTGCCGAGAACCAGGAAGTCCAGGCAGTTGCCCCTCAGGTACTCGATGTGATCATCTTGGGTGCAGCCATGTTTGTACCGAGAGCGATGATTGTCCTGGAGAGGGTAGTTGCACTTTTTCTTATTGTATTTGTTATGCTGATAATAAAACTTGTGGGCCCTATTGCGATGCCCATTGTCCTCCTGGTTGTGAACCTGCGCCTGGCGGCGGAACTTGTACTGTAACTTGCCAGCCTTGTAACAATGCCTTCCCCTGTATTTGTCCATCTCCCTCACCCAGTCCCAGTCCATCATATAGTCCTAAACCATCACCCAGTCCCAGCCCCTCACCCAGTCCCAGCCCATCACCGAGCCCCTCACCCAGTCCCAGTCCGCCAACGTATGGGTTAATTTGTACTGATCTTACCAGAGATCCAATAGGTGAGTTAAATATTGGCAATACGGTGGTTTTTAGCTGTAGTTATAGTGCCACCAATGTGGAACTTCACCATTACGATTATCGTCTTAGGATTGATAATGGTCAATGGCAGCCTCTACCTGAGTGGCAGAATTTAACTGGTAATACACCAACTTATACCATTGAGCAAGCCGGGACTTACACGGTTCAGTGTCGGGTTTGTTCAACTGAAGGCGAGGCTCATTGTACTGATTGGGGTCAGACAGGAGGTTGGAGTCAATAAAAATGGAACAGAAAAAATTAGTCACAATTATTGTAATAAATTTAATCCTCATTCTAGCTTTAATTGGGATAGGAGTGATGGTTTATTTAAAAAGTTCTGTTAAAAAAGAAGAGTTGATACAAACAGGTCCAGAAACTCCAGAAGTTAAAGAACCGGAGGTTTATCAGCAAGAACCAGAGTTTCCTTGTGAAATATCGTTTGTAGTTCCCAGTCCATCACCCAGTCCTTCACCCAGCCCATCACCCAGCCCTTCTCCGAGTCCCAGTCCATCTCCCTCACCCAGTCCAAGCCCCTCGCCGAGTCCCACTCCTCCACCTCAAAATTTGATTTGTGTTGATTTAACCAAAAACATAACTCAGTTAAAAATAGGAGACAGAGTAAGGTTTAGCTGTATTCATTTTGCGGAAAATGTGGATTTTAATCATTACGATTATCGTCTTAGGGTTAATAACGGTCAATGGCAGTATCCACCTGAATGGCAGAATTTAGTTGGTAATACACCCATTTATACCATTAATCAAGCTGGACCCTACACGGTTCAGTGTCGGGTTTGTTCAACTGAAGGCGAGGCTCATTGTACTGATTGGGGTCAGACAGGAGGTTGGAGTCCTTAAAAAATGGAAAGAAAGAAACTTATAACCATCATTATTTTAATCGCCACTTTGGTATTAGCTTTAATCGCTGGGATTACTTTTTTTAACCTTTATCTTAAAAAAGAAAAACCAGTGGAAGAAATAGAAAAGGAAGCAGAGGTTTATCAGCAAGA
>CAZPUR010000003.1:28861-110815 GCA_964589815.1 uncultured Pseudomonadales bacterium
AAAAAGAAAAACCAGTGGAAGAAATAGAAAAGGAAGCAGAGGTTTATCAGCAAGAACCAGAGCTTCCCTGCGAGTTGACTTTTACAGTGGAAGTGAGTCCTAGCCCATCACCCAGCCAGAGTCCCTATCCTTCAGAGAGTCCTAAACCATCACCCAGCCAGAGTCCCTATCCTTCAGAGAGTCCTAAACCATCACCCAGCCCGTCACCTAGCCCTAAACCGTCTCCTTCACCCTCACCGAGTCCAAGTCCGTATCCCTCACCGAGTCCAAGTCCGTATCCCTCACCGAGTCCAAGTCCGTATCCTTCACCCAGTCCGAGTCCGTATTATGCCTATGTTCCATCACCTAGCCCATCGCCTAGAGAAATAGCTTATATTCCGCCGTCACCTCAGCCAGGATTTGTGACTATTATATCTAGTCCAGCCCCAGGCCAGCCTGTTCCTCAAGTAATTCAACCTTCTCCGGTGACAATCGCACAAGTGCCGCCACAAGAATTACCGAGCGCAGGGACTTCTTTGCCAACCATTCTTTTAGCTTTGGCAGGGATTCTTTTAGTGGTTTTAGGCTTGGTTCTTTGAGAGTCTATTCCACACGGGTTTGAAGCAAATTTTTTATCTCCAGAAAGGCAACCAAAACCAGAATTTAAGTAAAGTTGTAGGGAGAAGAATGCCGGTATTGAGGGGATAAAAAAAGAAGAAGATAGCAATAGTAAGTAGTAAGTAGTAAGTAGTAAGTAGGGAGCCCTTGATTTTCCAGTTCCAGATTCTAAATTCTAAGTGCTGAATTCTGTTCAGTGTCCAGGCGATTAAGATAAATAAAAATGGCAGGGCTGGCAAATAATGATGGAGGAACATAATCCGGGGAGAAAAAAGCCAAGGTAGCCAAAAAGCAAAATAACAAAAGAGAATAAAACTTAATTTAAAGCTTTTTTGTTTAAGTTCTTTAATTACCTGCCAGATCACTGAGGGTAAAATCAAAACTCCTGTCCACCAAAGCCAAGGATTACCTAAATTATAAATATTGGCGATTTTATTTTTCTCATATCTGACCCAAAACCAGACTGGTTTTAGCATCAAGGGCCAGCTGATAGCTGGAGACTGATAGTTATGGGTGGCTTCAAGATTAGTATGATACCACCACATTTGTTTTTGGAGTTCGATGAATTGATTCCAAGTGTGGCCATAAGTGAAAAAAGGAAGATAAGAAAGAAGATAGATAAGAAAAGGAGTTAGTAAGTAGTAAGTAGTAAGTAAGGGCACTAGTTTTATTACACCTTTGAGGGGGTGAATTTTTTTCATCTCAGAGGTGAATTTTAAGAATAAAATCACGCCAATGACTGGATAAAGATAAAGTCCTGTCCATTTAGTGGCAAGCGAAAGACCTAAAGAAATTCCTGAATAAAAACATTTTTCTTTTAAGCTTAAATAAATAGTTAAGAGCAAGAAGAAAAGAAAGTAAATATCAGTCATTCCCACCCGGCTCATAGTAAGGTTTAAACCGTCAAAACAAACAAAAAAAGCCGCCATTAAGGCCACATTCTCTTTTTTGAAAATTTGCTTAGCGATTAAATAGGTGAGATAAACTGTAGCCACGCCAAAAAAAACCGCCGGCAAGCGAAAACTAAACTGACTTTGACCAAAAATTAAAGTGCTTAGGGCCATAATTTCTTTAGCCAAGTGAGGGTGAGTCCACTCATAGGCAAAACCTTCGGGCGGGGTGTTCCACCATTCCCAAGCTTGAATATTATCCTTGGCCATTTCTTGGGCGGTAAAACCATGATAAACTTCGTCAAAAATATAAGCCTGAGGGTACCAGAGACGCCAGAATCTGACTAGGAAGGCCGCAGTTAAAATGAGGATTAAATAAATTGTCTTTTTTTTCACTTTTTTTGGCCAAAGGCCAATCGTCCTCTGGACGACTTTCCTTATTTCTCCAATCTCTATTTTTCTAAGATAGAATATCAGTAAAGATACAAAAGAAGCAAGAGTTATTAAACTGATAACTAATGGTTGAAGAGTCAAATTATTTATTTTTCCCAAAATAGGAATTTTAGCAAAATCTGGATAATAGGAGTGATAAATATAAAAAAGGTTTAGAAAATGAAGGATTGCCAGCATAACAAAATTAGTTATTAAAAACAAAGATTTTAAAGAAATGCCTGCTGTTAGTAAAAAAGGGAAAACGGGCAATAGATAACGTTCGTGGATTCTGGTAGGAAATAAAAAAAAGCTAAAAAGGGATAGGCCAGCCGTTAGGTAATAATAGTTTTTTTTAAGCCTTCTTTTAAGACAAAAAGGAATAAGAATGATTGTTTGGGAGAATATATAAATTAGTAAGCCCCAGTGATATTTAGACAAACCCCAAAAAAAATCAGCATCATTTTGCCAATTGCCAAAAAGCCGCCAGAAATTAAAAGCACCGGCCGTAGTGACGCTATAATCTTGAGACATTTGCCCAATGAGTTGAGGCAGGCCGAAAACAGGATTATGAGGAAAAAAGGGCCAAGAGAGGAATAAACTGATTGAGATAAAAAGAGAACCAAACTTAACTACCTCTTTCAACTTGTAATTTTTAATTAAAATAATGATCATTATGGGCAAAATAAAAAGAGCCTGAGGTTTAATCAGAAAAGCAAAAGCCAGAGTTAAAGAAGAAAAAACAGGTTTTCTTCTTTCCAATAATAGATAAAAAGAAATTAAAATAAGCAAACTGAGCAAAGAATCTATTTGTCCCCAAACGCTGGAATTAAAAATAAGGGCCGGATTAAAAAGATAAAAAATCAACCCCAACCAAGCCCACCTGAGCGATTTTTTCAGGGTGATTTTATAAATTAGAATGGCGGTTAAAATATCGGCTAAATTAGCGGGGAATTTGAATAATTGCAAAAGGATGTTTTGAGAGGATAGATTGAAAATTTTTTTAATTTGTCCCAGGAGCCACAAAACGTAAAGATAACCTGGGGTATAATGAGTCCAAATCTTAGGGTCATAGAACTTGTTAAAACCTAAATTGATTAACCTGTCAGCCCAGGCATACCAAGCGGAAACATCAACGCGAAAGCCAGGAGAAAAAGAAAGAAAGAATCTAAGTAAGGCAGCAATAAAAATTACTAGAAAAAATTTAGTTTTATTTCTCATAGATTTTCTAATTTTTCTATATCTTCTTGAGTAATCTCAAATATTAACCAGGTATAGCCAATATTGTCAATGGGTTCTTTCTTTAATTGCCTTAACCACTGGTAATCATCGTAATTAAACAAGTTAAAAGAGTTAACACTGATCAATATTTTACCGACTACTGGTTTTTTAGGATCCTCAATGATATTTTCTTTATTCTTTTCTTTAAATCTTGCCAATAAAGTCCAATTTTGTCCCCAATCAAGATTAGAATCAGCATAATATTTATAAGCATTTTTTGGCCCACCGACGAATTCATTAACATAGGCTAAGTAATGAGGATGAATTTTAAGCGTTCCTAAAACATACCAGGTGATTAATGAACCCAAGAGAAACCAATAAAAATTGTTAACCTTTTTATTGCTAAATTTTAAATTGGCCAAGGGAGAAGTCAAAACAAAGAGTAAAGGGAAAATCATTAAAATATAACGAAAGCCAATAATTAATTTATTAAAAAAGGAAAAATAGATAAAGAAAAAAAGAGAGGCAAAAAGGAGATAGAATTCAAAAGCACCGATTTTTAATTTTTTCTTCAAAGCAAAAAAAAGAGTTAAACAAAGAAAGATTAAAAATGGAATAGGAACTTTGATTAAAAAACTCAAAGGAAAAAAATACCAGAAGCCCCAAGAAACCCTTTGACCCCAGAAAAATTGCCAAAAATATTCTCTTTGCGATTCAAAAAGCTGATAATCAACCCCAGTTAAATAAATTCCAGGAAAAACTTTCATGACTTTGTTAGTAATTCTGTTTTTAGCCAATCCCTGAAAGGTCTTGGTTTTAAGTTCCTGGGGCAAACTGGATGAGCTGATAAAGCCATAACCGAGATTGACCATAAAAATTGCCACGAAATAAATAACTAATAAACCAACAATTTTTCTATAATTTGTTTTTTTATTTTTTACGATTTGCCATATCAGATAAACGCCAAAAAAGAAAAGAGATAAAGGAAAAAGCATCAAACCATTGTACTTAGTCAGCAAAGCAAGGCCTAAAATAATTCCCGTTGAAACAGCTTTTGGGCCTATTTTTTTCTCGGCTATCAGGAATTTATAAAATAGGATTAAAAAAAGAAAAATAAACATCGTTAAGGTCAAATCAGGAGTAATCAGCCTGCCATGGGCCAAAATATTAGGATCAAAACAAAAAAGGGCTAAGGCAAAAAGACCGGCTCTTTTGCCATAAAGTCTACTGGCTTTGGCAAAAATCATTAAAGCTAAAGCAACCAGAATGGGCATCATCATTAATCTGGCATAGAATAATTTATTATTTCCAAGCGGAAATAAACTGAATAAGCCATGATAATAAAAAGTTAAAGGAGGATGAA
Organism: uncultured Pseudomonadales bacterium; assembly: GCA_964589815.1. GTDB lineage: Bacteria > Patescibacteriota > Microgenomatia > UBA1400 > UBA1400 > CAZPUR01. The sequence continues at coordinate 33,362 of CAZPUR010000003.1, forward strand.
AGCGGAGGACATAATGGTCCCAGTTAAAATTTCTCACTAAATGTTCGCCACTGTCAAGGTAATTACCTTCATCTATGGTAAAACTTTTTACTTTCAGACTGGTAATGGCTAAAGTTAGTAAAATTATGATAAGAAAGAATGCTATAATTTGAGGGAGTATTGAATGATGAGCCAACAAAAATTTCTTAGTAGCATCTCTGAGCATAGGAATATTATACTTTATAGTCTTTTAGTTTTCTTTATTCTTTTGTTTTTTTATCTTAAGACATTGTTGCCCGGGCTTGGCTTTTGGGACACCGGAGAATTTCAGACAATTGCTTATACCTTAGACATTGCTCATCCAACCGGATACCCAACTTATATTCTTTTAGGTAAAGCATTTATTTATTTTTGTCCGATTAAATCCGTCGCTTGGCGGATGAACTTTCTTTCTAGTTTATTAGTGGCTTCAAGTTGTTTATTTTTAACCTTTATTTTATATATCTTTAGTAAAAATTATTTTTTATCTGTTTTTGGCGGATTAATTTTTGGCTTCAATAAAATCGTTTGGGAAATCGCTTTGAGAGCCGACCCTCATAGTCTTCATCTTTTTTTTACTTCTATTTTTTTATTGCTACTGCTGCAAATAATAGTTAAGAAAAAAAACAAATTATTTTTGGTGGCGGCATTTCTTTTAGGCCTTGCTTTAGGAAATCATCTTCTTTCATTGTTCTTTCTGCCGCTCTTTTTTTCAACTTTTGCTTTTCAGGCCAGAAAAAGACATTTATGGCGATTAGTTGGTTATAGTTTACTTTTTTTTACTTTAGGATTATCTGTTTATTTATTGTTGCCAATTACGGCTGTCAAAAAACCACCCTTGACGGTCGATTACAGTCTGGCTGATTGGAGCGGATTGATAAGACATATCATCGGGAAGGACTTCCAAGGATTAATGAAAAATTGGACCAAAGAGAGTTTTTATCAATCTCTTCTTTATTACCTCGAGATCAGTAAGACTTTGATTCCTTTTTACGGCTTAATAATAGTTTTAATAGGAATGATTTCAGCTTTTAAAACCCAGATTAAATTTAACCTTTTGCTTTTATGGCTTTTTTGTCTTACGCTTGGCTTTGGTTTAAGATATCAAAATGCCGCCCTGGACAGATATTTTATTCCCTCACTATTTATAATCACTATTTGGTTAATTAATGGCCTGTGTTTTCTTAAATTTATTTTTTCGCATTTTTTAGAGAAGATCCGATTAAGGTTTTTCCTTTTCCCAGCTTATTTACTGATGATTTTTCTTTTCTTTATATTTCTTTTATCTAAAGTAAAATTAAATTATAAAAAGGTCGACCAAAGCAACAATAATTCTGCCTCCATTTTTGCCCAGACAACTTTTAATAATATTGATCAAAATGGAGTCATAATTTCTTGGTGGAGCTATTCCACCCCTTTATGGTATTTACAAAAAGTGGAGGGGATAAGAAAAGACATAAAAATCTTTAATTTAAGTCACCATCAATGGGAGCCGAAAATCAATCAGGAGATTAACAACAGACCCGTTTATTTAATTGAAAAAATAGATCTTAAAGACCCTAACTTCCAATTAAAACAAGTAGGAAATATTTATCAAGTCATTAAAACCAATGGGGATTAATAAAAAGAACATATTTATATCAATTTTGCTTTTTATTTTTGTTTTTTCTGTTTATAAAATAACCGGGCCTAAAACAAAAACCCATCTTGATTACTTTGTTCCTCTGGCTGAGGCTTTTCTTAAAGGTAGATTATATTTAACCGAAAACCCTCCTTGGCTCAACGAGCTGATTCCCCAAGATGGGAGGTTTTATGTTGTTTTCCCGCCGCTGCCGGCAATTTTATTAATGCCTTTTATTTTTCTTTTCGGAGCGAATTTCAGCCAGACACTTTTTTCTCGAATAATAGGGGCCTTAAATGCAGTTTTGGCTTATTTTTTATTCCGCAGATTAAAATTTAAACCTGCGAGAGCGGTTCTTTTGAGCCTGCTTTTAACTTTAGGCACTAACCATTGGTATTTAGCCTCTATTGGTTCTGCTTGGTATCTGGCTTTGATAGTCGGCGTTTTTTTCACTCTTTTATCATTAAGAGAATTTTTTGGCCAACGAAGATATTTTTTAATCGGTCTTTTTATCGGGGCTGCTTTTTGGTCCCGCCTGCCGGCAATTTTATCAATAGTTTTTCCTATACTTTATATTCTTAAGCAAAAAAAGAATAAGCTTAAATCTTTATTTTTCCTCCTGGCAGGAGCCTTAATTTTTATCTGTTTGAATTTTGGTTACAATTATGCTCGTTTTGGCCATGTTTTTGAAACAGGTTATTTAAAAATTCCCGGAGTTTTAAAGGAGAAAGATTTTCAATATGGTCTTTTTAGCCCGATGAATATTTCTAAGCAATTTAAAGTGATGTTTCTTAAGATGCCAAAAATAACCAAAGAGCCTCCCTATCTTTATCCCTCTTGGTATGGGATGGCCATTTGGTTAACTACACCTGCCTTTTTTTTGATTTTGAAGGCTGATTTTAAGAAAAAGTTAGCTCTTTTTTCTCTAATAACTGTTTTAATTATGGCCATTCCGACTCTGACTCATTCTACCGTTGGTTTTACTCAATTTGGTTATCGTTATGCCATGGATTTAACGCCATTTTTATTAATTTTAACTAGTCTGGGAATGCAGCGCAGTTCTAAAAAATTGGTGATTCCCTTGATGGTGCTAAGTTTTTTAGTAAATCTGTGGGGTGTTCTTTGGATTAATAAATTTAATTGGGTTGGCTGGTAGAGGGTTAATATCCTTTATAAATCTTTTCTTCCACATATTTTTGGATTTCGCTCCAATCATCAGCCCGAGGGATTAAAACCCACTGGCCGGATTCATGATCCGGAGGATTATATAAAAAGCCTAAATTGTCCTCATCTCCATAATCTAGATTAATAGTTCTAACTTCATTTTTATTTTTAACAAAGCGGAGAAACAAACTTAAAAAAGCAGTGATTTGGTCTTCATTGAATTGGGTGTCAAATTTAACGTGGTCGCCAAAAGTTTTTCTTAGTTCAATTAGTTTATTAGGATTGAGAAGAACCTGGTATGAGAAAATTTTTTGGGCGATGGCTTTGATGATTTTTTGTTGTCTTTGAGAACGAGCAAAGTCCGTGCCTTCTTCTCCTTCAGCATTGCGAGAACGGACAAATTTTAAAGCCGATTGGCCGTCCATTGGCTGTAGACCAGCCTGAAAACTGATATGCTCATAACGACATTTATATTCAGGGTCGCCATTGCATTCGTCATTTTCTTTACCCGGAATAGGATATTGATAGTCATCAAAAGCTCGGTCAACCTTAACCTCAATTCCTCCCAAAAGATCAATTAATTTCACAAAACCCTCAAAATCAACCAGGGCGGCATAATGAACAGGTTGATTCAGAGTTTGTAAAACCGCATCTTTGACCAAAACAAATCCGCCGCCTTCTTTTTTTTCTTCGCCATAATGATAAAGAGCATTAATCTTGGCTTGGGCTTGATCAATCCAAATATCTCGAGGCAAGGAGAGCATGACCGTGTCAGCGGTTTTTTTATCAATGGAAGTAAAAATAATAGTATCAGTTAAATCAATACCTTCATGTTCTTCTCCACCAATACCAAGAATTAAAAGGTTGACTCGGTTATTATGGGATTCCAAGCTGGAGGTATCGGCCGTTAACAAAGAATAAGCCATTTTAGGACCAATAAAAGTTTTTTTAACCAAATTCCAGAAAAAAGGAAAGAGGGAATAAATGAAAAATACAATGATAGCTATAATTAAAAGGTTAAAAGCAGGTTTTAAAATTTTTTGGTGACGGTAGATTTTTCTCTTAAATTTACTCCACCAACCTGTTCCTTTAAGAGTTGGATTAACGGATGATTTTTTTTGCTCCATACGCTAAGATTTTAACACGAGATGATGTTTAATTAAAATTCGAATTATGGATAAAAGTTTTATTAAAAATCTCAACTTTCAGCAACAGAAAGCCGTCACCCACAAAGACGGTCCGTTATTAATTCTGGCTGGTGCTGGTTCAGGCAAGACCAGAGTTTTAACTTATCGAGCTATTTATTTTATTTTAGAAAAGGGATTTGAGCCAGAAAACATTCTTTTAGTTACTTTTACCAATAAAGCGGCTGGAGAGATGAAAGAAAGAATCAGAAATTTGCTTAAGGCTAAAAGTTTAAAGCTTAAAGCTCCTTATGCTGGTACTTTTCATTCTTTTTGCGCCCGGATTCTACGAATAGAGGGTAAGCATTTAGGGATTAGTCAGACTTATTTAATTTATGATGAAGCTGACCAAATTGATTTAATTAAACAAGCGATGAGTGAATTAGATGTTAGCCTTAAAGATTTTAAACCAGCTTCTATTCTAACGACTATTTCTGGAGCCAAGAATGAATTGATTGGGCCGACAGAATATCCCCAGTATGCTCGGGGTTATTTTCAAAAAACCGTTGCCCGAGTTTATCTCAGCTATCAAAAATTACTCCAGAAATATGAAGCCTTAGATTTTAATGATTTACTTTTTGAAACGGTAAAACTTTTTTGGAAAGAACCCTTAATTCTGGCTAAATATCAAAATCGCTTTCGTTATATTTTGGTTGATGAATATCAAGACACTAATCGGGCCCAATATGAATTAACTAAATTGTTAGCTAAAAAATGGCGTCATTTAACGGTGGTAGGTGATGTCAGTCAATCAATTTATGGCTGGCGGGGAGCTAATTTCAGGAATATTCTAAATCTAGAAAAAGACTTCCCTGATTTAAAAACAATCAATTTAGAACAGAATTATCGTTCTAAACAAACAATTTTAGACGCAGCCCATGCCCTTATTTCTCATAATACTACTCATCCGGTCTTAAAACTTTGGACTAAGAAAGATAAAGGAAAAAAGATTGGGATTTTTCAAGCTAAATCAGAAAAAGATGAGGCTCAGTTTATCGTCAATCAAATTTCCCGACCTCGCCTCCCAACCTCGTCTCGACTCGGTCGAGGCCGGCTCGGCTCGGCAGAGGGCGGGCAATCACCCAGTTACTCTGATTTCGCCATTTTGTACAGAACCAATGCTCAGTCGCGGGTTTTAGAAGAAGCTTTTTTACACCAAGGCATTCCTTATGTTTTAGTCGGCGGTACCCGTTTCTATGAGAGAAAAGAAGTTAAAGATTGTTTAGCCTATTTGCGTTTATTAGCTAATGAAAAGGACCTGGTTAGCTATAAGAGAATAAAAAAAATCGGTAAAAGGAGAATGACCAATTTTTTTGACCTGATGGCAAGATTGAAAAAAGAAAAGATAGATAAGCATACCACCATTGAATTACTGGATAAAGTTTTAAAAGCGACAGATTATTTATCCCTTTTCGATACCAAGAACGAACAGGATTTAGCCCGACTGGAAAATATTAAAGAATTAAAATCAGTGGCGATGGAATTTCCCTGTTTAACTGATTTTTTAGAAAATGCGGCCTTAGTAGAGCAGGAGCAATTACCTCGGAACGAAACAGGTTTGACTAAAGCATCTAAGAGGAATGCGGTTACTTTAATGACGGCTCATGCGGCTAAAGGCCTAGAGTTTAAGAATGTTTTTATGGTGGGGATGGAGGAAGGTCTTTTTCCTCATTCAAGGAGCTTAATGGAAAAAGAAGAGTTAGAGGAAGAAAGGAGATTGGCCTATGTAGGCATGACCCGGGCAAAAGAATCTCTTTACTTAACTTTTGCCCAACGCCGTCTTTATTTTGGCATGCGATCTGTTAATCAAATCTCCCGCTTTATTGCCGAGATTCCTAAATATCTGTTAGAATGGGTTAATAATGATTATTCGTCCAGTTTACCTTAAAGAAAAAGATCGATTTAACCAAATAGCCCCTCATCCTCTTCAGTCCTGGGAATGGGGAGATTTTAAAGAGAGAATTGGCGTTAAAGTTATCAGGCTGGGTCAGTTTAAAAACCAGAAATTAACCAGCACCATTCAACTCTTTATTCATCCTTTACCCAAAACAGAATATACCGTTGGTTATCTTCCTAAATGCTCGGCCTTAAACAGACAAATGTTGGGATCCTTGAATAAGATTGCTCAAGAGAATAAGTGTATTTTTATCAAAATTGAACCCAACCTGGTTAAGGGCAAGGAGTTTTTTTTAGAAAATGGGTGTATTTATGGCCGGCCGCTTTTTACTAAATATACTTTTCAGATTGATTTAAAACCAGTCCAAGAAGAACTTTTGAAAAATATGAAGCAAAAAACTAGATATAATCTTAGACTGGCCCAAAAATCCGGCGTCCAAGTTACTGAAGATAATTCTTTAGCTGCTTTCCAAGAATATTTAAGATTAACTTTTACCACCACTAAAAGGCAAAAATTTTATGCCCATGATGAAAAATACCATAACTTAATGTGGCAAACTTTATATCCAGCGGGGATAGCCCATCTTTTAAAAGCAGAATATCAGGGAAAAATCTTAGTTGCTTGGATAGTTTTTATCTTTAACCAAGTTTTATATTATCCTTATGGTGCTTCATCGCGAGAACATAAAGAAGTTCAAGCTTCTTCTTTGATGATGTGGGAAGCGATTCGTTTTGGCAAAGAAATGGGTTGCCACACCTTTGATTTATGGGGCAGTCTAGGGCCAAATCCTGACCCAAAAGATTCATGGTATGGCTTTCACCGCTTCAAGCTTGGTTTTGGACCAAAACTAGTTGAGTTTATTGGCACTTTTGACCTTGTTTTTAATAGGCCCGGCTATAAAATTTACAATTTAGCTGATAAACTTCGCTGGAACTATCTTAAATTTAGAAGTCTTTTTAGATGATAAGTAATTTAATTCTTCAGGATATTAGGCAAACCAGAGAATATGCCTGTTTTATGGAAAAAATGGGTTGGCAAGTTGAGGTTTTGGAGGGAAAAAGAAAAACCTATATCTACATCAAAAAACTTCCTTTATTACCCTTTTCCGTAATTAAAATTTTAAGGTATAAGCAATTGATTCAATTGAATGAACTAAGAAAAACAACAAAAAAATATCGACCTTTGTTTATAAAACTTCAACCTTTTTCGTTTAGAAATTTTAAATTAGAAATTAGAAATTGGAGGGCGAAGCCCGACCAACATCCTCTTATTCCCACCAAAACCATCTGGATTGATTTAAAAAAGAGTGAGAAGAGATTATTAAAAGAAATGAAACCAAAGATGCGCTATAACATTGGTTTGGTCTTGAGAAAAAGAGTGAAAACAAAAATAGTTTCCGGAGATAAAATTACTGATGGACAACTGATGGATTTTTATCACCTCTGGCAGAACAACAAACCTTTTAATTGGTTATTTAGACCGAACTTTAATGAGTTAAGGCACTTAAAAGAATGTTTTAAAAAAAGATGTTTTTTTGTTTTTGCCTGGCAAAACAAAAATTTAGTTTCTCAAGTTTTTATTCTTTGTTCAAGAAACATGGCTTTTGATTGGTTTGGAGCCAGTAGTCCGGAGGGAAGAAAACTTTTTGCCAAATCTTTGGTCATGTGGCAGGCGATCAGAGAATCTAAAAAAAGAGGATTAAAAATTTTTGATTTTGAAGGGATTTATGACTCGCGTTTTCATCAGACACAAAAAGGCTGGCAAGGTTTTAGTTTTTTTAAAAAGGGCTTTGGTGGAGAAGAGGTTGAGTTTTCACCACCAACTTTACGGAGTGTCTGGTAATTTGGCTTGAGTTTCTAAAGCAGCCAGTACATCTTGTTCGATGGCTGTTCTTGAAACATCTAAGCCAGCTGCAAGCCAGGGATCAACTTCTATCCTCGTTGCTGTTACTTGACCAACGAGTCCTCTCTTTTTAGGAGTAAAGACAGCTATTTGGCCTTCAGGGTTAATATGGACAATTCTTTCTGACACGTTTTTTCTATAAATTATAAATGGAGAGATATTATATCATAAAAATATAGAATTTTATTGCCAGGCTGGGCATAAGAGTTTATAATCGCAAAAATCACAATAAGGGCCGGGTTCAGGTAAAAATTCAGATTTTTCTATTTCTTTAGCCTTTTTTATTATTTCTTTTTGAGCTTTTTTAAGATCATCTTGAGTGCGTCGCGTAGAAAGTTTTTCCTGGGTTTCTAAAAAATAAAAAGAGCAAAGCACCTCTTCAGGATTTTTATTAAAAATCCCCGGATTGGTAGCGGCCATGGCATAAAAAGTCATTTGAGGATTCTTATCTACTTCTTTTTGGGTGGGAACTTTGCCGGTTTTATAATCAATAATTTCCAGAGTGTTATCTTTTAAAAAGTCAGCCCGGTCAATCCGGCCGCCAATTTTTAAATTAGACGAGGCTTTAATAATAAATATTTGCTCTAAAGCAATAGGGTTATCAGTTTTTTGATAACCTTTTTTAAAAAATCCGGCTAAAAAATCTTTGGCTCGAAAATACATCTTTTTCTCATGAGCCTTAGAAAAATATCCTTCTTTAATCCAATTAACCCTGAGGATTTTTAAAAGCATTTTTTGGTTGAGTTTTTTATTTTTTTGATGTTGTTGGTAAAAATCCCTTAAACTATTATGAAGGGAAATACCAAAGGAAGCCGCGGCTGAAATAGGGACAGGAATGCGAAGAATATAGCTGTATTTATACTGCAAAGGGCAACGATTAAAGGTTTCCAGTTGCGAATAGGAAAGGTAGGTGATTCTATTGCTAGATTCTAAATCCTTAACCCTAAGTTCTTGCTTGACTGGTTTAAAGTCGAAGATGGACATCTGGTTATTGCTAAATTGTTTCATTGCTAAATTGTTGAGTTGTTTCCCGAGTGTTTCCTGGACAAAAGGCGAGATTTTTTTAATGCGCTTAGCTTCGCCATAAAATTTAGCACTAGTGAAGTAAAGCAGATTTTTAGCTCGAGTCATGCCCACATAAAAAAGCCGGCGCTCTTCCTGTTCATGGGGATCTCCCTCGGGTAAAACCTCTTTGATTAATTGATGGGGAATGGGAATTTGCTCTTTTCTGTTTCTTGTAGGAAAGCGTTCGTTGACCAGATTAACTAAAAAAACAACGGGGAATTCCAAACCCTTACTGCTGTGAACCGTAAGAAGGTTAACTTTATTTTCTTGGGTCCAGTCAAGATCTGTGGCTAAAGGCGATTCACCCATTTCCATTTTTAAATTAAGCCAATCAACTATTGCTTCTACGCCAGCCTCTTCATGTTCGGCTTCATAAGTTTTAAGTTTGTCAAAAAATTTGGCAATGTTGCCGGCCTGGACTTCTTCTTTTTGATTTTTAACCTCTGCTAATTTTTGGAGCAGACCGCTATCGTCAAGAAAGTAATAAAGGATTTGGCCAGCTGTTTCCTTAGGAATGAGTTTTAAATGGCGGTAGATCATTTTAACAATTTTTTTTATTTTTTCCTTGCTTTTTTCTGAAATTAAAATCTTGTCAACCTGCTCTGCAGCCTCAAACAAAGAAAGATTTATTTTTTTAGCCAGATTCCGCAAAGCAGCAATGTCCCGGGCAGAAATCTTAAAAATATCCAAAGACAAAATTCTGAAAAAAGCGACGTTATCTTCAAAATTATAAATGACTTTAAGATAGGCGATGAGATCTTTAACTTCTTCCTGGCGAAGAAGTTTACCCGGGCCTAAAAATTGGAAAGGAATTCCTTGACGAATAAAGCTTCGGACAAAAGCATCAGCATGATTATTAGCTCGAACCAAAATGGCGACATCTTTATATTGATAAGAGGCTTGCCCTGAATCGTGTTTGCTCTGGTTCAGGCTTAGTTTTTTGATTTCTTGAGCGACTAAATCAGCCTCGTTTTCTACTCGGTCGGTTAAGAAAAACTTGATTTTTTCTCCCTGCCTGCCTGCCGGCAGGCTTTTAATTCTTCTAACAGAGATGAGTTTTTTATCAATATTTTCTTTGATTTCCAAACGGTCAGGGTTATTATGCTGAATTAAATCATAAGCCCGATTTAAAATTTCCTGAGTGGAACGGTAATTTTGGGTTAAAGTAATAATTTTGGCTTGAGGATAGGCTTTTTTGAATTGGAGAACATTGGAAATAGCCGCTCCCCGCCATTTATAAATAGATTGATCATCGTCGCAAACAACGGTGAGGTTGGCTTTTTTACCTGCCAAGAGTTTTACCAATTGATTCTGGGCAATATTAGTATCTTGGTATTCATCAACTAGGATATATTTAAATCTTTGACCGTATTGGCGCAAAACATTTTTTCTAGTTCTAAAAAGCTTTAAAGTGTTACTAATTAAATCCCCAAAATCCATCACTCCTTCTTTAATTTTCAATTCTTCATATTTTTGATAAGCCTTAGCCAATTCCAAATTTTTCTTCATCTCTTCATTTTGCTCTTTTCGTTTTGCTCTTTGCTCTTGAGCCCAATGAAGGTAATCATTGGGCGATACGTCCTCGTCTTTCAACCGGCTAAAATGGTTTAATAAACCATTTAAAAATTTGGTGGGATTACCAGCCGGTCGAAAATAATCTAATTTAAAGTCAAACAAATGTTTTTTTAAAAAAAGCAAAGTTTCTGCCTCGGTCATTAAAACATAATGGGGATCAAGACCGATGTGTAGAGCTTCATCTCTGAGAATTCGATCGCAAAAAGAATGAAAAGTAGAAATCCACATTTGGAAAAAGCCGTAGGGCATAATTTGATCAACTCTTTCTTCCATTTCCAGAGCCGCTTTTTCGGTAAAAGTTAAAGCCAGAATTTCTTGAGGTTTAGCCTGTTTAGAAGAGATAAGATACTTTATTCTTTCGGTGACGACGGTCGTTTTTCCTGTTCCCGCGCCGGCAATAATTAAAAGCGGATCTTGACCAAATTTAATTGCCTGAAGTTGTTCTTTGTTTAATTTCTTTTTTTCCTTGTCCATTATAAATGCTAAACTTCTTTTTTAAGTTGTTTGGGTTTTTCTGTAGTTTCCTCAATGGTTTCTGAGAGAGCTTGAGTTGAAGAGAGTTTCTGGCCCAAAAGGGAAAAGCTTTGCAGGGCATTGGAAAACTGGTTATAAGCATTATTAATATGTCTACCTAGCACTTGAAGGACACCTTCTGTTTTTTCATAATCTTTGTTAATGGCCCTTAACATTGTAAAGACTTGGCGGGAGCGGGCCTCAATTTTCTTACCCTCAAAAGATAAAAGTATCATTTGTAAATGAGCATAAAGGGTGGTCGGCGAGACCGGATAAACCCGATTTTGGCGGGCAAAATCAGTCAGATCAGGAATATTGGCAATTTCATAATAAACTGGTTCTGAAGGCACATACATTAAAGCAAAATCCATCGTACCTTCTTCAGGTAAAATATATTTTTTAGAAATATCCCTAATATGTTTTTTAACATCAGCCGTAAAAGTCCTTTTTATTTTTATTCTTTCTGTTTTTGTTTCTGCTTTCACCATTCTTTGGAAATTCTCCATAGGAAATTTAGAGTCTATGGGTAAAAGGCCGGCATCGGTTTTTAAAGCCGCATCCACTTTTTCTCCTGATTTAAAAGAATATTGGAGATGAAAGCTATTCTTAGGAAACATTTGGGAGATCAGGTCCTTTAGCACTTCTTCACCAATATTGCCTCTAAGTTTGGGACTTTTTAGAAATTCTTGCAGGTCTTTCATCGAACGGCCAATTTCGCTCATTTGACCGACTTCTTTACTAACTTGGGCAATAAAGCGAGCGGCATTATCTAACCTTTCGTTTAAAGTTTTAGTAGATTGATGGAGGGTGTTAGAAATAGTTTTTGATTGATTCTGCAACCCTTTTTGTAGGTCTGAAGTGCCTTTTTGCAGGGTTTCAATGACTTTTAACAAATTTTCGTCAGATTTAACACTTTCACTTAAACGGCTTAATTTATGATTAATCAACCAGGCAATCAAACCTAAGCCGGCAATAATTAAAGCAGCGATCAGATATATTTCATTTGTCATTAACAATATTATACAATGAGATTAAGATGGTTAAAAGACGACGTAAAAATTTTTTCCCAGCCTTAATTCTGATATTTTTCTTTTGGACGACCCTAATTCTAATGATTTTTTTTGTTGAACCAAGTTTAGTAAAAGACATCTTAATTCCCGGTTTTTATTTACCTTTTTTTCTTAACCTGTTTTTGGCTTTATTTTTTACTTTAGCCATAATTTTTGGTCATTCCAAAAAAGGTTTTTTATGGTCTTTGGGAGTAATAATTTTTCTAATTCTACGTTTGTTTGATTTGGGAAATATTTTAAATATTATCTTAATAGCCGGTTTAATTTTTGCCCTTGATTATCACTTTACCCAACGCCATAGTTAGGAATTGGGTTTTCATGGCTCCTTGATATATTAAGAATAATGTGATACTAATTTAATTGATTAAACCAACTTCTGCCCAGGAAAGGAATTTTAATGCAAATCTCCAAAAATAGACTTAATCACCAGGTTAAGATACAAATTAGGAATATTTTTTGTCAGACTTTGGCAGATTTAAAAAGAAGAGGAGATGTAGAGATTTTTATCCGCGATTTTCTTAGTCCCACAGAACAGTCGGTGCTGACCAAACGGTTGGCCATTGCCATGTATTTAGAGAAGGGTCGTTCCTATGAGCAAATAAAGTCAACTTTGAAAGTTTCTTCAGCCACGATTGCCAATGTAGATAAGATGATGAATGAGAAAAGTGAAGGTTTTGTTTTAGCTTTACGCCGGATCGAAGCCGAAGAATGGGCCGACAAACTGACGAAAAGGATTACAGGTTTTCTTAAAAAGCCTTAATTAGTTAAACTTCTTTTTTTTCTCCTCGTCATTCCGGATTTGGTCCGGAATGACAAAAGGTTTCTGTCTTGATAAAATATCCTTACGATGACTAAAAAATTTTATATTACTGCTGCTATTCCTTATGTTAATGCCGCGCCCCATATTGGACATACCTTAGAGTTTGTTCAGGCTGATGTGATGGCACGCTATCATGAATTATTGGGAGAAGAGGTAATTTTTTTATCTGGAGCTGATGAAAATGCTCAAAAGAATGTCCAAGCCGCTAAAGAAAACAATACTACTCCTAAAAAATGGTGTGATATTAATTCACAAAAATTTTTCAATCTTAAAGAGCTTCTTAATTTAACTAATAATTTTGTCTTTCAAAGAGCAACTGATAAGAAACATCACCACGCCTCACAAAAATTATGGCAACTTTGTAAAAAAGAAGATATCGAGCCTAGAAAATATAAAGGTCTATATTGTGTTGGTTGTGAAGAATTCAAAACAAACAAAGATTTAATTAAAGGCAGGTGTCCAGAACACCCGAATGAAAATCTTGAAAAAGTTGAAGAAGAAAACTATTTTTTTAAACTTACTCATTACCAAACTTTTTTAAAAGACTTAATCTGTAATGATAAACTAGAGATTATTCCTGAGCAAAGAAAAAATGAGGTCTTGTCTTTTATAGAGCTTGGTTTAAAAGATTTTAGCATTTCCAGGTCAGCTAAGCGTATGGGTGGTTGGGGAATTCCTGTCCCTGGCGACCCCTCTCAAGTAATGTATGTTTGGTTTGACGCTCTCAATGTTTATCAATCTGGTGTTGGTTTTGGTTGGGATGAAAAGAAATACCAAAAATGGTGGCCAGCAGACGTTCACTGTATTGGTAAAGGGATTCTTCGCTTTCATGCTATCTATTGGCCAGCGATTTTAAAATCAGCCGGTCTAAAATTGCCAAAAAAGATTTTTGTCCATGGTTACTTAACCATTGAAGGCCAAAAAATTTCTAAAAGCCTAGGGAATGTGATTAATCCTGAAGACGTAGTGGAAAAATATGGTACAGATGCTTTACGCTACTTTTTATTAAAAACAATTCATCCTTATCAGGATGGAGATTTTAGTTGGAAGCTTTTTAAAGAAGTTTACAATGCTGATTTGGCTAATGGGATTGGGAATTTAATACAACGAGTTGCTAAATTAGCAGAAAAAGTTGATTTAAGGAATTTTAAAAGAATAGCTTGGAAGGATTCTAGTTTAGGATTAGGGGTGCGTACTGTTATTAATCTTTTTGAGTTCCATACTGCCCTTGGTCTTATCTGGGAACAGATTACTAAATTAGATAAATATATAGATACTACTAAACCGTGGGGAAAAGAAGGTAATGAATTGAAAAAGCTTTTACAAAAACCAATTGAGCAACTTTTGGAGATTGCTTATTTATTAAAACCCTTTTTACCAGCCACAGCAGAGAAAATTGAAAAGATCTTTATCCCGCACCAAAAAGGTACGGGACAAGCTGCTAGCGAGATTAAAGCCCCTCAAAAACCCCTCTTTCCCCGTTTAAAATAAAGTGAAATAATAAAAATTAATGCTAGTTGATACTCATTGCCATCTTAATTTTCAGATTTTTAAGGGTAGAGTTAGAGAAGTTATTGAGGGGGCGAAAAAAGCGGGTGTGGAGAAAATGATTGTGCCAGGAACAGACTTGGAGACTAGTAAAAAAGCAGTAGAACTGGCTGAAAAATATCAAGAGGTTTATGCGGCCGTAGGCATTCATCCCCACCATGCTAGAATTAAGAATTTAGAATTAAGAATTAAGAATAAGTTAAAAGCATTAGCTAGAAATAAGTCTGTGGTGGCCATTGGAGAATGTGGTCTGGATTATTATCAATATCAGAAAACAAAATACAAAGATTATAAAATTAATGATCAGTTCAAACAAAAGCAAAAAGAAGTCTTCAAAATACAGATAGATTTAGCTAGGGAGCTAAAACTTCCTTTAATTATTCATAATCGTAAAGCTTCTGAGGACATTTTAGAAATAATTGGAAATTGGAAACCTGCCCGTCCGGCAGGCGGGTTGGAAATTGGAAATTTTAATGGCGTTTTCCATTGTTTTGAAGGTGACGAGAAATTATTAACCTGGGGACTAAAACACAATTTTTATTTTGGTATTACCGGGAATGTAACTTATAATGAAAAGATCAAGCAATCAATTAGAAAAATTCCTTTAAAGAATCTATTAACCGAAACTGATACTCCTTATTTAGTTCCGGAACCTTTACATTCTCAAAAAATCTTTCCAAATGAACCTAAAAATGTTAAAATACTGGCCAAACGAATCGCTGAGATAAAAGGCGATTCTTTTTTAAGAATAGAAGAACAAACAACCAAGAATGCAGTTCAATTATTTAAATTAGAATAAATTATGATTAGAGCATTTATTGAAAAGCACGAAAAAAAGGTTCATCGTCTTTTAGAAATTTTACCCGGAGTTTTCTCTTGGTCTTTAATTTTATTTCCTTTTTGGGGTTCTTTTGTGATCCCAGTAGTAGTCGCTTATTATATTATTGCCTTTGATGTTTATTGGTTTTACCGTTCGGCTTCGGTAATGTTTTTAGCCTTAGGATCATATTTTAAAATTAGGGCTGCTCAAAGATATAATTGGATGAGCGATGTTAGAGATTTTGGTGACTGGGGTCGTGTTCATCATATCGTGGTGATTCCTACTTATCAAGAACCCTTATACATTCTACGTCGGACTTTAACGGCTTTGAAAAATCAAACTTTTCCTACTAAAAAGATTTCTATTGTTTTGGGCTTTGAAAAAAGAGAAGGTCAGCCAGCAAGGAAAAAATCAAGAATTTTATCCCAAGAGTATAAAAATTTTTTTGCTAACCTTTTAACTACTTTTCATCCTGATATGCCAGGAGAAGTGAAAGGTAAATCTTCAAATATTGCCTATGCCGCCAAAATTGCCCAAAAAGAAATTGTTAATAGACAAAAGAAAAAGCTTGACTATATTTTAGTCACCTCAGCTGATGCTGATGCTCGGTTCCACCAATCATATTTTGCCTGCTTGAGTTATAAGTTTTTAGATAATCCCCAACGTTATCATCTCATTTTTCAACCAGCAATTATGTATTACAACAATATCTGGCGAGCACCTGCTCCGGTAAGGGTTTTTTCTAGTGCTTCAAGCCTGGTACAAACAGGTCTTTTAAATAGGAAAGATAGACTGATTAATTTTTCTACTTACTCAACCAGTCTTAGGTTGGTTGAGGCGGTTGGTTATTGGGACGTCGACGTTATTCCTGAAGATTACCGCTTCTTTTTTAAAGCCTATTTTGCTTTAAAAGGCAAAGTAGAAGTAGAGCCAATATTCTTACCTGTTTATGCTGACGCGGTCCTTTCCACTTCTTTCTTAAAGACAATGAAGAATCAATATGAACAAGTTAAACGTTGGGCCTGGGGAGTTTCTGATGACGCTTATATTATTAAAAAATGGTTAACTGTTCCCGGTTTGCCTTTCTGGGATAAAACCTTAAGGGTTTTAAAAGTACTTGAGGATCATTTTTTGTGGCCGGTCAACTGGTTTGCCATCACCTTGGGAGCAACTTTGCCCCCCTTGTTAAACGAAGATTTTGCCAGAACTATTATAGGTAAAAGATTACCTCAGACTGCTTCTTTAATCCTCAGTTTTTCTTTAATCGCTTTAATTATTGCTATTTATATTGATTTAAAACAACGACCCAAGATAGAAACATTGCCTTTCTGGCGTCGAATAGTGACACCCTTTGAATTTATTCTTTTACCAATAGTAGGGTTCTTTTTTACTGCTTTACCAGGATTAGATGCTCACACGAGGTTAATGTTGGGTAAGTATATTGAATATCGGGTGACAGAAAAAGTTTAGTTGGTTATAATGAGTTTATGAACCAACTGACCACTTCACTTTGGGGAGATGAAAGTTTTACCGCCGTCGCCGTGCAAGAAAACTTCTTCCGGATGCTGGAAATTGTCATCAAAGATACGGCCCCGCCTCTTTACTATATCCTTCTTTTCATTTGGACCAGGATTTTTGGCCATTCAGAAGTAGCCATCCGGAGTCTATCAGTTTTACTTTATTTAGGGACGGTTTTTTTAGTTTACTTAATTGCCAAACATATTTGGCATAAAAAAGCGGGTTTATTAGCGGTTTTACTTTGTTTGGCCAATCCTTTTTTATTTCCTTTTGCTTTTGAAGCTAGAATGTACGCTATTTTGGTTTTTACCGTCACCTTGTCTTTTTACTTTTTTATTAAAAATAATTTTTGGGGCTATGTGTTAGGTTCAACCGCGGCCATTTATTCACACCACTATGCTGTTTTACCTTTAATTTTTCAGTTTGGCTGGAGATTATTTACTACTAAAAAAATAAAGAAAAATTGGTTTAGGTTTTTAAAACCATATTTATTTATTGGCCTTTTTTATCTTCCCTGGCTTTATCCTCTATATAAACAGGTAACCATGGTATCTGGAGGCTTTTGGCTGGGCAAACCAAAATTAATAGATCTCTTTGGGCTTTTTGTTAAATATTTAATTGGAGGGAATATTGTTTTTCAATGGCAGAAATATCTGTTGGTTTTGGCTGTTTTAATTCTAGTTTTGAAAAAATGGAAATTTAAACTTAAAGAAAATTCAATTTTAATTGGCTGGGTATTGGCTCCTGTTTTATTAGCCTTTCTTTTATCTCAGGGGAAAACCTCGCTTTTTTATGATCGCTATTTGATTTTTATCATTCCCGGATTAATGTTGCTTTTAACTGGGGGCTTAAGAAAAATCTCTCTAGTTTTAATTTTATTATTTTGCCTGCCCTTATTTTATGTTAATTTTTATTATTTTAATCACCCCACTAAAAGACCTTTTCGTCAGTTGGTGGCCTATATAAAAAAAGAAATTAAAAAGGATGATTTTTTAATTAATTTTAATGGTGGAGCTCATCACTTGTGGGAAACAAAATATTATGGTCTTGAGGCTCCTTTATACGTTCCCGAAGGCGATTTGCCCTTTTATGTAGGTACGGCTCAAATGAGTGATGAGGATATAATTCGTCAGCTGCCTGATAAGGAAAGAATAGGAGTGATTAGCAGCGAAGAACCTGAATCTATGCAAATTAATGGTTTTGCGTTAAAATCTTATCAAGAATTCGGAGAGCTTTCTTTTTCTTGGTTTTCGCGCCAAATGAGACTTGAAAAAAATGGACAAGAATAAAAGAATAAATAAAACAAAATTTTTGCTGATTTTAGTCCTTATTTTAAATATTTTACTGCGTTTTCCTTCTCTTTTTGACCCTGTTTCTTATGGCGATGAGTGTATTTATTTAACCTTAGGTAATGCTTTAAAAAAAGGTTTAGTTTTTTATCGGGATATCCATGATAATAAACCACCTTTGCTTTATTTAATGGCGGCTTTAGCCGGAGGAAAACAATTTTGGCTGCGCTTGTTTATGACTTTATGGAATACAGTTAATGTCTGGTTGATCTATCAGGTAGTTAAGAAATTACTGAAAGACGAACAATCAGGAGTTTTGGCAGCCTTTTTATTTGTTATTTTTGCTCTATTGCCTGAGGGTCGAATTGCTAATGGTGAGGTTTTTATGATTATGCCCGCCACTTTAGGTTTACTTCTAACTTTGGTGGTTTTAGGAAGAGAGAGAAGAAAAAAACAAAAGGTCTTTTTATGGTTTTTGGCTGGTCTGAGTTTTAGCCTAGCCTTTTTATTTAAGGTGCCGGTGGTCTTTGACTTTTTAGGTTTGATTTTAGCTATTTTTGTTTTTGGGAAAAAGAAACTAAAAGAATCTTATCTAGTTTTAAAGGATAAGAGGTTTTATTTAACGATGCTTGGTTTTATTCTGCCTATTGGTTTAAGTATAATTTATTATGCTTCAAAAGGAACTTTTACGCCCTACTTTCGTTCAGCTCTACTGCAAAATGTAGGCTATCTTTCTTCTTGGGGAAGGTCAGACCTCGGCCTTTATTATCGAGCTCTAATTTTATTCTTAGTTGCCGCTTTAATTTTCATTTGGCGGCAGAGACTTAAACCAGCTTTCTTTTTTCCTGCCTTACTAACTGCTTTTGGTCTATATGGTGTTTTTTTATCCCAAAGGCCTTATCCTCATTATTTGATAGAGATTACCCCTTGGGCGGCCATTTTAATCACAGTTTTCCTAAAACAAAGAAAAAAACTGCAGTTAGTTATTATTCTCTTGTTGGTTTTTCTAGGATTGATTGGAGTGAATAAATATCAATATTGGTGGTATCCGCATTTGCCGTATTATAAAAATTTTTTGAGCTTTGCTTTCAAACAAATCAGTAAAAAAAGATTTTTTTCCTATTTTGGAAGCAAGGTTTTAAACGACTACGAGGTAGCTAAGTTCTTAAAAACCCATACCAAGGATGATGAACGGGTTTTCATTTGGGGAGACGGAGCTTGTATTTATGCTTTATCAGAGAGGTTGCCGCCAGGCAGATATACAGTTAATTATCATATTTATGATTTTGATGGTTTTGAGGAAACATTGACAGCCATTGAAGAAAAACAACCGCCAATTATTGTGATGTTGGAGCCTGCTAAAAAAGACTTTCCTCAATTAGAAAGTTTACTCTCAACAGTTTTTATTAAAACTACTCAAATCGGAGAAGCGGAAATTTACCAGCGACTTAATATCAAATGAAAGAGATAGAACAATTTAAGATTCTTTTTAGCGATAAATATGTTCAAGGGGTAGTTTATTTAAGTTCTGCTTTTTTTATTTTGGTTTTAATTATGGTTTTGTTGAGTTGGACTAAATTGCCCCCTCAAGTGCCTTTTTTCTATTCCCGACCTTGGGGAGAAGAGCAGTTAGCTACTAAAACTTGGTTTTTATATCTGCTTTTAATCGGCTTTGGTTTAACGGTTTTTAATTTGAGGGTTAGTAGTATAATTTTTAAAAAAGAACCTTTTTTGGCAAAGATTTTGGTTTGGACTTCAGCCTTAGGCATATTTTTAGCCGGGACAACGATTATAAAAGTTTTATGGCTTATAATTTAAGATGGCATTTTTTCCTTTATTGAAAATTTTTCTTTTTACCGCCTTAGTTTCTTTTTTTACCACCCCTTTAGTTATTCGGCTTTATAGTCGTTTTCATTGGTTAGACGACCCTAAAATCACCAAGAGAAGAAAAAATACTCATACTTATCCTGTCCCTCGCGGAGGAGGAATTTCTCTTTTTTTAGCTGTTTTTTTAGCCTCTTTGATTTTTCTAAATCTAGACAAGCATTTATTGGGTATTCTGGCGGGAGCTTTAGTGATTCTCGCCATGGGAGTTTTAGATGATATTTTTGACCTTAATCCTTATTTAAGATTAATCGGTGGTTTTTTAGCCGCCTTATGTGTTGTGGGTGCAGGTATTGGTATTCCTTTTATTACCAACCCTTTTAACGGTATTGTCAAACTGAATCAACCGCAGATACCTATTTTTATATTAGGAAAATGGCGGACGATTTGGGTTTTAGCTGATTTATTTGCTCTTTTTTGGATTAACTGGTGTATGAATTTTGTTAATTGGTCTAAGGGGTTAGATGGCCAACTGCCGGGCATTGTCGTGGTGGCGGCTTTAACTATTAGTATTTTAAGTTTGCGTTTTAGTGCTGATATTACTCAATGGCCGGTAATTATCCTGGCTTTAATCACGGCTGGAGCCTATTTTGGTTTTTTGCCTTGGAATTTTTATCCCCAAAAAATTATGCCTGGTTATGGTGGCGGCGCCTTAGCAGGATATTTATTAGCAGTTTTAACTATTCTTTCGACCACCAAGGTGGGCACGGCCATGATGGTTTTAGGCGTGCCTTTAATTGATGCCGTTTATGCCTTGCTCCGTCGGCTTAAAAAAGGTAAGTCGCCGGTCTGGGGAGACAGAGGTCATCTGCATCATAAATTACTTGATTTAGGCTGGGGTAAAAGAAGAGTGGCTGTTTTTTATTGGCTAATTACTGCTTTTCTGGGACTACTGGCTTTAAAATTGAATGCTCAGGCCAAATTTTATACAATAATTCTACTGGCTGTTTGTTTTGCTGGAGTAGTTTTATGGCTCAATTACCTTTCCTTATTTTTAAATCCGCCCGGCCGACGCAGTGGATTAAAAACTTAAGTTTATTTACCGGCCTGGTTTTTACCGGTTGGGTTTTTTATCCTGGAAAATTTTTACGTGTGGTTTTAGCTTTTTTGGCCTTTTCTATTTTAAGTTCTGCCGTTTATATTTTTAATGATATCCTAGATGCCTCTTCTGATAGGATACATCCTTTAAAGAAAAAAAGACCTATTGCTTCAGGGGCATTACCGATTCCCATCGCCCTATTTGTGGCCGTGACGGGCTTTGTGACGAGTTTGTTTTTTGCCATCAATCTTTCCTTCTTCTTTTTTTTACTTTGCCTTCTTTATTTATTGATTCATATTGTCTATACAGTTATCTTAAAGAAGATTCCTCTTTTAGATGTATTAACAATTGCTTCTGGTTTTATTATCAGGGTCTGGGCCGGAGCGGTAGTGATTGACACCCATATTAATATTTGGCTTTTATTGTGTGTTATTTCTTTTTCTTTATTTTTGGCAGTGGGAAAGAGAAGGAGCGAATTAACTTTGCTCAAAGGTCTTTTAACTGATAAAAGCAGAGTGGTGCTTTTTTCTTACCCGGAAAAACTTTTGGATTTATATATTTCTATGTTTGCCAACACTACTTGGTTGACCTATGCTTGGTTCACCTTTGTTCAACCAGTAGGTGAGTTAAGAGGAGTATTTTTAACTGTTATTACGGATTTACCTTTGGCCTTCAGAAGTAGGAAATGGTTGATGTTGACCATCCCCTTGGTAATTTATGGAGTGATGAGATATTTATGGTTGATTTATGAGAAAAACGAAGGTGAATCTCCAGCCAAAGTAATTATTTCTGACAAACCTCTTTTAATCGCCATTGTTTTATGGGGCTTAATGGTTATGGGAATTATTTATGGGTTAGGATAGAGAAGTAGTTTAGTAAAAAATAAAAATTACTGATAGACGGTAGTATATTTGCCAGAGACCCAGCCTTGCTTGCCTTCTTCATATTCAATTTTATTCCAGCCATTTTCATCTTGTTCTATAAATTTATAAACTTCGCCCGGATGAACTTCTGTAAGCACTGTTTTTTTGTCGCCGCTAGGAGAAGGTTCAGAGCGGACATTTAACCATCCCCATTGGTTGTTATCTATTTTGACATAAGGCCTTTCCATTTCATCAGCGGCTTCAGTCGCTTCTTCATCTTCTTCTAATTCGGGAGAAGGAGAGGGTTTGGGAGAAGGTTTAGGAGAAGCTTTTGTTTCTTCTTCCTTGACTTCCTCTTTTTCTTCCTCTGTCTCTCCACCAGCTGGCGGATTTTCTTCTAACTCTTTAGCCAGCTGGACATTGATCATTAACTTATGACCCTTAATAGTTTTAGCTTTAATAGTTTCTTCCTTAAACCCAGGAGAAGAGATAATCAGTAGATGTTCGCCTTCTTCAATGCCTTCTAAGGTGAGTGGAGTAAAACCTTTAGGTTCGCCATTTAAAGAAACGACCACACTATCAGGGTTGCTAATAATAGAAATTTTGGCTTCGTCTTTTTCAGTAATTGGTTCTAAACTAAGAACATAGCCGCTTGATTCTTCTTCCGTTGCTCCTAGGTTGCGGTTGACCACGGTTAAAATTCCTGAACTGAGCTTAACTATGCCTTGCCAAGAAATTATTTGGGATTCAGAAGAATCAGGGACGATTTTTAAAGTATATTCTCCTTCTTTTAAGTTTTCGTCAAAATAAGGGGTTTGACCAATATGGTCTTCGTTTAAAAAAACAGTGGCCTTAGGATTAGAAGTAACCTGCAAAGCCGCCTTCTTTCTACTGGAAATAAAAGGAAGGTTGCAAGCCGTAAGAATTAAAGCGGCAACCACGAGGCAGGAAAATGAAACAATTCTGAAGAGCTTCATTAAATTTAATATACCATATTAGAGGAAAATTAACAAGGAGACACTAATTTGATTTATTAAAGTAATTTGTTAAAATAAGGCTATTAAGTGGCCTAGTGGTCTGGCAAAGCCAGATCTGGCTCTTGCCAGACGAAGTGATCCTGTTAGAATTAATTTTAATGTTTTATGTTTATGTTTTGAAAAGTCGCACTAATGGAGATATTTACGTTGGTTACTCAAGAGATTTAAGGACAAGGATTGATGCACACAACAAAGGTAAAGTAAAATCAACTAAAGCTTATAAACCCTGGATACTGGTTTATTATGAAGCTTATAAAGGTAAAAAAGACGCTACCAAACGAGAGAAAGAGTTAAAATTACACGCGGCGAAGAAATTGTTAATCGAACATCTAAAAGAAAGTCTTAAGTAACATGGCCTAGTGGCGAAGAAGCTAACGCAGCTGTCTGCAAAACAGCTATACGCCGGTGCAACTCCGGCCTAGGCCTCTTTTTTATAACCTAAGATAGTGGATAGGATTGTGAATAGGACTTGACAAAAAATTTTCAAAATGTTATAAAGTCTTCAAGTCTAAAGAAAGTAGGCATACTTTTTGTATGTCTATTTTTGCAATCTTGAAAACTACCTTGATCAAGCAATTAATTAACCACTTAAAAAAATAAAAATTCAGGCAAGAACCAGCCTGAATTTTTTGTTAGATAAATTTTAAAATGAGCCCTTATTTATCTGGTGCAAAAAGAACTTTCTTGGGTAAAAAATACAAAAAATTACCCGAACTTGATCTTTTGGAAGTTCAAAAAGAATCTTACCAACAGTTTTTGACTCAAGATATTAATAAATGCTTAGAAGAGATTTTCCCCATAGAAGATTTTACAGGTAAAAACTGGCTTTTAGAGTTTAAAGAATATTTTTTTGGCACCCCAAAATATAATCCCGAAGAGGCCAGAGAAAAAGGGCTTAACTTTGAGATTCCCCTCAAGATTAAAGTTACTCTTTTTAACAAACAGACCAAGGAAAAAGTCACAGAAGAAGTGTTTTTAGGCGATTTGCCGCAAATGACAGAAAATGGCACTTTTATTATTAATGGCATTGAAAGGGCAGTGGTTAATCAATTAGTGCGTAGTCCAGGAATTTTTTATTCGGGTGAACTTGACCCTTCTAGTAGCAGAATGTTTTATCGAGGTGAACTCCGTCCCCTTAATGGTTCTTGGTTAGAATTTGTGGTTTCTCATAATAACGTTTTGGTGGTGAAGATTGATCGCCGTAGAAAATTTGCCGCTACTACTTTTTTAAGAGCAGCAGGGATTTCAGAAGATGAAGAAATAATTAATCTTTTCAAAGATGTAGATACCGATTCTAAGTATCAATATATTAAAACTACTTTGAGCAAAGATCCTTCCAAAAATACAGCAGAAGCTTTAGTAGAAATTCACAAAAAAATGCGACCTTCGGAGCCAGCGGTGTTAGAGAATGCGCGGCAACTTTTTCGCAGTATGTTTTTCGACCCTCGCCGTTATAACTTAGGGACAGTCGGACGTTTTAAACTCAATAAACGCTTGGATTTAAATATTGATGAAGATATAACTGTTTTAACTCAAGAAGACTTGGTGGCGGCTATTAAATATTTAATTAAGATTCAAAACAAAGAAGGCAGAGTTGATGATATCGACCATCTTTCAAACAGAAGAGTAAGAAGAGTAGGCGAGTTGGTTTTAGGCAATGCTTTTAGGATTGGATTAGTAAGGTTGGAGCGCTCTATCAGAGAAAAAATGAGCTTAGCTAAAATTGATTCTTTAGTAACCCCTTCAAGTCTTATTAATCCCCGACCAATGATTGCCGTAATAAATGATTTTTTTAGAAGAAATAGACTTTCCACGATTTTAGACCAAACAAATTTACTTTCTGAATTAGACAATTTAAGGAGGTTTTCAGTAATGGGTCGAGGAGGAGTAACTAAAGAAAGAGCCTCCTTTTCTATGAGGGATATAAATTCTTCCCAGTATGCTCGGATTTGTCCAGTTAGGTCACCGGAGGGGCCCAATATTGGTTTAGTTACTTATATGGCCCTTTATACCAGAGTAAATAAATATGGATTTTTAGAAGCTCCTTATCGTAAAGTAGAAAAAAATAGTCGTAATGGCAAGACGAAAATGAAGGTGCTTAATGAAATTGTTTACCTTACAGCTGATGATGAGGAAAACTACTATATTACCCATGCAGAAGTAGAAATTGATAAAAATGGCTATATTATCGATGAATGGGTGCCAGTGAGATACAAAGGAGAATTTAAGGAGGCCCCCGTAACCCAGGTACAATTAATTGACTGTGTTTCTCGTCAAGTAGTGGGTACTTCTGCTTCTTTAATTCCTTTTTTAGCTCATGATGAAGCTAATCGTGCCTTAATGGGCACCCACATGCAATGTCAGGCAGTGCCATTAGTGAAGCCTGACTCTCCCATTATTGGTACTGGTATGGAAGAGGTTATTCCTCAAGCAATGAAGCGAGTAGTGAACTCTGATTTTGCGGGAAGAGTAGTTTATGTTGATGCTTCCAAAGTAATAATTAAGATTGACAAATCAGAGACAAAACGACTTAAGGAAAAACAAAATCAATTATCAAAATCAGTCAGTATTTATACTGATAAAGTAACATATAAAATTGAGAAATTTAGGCGCACTTCGCAAAGCACTTGTTATTCTCAAAGACCTATTGTTAGCGTAGGGCAAAGGATAAAAAGAAATCAAGTGATTATCGATGGACCTGCTTGTAAAGATGGTGAGCTAGCTTTAGGTCAAAATCTCTTGATTACCTATTCTTTTTTTGAAGGATTAGGTTATGAAGACGCCATTATTATCTCGGACAGATTAGTCAAAGATGATAGCCTAACTTCTATTCATATTAATGAATACGAGGCAGCAGTTATGGATACTAAATTGGGCCCAGAAGAATTGACTCGTGATATTCCTAATATTGGTGAGGCAGATTTAGCTAACTTAGCTGAAGACGGAATTGTAGTTACTGGAAGTGAGGTCGGGCCTAATGATGTTTTAGTGGGGAAAATTGCCCCCAAAGGAGAAACGGAATTAAGTGCCGAAGAGAGACTCCTACGGGCTATTTTTGGGGAGAAAGCAAGAGAAGTAAGGGATACTTCTTTAAGAATGCCTCATGGAGAAAGAGGAATTGTTATTGACGTTCAAATTCTAGATAGAGAAAAAGATGATGAACTAGACCCAGGAGTTAATAAGTTAGTTAAAGTAAAAGTGGCTCAAATGAGAAAAGTAGTTGTGGGTGATAAGCTAGCTGGCAGACACGGGAATAAGGGAGTAATTTCTAAGATTGTGCCCATGTCAGACATGCCCTATTTAAAAGATGGCACTCCAGTAGATATTATTATTTCTCCTCTTTCTGTTTTGGCCAGAATGAATCTAGGTCAGCTTTTAGAGGCTCACCTTGGTTGGGCAGCAGAAAGATTGGGTGAAAAACTAGCCCTACCAGTCTTTGAAAAATTTTCTGAAACAGAGATTAAGAAATATCTTAAAAAAGCTGGTTTGCCGACAGAAGGGAAGGTTCAACTTTATGATGGAAAGACAGGTGAGCCTTTCAAAGAAAAAACCGTGGTGGGGATTGGTTATATTCTAAAGCTTGTTCATATGGTTGAGGATAAGACTCATGCTCGTTCCACCGGGCCATACTCCCTTGTGACGCAACAACCATTAGGAGGTAAAGCCCAGCGCGGTGGTCAGAGATTAGGAGAAATGGAAGTTTGGGCCCTAGAAGCGCATAAGGCAGCTCATACTTTACAGGAAATGTTGACTATTAAGAGTGATGATGTAGTGGGACGGGGAAAGGCCTTTGAAGCCATTGTTAAAGGCGTCGATATCCCCCATGCTACTGTTCCTGAATCATTTAAAGTCTTAGTTAAGGAGTTAAACAGTTTATGTTTGAATGTTATTCCTGGGGGAGTTGAAGAATTAAAAGCAAAAACAGAAAGTCCAACTTCAGAAGAAAAACAAAAGGATAAAAAAACTATTAAAAAAACCAAAAAATGAAGAACATTATGGATTTTAAAAGCCTAACTATTAAATTAGCTTCGCCAGAAGAAATTAAGAGCTGGTCCCATGGCGAAGTAACTAAGCCAGAAACGATTAATTATAGGACACTGAAACCTGAAAAAGATGGTCTTTTTTGCGAACGGACTTTTGGTCCTACTAAAGATTATGAATGTTATTGTGGTAAATATAAAAGAATAAGATACAGAGGTATTATTTGCGATAAATGTGGTGTTGAAGTAACTCAATCTCGGGTAAGGAGAGAGAGGATGGGTCATATTACTCTTGCTTCTCCCGTGGCCCATGTTTGGTTTTTCAAAGGAGCGCCTTCAAAACTTTCATTATTATTAGATATTAGTCCTCGTAATTTAGGCGGCATCATCTATTTCGCTCGCTATCTGGTTTTAGAAGTTGACGAAAATAAAAGAAAAGAAGTTCTAAAAAAGCTTAAACTTGATCTTAAGAAAACTAAAGACAAATTAGAATTAGAGGCAAAAAAAGAAACAGATCAGATAGAAAAAGAAGGGGAGAAGGATATTAAGGAGATCAAACAAAAAATTAAAACCAAAGAACAACAAGATTTAGCCCTAGAAGAAGCCAGAATCAGAACGAAACAAAAAATAAACAATATTAGAGATAATCTTTTTTCAGAAAAGGAAACGGCAGAAGAAATTTATAAAACCATTATTGATATGGTAAGAAGGGTTAAAATAAAAAGTGTTTTATCAGAAGAGGAATATTTAAGGCTTTCTGATTATAAAGCCATTTCTTTTATTAAAACTGGCATGGGAGCAGAAAGCCTTTTGGATTTAATTAAAAGTCTTGATTTAGCTAAATTAACCGCTAGTTTAAGAAAAACAATTCACAAATCCAGTGGTCAAAAGAAGGTTAAAGCCATTAAAAGATTAAGAGTAGTTGAGGGGATGAATAAGGTTTCTATTAGCCCCAACTGGATGATTTTAAGGGTTTTACCCGTAATTCCACCCGACCTGAGACCGATGGTGCAGCTTTCCGGCGGCCGCTTTGCCACTTCTGACCTTAATGATCTTTATCGTCGAGTAATTAATCGTAATAATCGTTTAAAACACCTGATTAATCTCGGCGCTCCGGAGATTATTTTACATAATGAAAAAAGAATGCTTCAGGAAGCGGTAGATACTTTAATTGATGCCTCTCAATCTCGTCAATCAAGAAGAAGAGGAACTAAAGAACTTAAGTCTCTTTCTGATATGTTGAGGGGAAAACAAGGTCGTTTTCGACAGAATTTATTAGGAAAAAGAGTTGACTACTCAGGCAGAAGCGTTATCATCGTCGGGCCCGAGTTAAAACTTGATCAATGCGGTTTACCTAAGGAAATGGCTTTAGAGATGTTTAAACCTTATATTCTCCATGAAATTATTGCTACTGGTTTGGCTCCTAATGTTAAAAGTGCCAAACATGTTTTAGAACGGCGGCCAGAAGAAGTATTTGATATTTTAGAGAAAATTACCCGCGACCATCCGGTGTTGTTAAACCGAGCGCCGACCTTACACAAGCTCGGAATTCAGGCCTTTAAACCCGTGCTTATTGAAGGTGATGCGATTCAAATTCATCCTTGTGTCTGCGCTGGTTATAATGCTGATTTTGATGGCGACCAAATGGCCGTTCATGTGCCTTTAACTAAGGATGCTATCAAAGAATGCTATGAGTTGATGACTCCGGTTCATAATTTACTTAAGCCTGCCGATGGTTCACCGATCACTTTGCCCAATAAGGAAATGGCTTTAGGTTGTTATTATCTTACTAGCATTGATAGTCGTTTACAATTTAATGAAGAAAAAGTTTACGCTTCAGAAGAGGCAATTTTAGCTTTACAGCAGGGCAAAATTGAATTACGCCAAGCAATAAAAGTAAGAATTGATAAAAAGATTATTAAAACCACTTCTGGTAGAATTTTGTTCAACCAGGCCCTACCTGAAGAGTTTGGTTTTTTCAATAGGGCCATTGATGCCGGTGTTTTAAAAGAGATTATTAAGGAGGGTTTTGAAGAACTAGATCAAGAGAAAATTAGTAAAATAATTGACGACCTTAAGGACTTAGGTTTTAAAGCGGCCACGGTGGCGGGAATTTCTATTTCTACGACTGACTGTAAAATTATTCCGGAAAAAGAACAGATCATTAAGCAAGCCAATAAAAAGGCGGCTGAAATAGAAGAAAATTATTCTCAAGGCCTTTTGACTTCAGAAGAAAAGCAGCGGCTTTCTAATGAGTTATGGATGGATACCACGGAGATAATTGCTGAGAAAACTTGGGAAGCTTTTGGTTCGCAAAACGCAGTTAAACTTGTCATTAATTCTGGTGGCACCCGAGCTTCTAAAGATCAAGTGAAGCAACTTTCGGCTATGCGAGGCTTAGTGGTTGATCCCCTGGGAAAAATAGTAGAACTACCTACCAAATCCAATTTTAAGGAAGGTTTGTCAGTTTTTGAATATGTTTCTTCCAGTCGGGGCTCAAGAAAGGGTTTAACCGATTCAGCCATTAAGACTGCTGATGCAGGTTATTTGACTCGCCGTTTGGTGGATGTAGCCCATGAAGTGATTATTAGAGAGAAAGATTGCGGTACTGACGAAGGCATTATGATTAAAAAAGAAGGTCTTAGAGCCAAATCCTTTTTCAGTCGCATTTTAGGTCGGGTTTTACTTCAGGACATTAAAGATCCTAAAACCAAAAAGATAATTCTAAAAAAAGGAGAATTGGTTAAAGAAAAACATTTGGAATCTTTAAATAAGGCTAAAATTACTCAAGTTAAAATTAGGTCGCCTTTAACCTGCAATACTAAACATGGTCTTTGCCAACAGTGTTATGGTTGGAATTTAGCCTACAAAAAATTGGTTGAACTAGGTGACCCAATAGGAGTAATGGCCGCCCAAAGTATTGGCGAGCCCGGGACACAATTAACCATGAGGGTGAAACATACAGGCGGGATTGTGGGTTTAGACGTCACTCAAGGTTTACCAAGAGTGGAAGAACTATTTGAGGCCCGGATTCCTAAATTTTTATCACCTATCTCAGAAATTAATGGGAAAGTGAGCATTAAACAAACACCTCAGGGTTATGAAGTCACGGTCAAAAGCGTGGCCATTAAACCCCAAGAAGAAAGAAGTTATTTAGTGCCTTTAACTAGTACCCTAAAAGTAAAAAATAATCAGCTAATTAATATTGGTACTCAACTTGCTTCTGGCAGTTTGGACCTTAAGGAGATTTTGAAAGTTAAAGGCTTAAGAGAAGTTCAATGTTATCTAATTGAGGAAATCCAAAAAGTATATGAATCTCAGGGAATTCCGATTAATGATCGTCATTTTGAAGTTATTGTCAGAAAAATGTGTGATAAAGTAAAACTTGACCATCCCGGCGATACCTCTTTGCTTCCGGGAGAATTGGTTCCCAGATACCATTTTGAGGAAGAAAACGCAGCTTGTCTGGCTAAAGGCGGGAGTCCGGCCACGGCCAAACTAGTGATTTTAGGCATTACTCGGGCCTCGCTCTATACTGAGTCTTGGCTATCCGCCGCTTCCTTCCAAGAAACATCGAATGTTTTAACTGAGGCCTCGATACAAGCCCAAGAAGACCACCTTTTAGGTCTAAAGGAAAACGTGATTATTGGTAGATTGATTCCCACTATGGTAAAATCGGAGAAACCTAAGGAGAAAAAAAAGGAGAAAGATGCCAACCATCAATCAACTAGTAAAAAAAGGCAGGAAAAAAAGAAAAAAGAGAATTAAAGCGACTGCCTTGCACCGTTCTTTTAACAGTATCAGGAGACAACACATTAAAACTGTTAATCCCCAAAAACGGGGGGTCTGTACTGTGGTCAAGACAGCGACACCTAAAAAACCCAACTCGGCCTTAAGAAAAGTAGCCAGAGTTAGGCTTTCCAATAAACAGGAAGTGACTGCCTATATTCCGGGTGAAGGCCATAATTTAGCCGAACACTCCATTGTTTTAGTCCGGAGTGGTCGGGTTAAAGACCTACCCGGAGTTAAATATCATATTATTAGAGGAAAATATGATTGTTTAGGGGTGGAAGGTCGATTGAAAGGTCGATCTAAATATGGCACTAGGGCCGGCGGCAAAGTAGGCGTAGTGACGGGCACGGCTACTGTTGCTGCCAGTGACCAAGCAGCACCAACACCAGCCCAGAAAAGTGAATAATTATGCCAAGATCAGGAAGAATTAGGAAACAATTATTGATTCCAGATCCGATTTACGGTAATCGCCAAATAATGCGTTTGGTTAATCGAGTGATGCAAGATGGCAAAAAACAAATTGCCTTTAAAGAGGTGTATCAGGCTTTAAAGATTGTTAAACAAAAGACTAAAACTGATGAGCCAGTAGAAGTTTTTCATCAAGCTTTGGAAAATATTAAACCCAATTTAGAGGTCAGGTCGCGAAGAGTTGGCGGGGCTGCCTATCAAGTCCCCATGCCTGTTAAAGGTGATCGCCGAGAGGCTTTGGCCATCAGGTGGTTAATTTTTGCCGCTCGCAAAAGACCTAACAAGGAATATCATAGCTTTAGCGAAAAATTGGCAGCGGAAATGATCGATGCTTCTAAAAATGAAGGTGGGGCGATTCAGAAAAAACAAGAAACCCAACGTATGGCCGATGCCAACAAAGCCTTCAGTCATTTCCGATGGTAAAAATAATCAAATTAATTTTTTCTATTTTTCTTTGCCAACTGGTAGGCTTAATTGGTTCTGTCTTTACCACCCCGGCCATTTCCAGTTGGTATGCTTATCTGAATAAACCCAGTTTTAGTCCACCTAATTGGCTTTTCGGGCCAGTTTGGCTGAGTCTTTATACTTTAATGGGCATGAGTTTTTATTTAGTTTGGCAAAAGAAAAATAATCAAGTTGCCATTAAAGTTTTTCTTGCCCAGCTGGTCTTAAACAGTCTTTGGTCAATTATTTTCTTTGGCTTGCGTCAGCCCTTTTGGGCCTTGGTGGAAATTATTTTCCTTTGGTTTTTGATTTTACTCACGATTTTAAAATTTAAAAAAATTTCTCGATTAGCCAGCCTACTTCTGATTCCCTATCTTTTATGGGTCAGTTTCGCCAGCCTTCTTAATTTTTATATTTTTAAGTTAAATTAATGAGAGTTTGGGATTTAAATCCAAGTCTGTATGGATTACGATCGGTGATTTATGCCAAACCTTCAGGAACTAGATGTGCAGAGGTTGGAGGGAAAGTAGAAAAAGATGCTTCTCGGGAGATGATGGTAAACAACTAGTTCTAACTTCCTCTCCACCAAAGGCGGACAGGTACTGCGGGGAGCAAAATCCTTGCCTTCTCAAGAGTTTTTTGTTACAATATCTTTTAGTTGTAATTCACTAAGTTAGAAGCCTATTGATGCTTCCTTTAGGGGTCTTTGACCTTGAGCTTAGACCGAAAGGAAGCATTTTGGTTGAAAAAAGGTTAAAATAAAAAAGATGCCAGTACAACAAGACGACTATACCAAAACCAAAGACATCATCCCGATCGATCGGGTGCGTAACATTGGCATTATTGCCCATATTGATGCGGGTAAAACCACCACCACCGAACGGATTCTGTATTACACTGGTAAAACATACAAGATAGGCGATATTGACGAGGGCACGACTCAGATGGACTGGATGGAACAGGAAAAGGAAAGAGGCATTACTATTCAATCGGCCGCTACCACTTGCTTCTGGCCACCCGCAGACAAAGTGAAAGATAAAAACAAAATTCACCGGATTAACATTATTGATACTCCTGGCCACGTTGATTTTACTGCTGAAGTAGAAAGGTCCTTGCGTGTTTTAGATGGTGGGATTGTGGTTTTTGATGCTGAAGAAGGAGTTCAATCCCAATCAGAAACAGTCTGGCGCCAGGCAGATAAATACAATGTTCCTCGAATTTGTTTTGTTAATAAAATGGACAAGCTGGGGGCGGATTTTATGATGACCATCGGCATGATTAAAGACAGATTGGGAGCCAATCCAGCCATTATGTCCTTGCCTATTGGGGCAGAGAAAGATTTTAAAGGGATGGTGTTACTTTTAGAAAAAAAAGCCCTTATTTGGTTGGGCGATGAGACCGGAGCCAAATATCAAGAAAAAGAGATTCCTCAAGCAATGGAAAAAGAAGTAGAAAAATACCGCAGTTTATTAATCGAACAGATTTGTGAACAGGCATCAGATGATAAACTTTTAGAACAATTTCTCGAAGGCAAGGAGCCCTCTTTAACAGAACTTAAAAAAGGTTTACGTCAGGCAACCATTGTTTATAAATTGGTGCCTACTTTTTGCGGTTCTTCTTTGCGCAATAAAGGCGTTCAACCTTTACTTGATGCGGTGATAGATTATTTGCCTTCGCCGCTTGACATCCCGCCTGTTGCTGGCTATAATTCAAAACAGAAAGCGGAAGAAAAACGAGAAGCTAGAGCTGACCAGCCGCTGGCCGCTTTAGCGTTCAAAGTTCAAACCGACCCCCACGTGGGCCGTTTGACTTATATTCGGATTTATTCTGGCACTTTAACATCTGGCAGTTATGTTTATAATGCCACTAAAGAGAAACAAGAAAGAGTCGGCCGCCTCTTATTAATGCATGCTAACAAACGGGAAGAAATCAAAAAAGCGGAGGCTGGAGAAATTGTCGCCATTGTAGGCTTAAAAGATACGGCTACAGGCGATACTCTGGCTCATGAGGCTAAACCAATTATTTTAGAGTCAATTAGTTTTCCCGAACCAGTGATTTCTTTAGCGATTGAACCCAAAACTAGGGCTGACCAAGAAAAATTAAGCTATTCTTTAAGAAAACTAGCTGAAGAAGACCCGACTTTTCGAATCAAAAGCGACCGGGAGACTGGTCAAACCGTGATTTCCGGCATGGGAGAGCTTCACTTAGAAATTTTAGTTGACCGGATGAAGCGAGAATTTAAAGTTAGCGCCAATACCGGCCAACCCCAAGTAGCCTATAAAGAGACAATTACTAAGATAGCCGAAGGGGAAGGTAAATACATTCGTCAATCCGGCGGTCGGGGTCAATACGGTCACTGTCTCTTAAGAGTTGAACCTCAAGAGCGAGGGCAAGGTTATGAATTTATCAATGAGATTAAGGGGGCGGCTATTCCTAGAGAATTTATCCCCGCTATAGGAAAAGGGGTTAAAGAATCGATGGAAAATGGTGTTTTAGCTGGTTATCCTTTGGTGGACATGAAAGTAGCCGTTTATGACGGTAGTTATCATGAAGTTGATTCTTCAGAGATAGCCTTTAAAATTGCTGGTTCTATCGCCCTACAAACAGCAGTAAAACTGGCTAACCTGGTTTTGTTAGAACCAATTATGAAGTTGGAGGTAACCACTCCTGAAGAACACCTGGGCGAAGTCATCGGCGATTTATCTAGTAAGAGGGCTAAAATTTTAGGCACAGAAACCAAGCATAAAACTAAAATTATTAGTGCTTTAGTCCCCCTAGCCGAAATGGCTCAATATGCCACCAGATTAAGGACTTTGACTGCCGGTAGAGCCTCATTTTATATGGAACCAAGCCATTATGAGGAAGTTCCGGCTAACATAACTGAACAGATAATCAATAAAAATAAAGCTAAAGAAGAAAGTAAATAAAAATTAAATTATTTAGACATTTAGGAGGTCTATTATGGCGACATTTCAACGCACTAAGCCACATGTGAATATTGGTACCATTGGTCATGTTGACCATGGCAAAACTACCCTTTCGGCCGCTATTACTCAATTTTTAGCCAAGAAAGGCCAGGCAGAAGCTTTAAAGTTCGAAGACATTGATAAAGCTCCTGAAGAAAAGGAAAGGGGAATTACTATTTCCATTACTCATTTAGAGTACGAGACTGATAAAAGACACTACGCCCATATCGACTGTCCCGGCCACAAAGATTATATTAAAAATATGATTACGGGCGCCGCCCAGATGGATGGCGCCATTTTAGTCGTGGCCGCCACTGATGGCCCTATGCCTCAAACTAGAGAGCATATTCTTTTAGCCCGCCAGGTTAATGTGCCGGCAGTGGTGGTTTTTCTTAATAAAGTTGATGCGGTTGAGGACAAAGAACTACTGGATTTGGTAGAGATGGAGATTAGAGAGCTTTTGAAAAAATATAAATTCCCCGGAGACAAGATTCCTATCATTAAAGGCTCGGCCCTAAAGGCCTTACAAGGAGATGAGGAAGCTCAAAAATCAATAGAAGAACTGCTTAAAGCCATAGACGATTATATTCCTACTCCCGAAAGGCCGATTGACAAACCATTCTTAATGCCCATTGAAGACGTTTTCTCTATTAAAGGAAGAGGAACAGTAGTCACTGGCAGGATTGCCCGAGGAAAAGTCAAGGTAGGCGAGGAAGTAGAGATTGTGGGTATTAAAGATACCAAAAAAACTACCGTCACCGGCGTGGAAATGTTTAGAAAACAACTTGATGAAGGTCAGGCTGGTGATAATGTAGGGATTTTATTAAGAGGGGTTGATAAAAAGGACGTAGAAAGAGGTCAAGTTTTAGCCAAACCTGGAACGACCAAGCCTCATACTGAGTTTGAGTCAGAGGTTTACATTCTCACTAAGGAAGAGGGCGGTCGTCATACACCTTTCTTTACTGGTTACAAACCTCAATTCTATGTTGGCACTACTGATGTTACCGGCGAAGTGCAGCTACCTAAGGGAGTGGAGATGGTAATGCCTGGTGATAATGCCAAAATGACAGTTAAGTTAATTGTTCCTGTGGCCATGGAGGAAAGCCTGAGATTTGCTATCCGTGAGGGGGGCAAGACTGTGGGCGCTGGAGTTATCTCAAAAATTTTAAAATAAAATATCTAAATCCCCCCGACGTAACATCGGGGGGAGCACTTTCAAATGGCAAAACAGAGGATTAGGGTCAAATTAAAAGCTTTTGATCACCGGATTATCGATGAATGTTGTCAGAAAATATTACAGACGGCTTTATCTACCGGAGCTAAAGTTATTGGGCCAGTGCCTTTACCCACAAGGAGAAAGACGATTACAGTGACCACTAGTCCACACACTGATAAAGATGCCCGAGAGCATTTTCAGATTCTAACTCATAAACGGTTGATTGATATTATCCAGCCGACGGATAAAACAATTGATAGTTTAATGCATTTGGAATTGCCGGCGGGAGTCGGGATTGAAATTAAGATGTGATAAATTAAACACTCAAAATTTGGCCCGGTTTAAGGGCCATTTTTTTAGAGAGTTTATAGTGTCGTTACGGAGCGAATTTGTCATTCTGGAGCGAAGCGATAGAATCCCTTGGGATCCTTTGCTGTGCTCAGGATGATTAATCATTCCATGATTAATCAATTTTATGGATTTAAGATAGACCAACAACAAACCTTTAATAATGAGGACAAGCGGTTAGTGGTGACCAAAATTAAAGTAGAGCCTTTAGAAGTCAAGCGGGTGAAAAATGAGGCTAAAGATGGCTATTGGGCTTTACAAGTTAAGGTGGGTAAGTTTCTCAGAGAGTTAAGATTAAATGAAGAACTTAAAATCAAGCCAGGAGAAAAAATCAATCCTGGCTCGGTTTTTAAAAAAGCTGATCGAGTTCAAGTAAAAGGCATAACTAAAGGCAGAGGTTTTGCAGGCGTGGTTAAACGCTGGGGTTTTCATGGAGGACCTAAAACCCATGGACAGTCTGATAGAGCGAGAGCTCCGGGTTCAATTGGTCAAGGAACTAGCCCGGGTCGGGTTTGGAAAGGCAAAAAAATGCCCGGCCATATGGGGAATAAACCTAAAACTATTAAAGGCCTTAAGGTTTTTAAAATAGATGAAGATAAAGGCGAACTTTGGTTGGCTGGAGTAGTTCCAGGCAATAAAGGAGGACTACTCAAAATTAGCAAAATAGGCTAATTTTGAGTAATAGCCAAATAATCCAATAAACGAATACTCAAATACTCAAAAAAATAATTTGTTTATTGGAAATATTGGAAATATTAGTTTATTTGAGTATTAATTATGCAAATTGATGTTATTAGTATCAGCGGCAGAAAATTAAGCCAGATGACCATTCCGGCAGAGATTTTTAATGCCAAAATTAATAATGTCTTAATGGTTCAGGCGGCTCGTGTTTTTTCAAGCAATCAACGCCAAAGTCCAGCCAAGACCAAAAGACGGGGAGAAATTAATCTTTCTGGTAGAAAAATTTACCGCCAGAAAGGTACAGGTCGGGCCAGACACGGAGACAAAAAGCCCGGCATTTTTGTTAAAGGTGCTAAAGCCCATGGTCCGACCGGCGAGCAGAATTTTAAACTCAAAATAAGCAAAAAAATGAGAAGATTAGCCTTATACAGCGCCTTAAGTTATAAATTTAAAGAGAAAGAAGTAATGGTGATGAGCGGATTAGATAAAATTGAACCTAAAACCAAACAAATGACTAAAGTTATTAATCATCTAATCAATAAATCCCGCAAATTCACTTTTGTATTGCCATCTAAATTGGAAAATGTAATTCGGGCAGGAAGAAATATAGCCGGAGTAAATTTAATCCAGGCAAGACAGCTAAACGCTTATCAGGTTTTAAATGCTGGCCAATTAGTTTTTATGAAAGAAAGTATTGAAGTTTTAAAAGACACGTTT
This sequence comes from uncultured Pseudomonadales bacterium, assembly GCA_964589815.1. Lineage (GTDB taxonomy): Bacteria > Patescibacteriota > Microgenomatia > UBA1400 > UBA1400 > CAZPUR01. The sequence goes on from CAZPUR010000003.1 coordinate 70,801, forward strand.
ATTAAGAAAAGATGAATATCAATCAAGTTATTAAAAAACCACTAATTACAGAAAAAGCGATGGCGTTAGCTAAGGAGGGTAAGTATACTTTTATAGTTGATATCAAGGCTGATAAAAAAAAGGTTAAACAAGCCCTAGGAGTTTTATTTGGCGTTCAGGCAATTAAGGTTAATCTTTTAAAATATAAGGGAAAGAAAAAAAGAGCTTTTCGAATGCGCAAATTGATTAAAAAATCAGATTATAAAAAAGCAATAGTGCAACTGAAAGAGGGTCAAAAAATAGAATTTTTTGAAGAAATTTCTGGAAAGAAGAAGGATAAATCCCGGCGCAAAGGCCGAGGATCGTCCTCTGGACGAAAATGAAGGATTTTAAAATTTACAAACCAGTGACTGCCGGCAGAAGAAACCGGCTGGATCTTGTCAGTCGAGCCTTAAAAGTGAAGCCAGAGAAAAAATTACTGGAAATTTTACCTAAAAGGTCAGGTCGAAACAATGCCGGTAAAATAACCGTTAGACATCAAGGTGGTCGGCAAAAAAGATTTTTGAGAAAAATTGATTTTAAACGCGAAAAACGTGGAATTTCCGCTAAAGTGTTCAGTATTGAATACGATCCTAACCGCTCAGCTAACATTGCCTTGATAGTTTATGAAGATGGAGAAAAAAGCTATATTCTGGCGCCTAAAGGACTAAAAATTGGAGCGAAAATTGAGACTGGTAAAAATGCTGATTTAAAGATAGGCAATGCCCTGCCTTTGAGAAAAATCCCTTTAGGAATGCCGATTCATAATTTGGAATTAAGCCCGGGTAAAGGGGCTCAGATAGTCAGAGGAGCCGGCACCGCCGCCCTGATCCAGTCAAAAGAAAAAAATTATGCCAGCGTCAAGCTACCTTCAGGAGAATTAAGGAAAATAAGCCTTGATTGTATGGCTACTTTGGGACAGATAGGCAATATTCATGTTAAAGATGTATCTTTAGGTAAAGCTGGTAGAAAAAGACATCGAGGTATTAGACCATCAGTTCGGGGAGTAGCCATGCATCCTGGAGCTCATCCTCATGGAGGCGGTGAAGGTCGGTCTGGTATAGGTATGCCCTCACCTAAGTCGCCTTGGGGTAAAAGGACTTTGGGAAAGAAAACCAGGAAAAAGAAGAAATACTCTGATAAATATATTCTTAGAGACAGGAGAAAAAAATTATGAGCCGTTCATCTAAAAAAGGACCATATATTGACCAAAAACTTTTGAAAAAAGTTATGGCCCAGAAAAACTTAGCTAAAAAAGAACCGATTAAAACTTGGGCGAGAGCTTCTCAGATCCCACCTGAATTTGTTGGTCATAGTTTTAAAGTCCATAATGGCAGGACTTTTATCGAAGTTTTTATTAATGAAGCTATGGTTGGCCATCGTTTAGGAGAATTTGCTCCTACTCGAACCTTTAGGGGTCATGGTAAAGTGGTCAAAAGGGTAATAACTAAAACATAAAGGAGAATTGTTACATTGTTACATTGTTACATTGTTGATAGTTTTTTGTAATACAAATCGGAAGGCTACTGTTAGCAATGAAGCAATGAAGCAATGAAGCAATGAAGCAATTTGTTAATTAAGGCGGAACAAAAATACGTTAGAATAAGCCCTCAAAAAATGAGGTTGGTGGCGACTGCGGTTAAAAACCTTGTTCCTGAAGAAGCTTTAGACAAATTAAAATTTTTAAATAAAAGAGCCGCCCAGCCTTTGGCTAAAGTTATTAAGCAGGCCTTGGCCAATGCAACCAATAATTTTAAATTAAAAAAAGAAAGCTTAAAATTTAAAAGTATTCAAATAAGAAAAGGATCAACTTATAAACGATGGAGATCAGTTTCTCGGGGTAGAGCCCATTCAATATTTAAAAGAACGAGTCATATCAGGGTGATATTGGAGAGCAAAGAGCGAAACGAAAAGAGCAAAGATGCAGATCAAATATCAAAAAGAAAAGGCAAATAATGGAATTACAAATCACAAGCACCAAATATCAAATAAATTCAAAGCACCAAATTAAAAATTCTAAACGTTTTGAATTTAAAAATTTTAATTTGAATATTGTTTGGAGTTTGGAGTTTGGAGTTTGGAGTTTTCCGACAGAAGGGAGGCAATTTGGGTCAAAAAATTCACCCTTTCGGTTTTCGGTTGGGTAAACTTTACTCTTGGAAATCAAGATGGTTTGCCCAAAAACAGAATTACCAAAAGTTTTTATTAGAGGATTTTAATTTAAGAAAGTTTCTGGAAGACAAGCTCCAATTGGCGGGTTTGGTTAGAGCAGAAATTGAGCGTTCAATTAATACTATTAAGATTATTCTTTATGTTTCTCGTCCGGGAGTGGTTATTGGTCGAGGCGGTTCCGGTCTGGAAACCTTGAAAAAAGAAATTAATAAAAAATTAAAAATTGATCCCAAAGACCCCAAGCAACTAAAAGTTGATTTGGAAGTCAGAGAGGTAAAAAATCCCGAGCTTTCAGCCCGATTAATAGCTCAAAGGATAGCCTTTCAGCTTAAAAAAAGGTATCCTCATCGTCGAGCGGTGGCTCAGGCAATGGAAAGAGTTATGGCCGCTGGTGCTAAAGGAGTAAAAATTGTTCTCGCTGGCCGAATCGCTGGCGCGGAAATTTCTAGAACAGAAAAGTATTCTAAAGGAAGGGTGCCTTTGCAAACCTTAAGAGCAGACATTGATTATGCTCAAATGCCAAGCCTGACCAAATCTGGCTATATTGGCATAAAAATTTGGATTTATAAAGGAGAAGAAGAAGTTAAGTAAAAGTTGACTATCAATAAACAACTTAATCAACTAAAAAACAATGTTACAGCCAAAAAAATTAAAATACCGAAAGCATTTTCGTGGCACTAGAGCAGGAATAGCCACGGCCGGTAACGCTTTAGAGTTTGGTGAATATGGACTTAAAAGCTTAGGTAGGGGCTGGTTGAAAAGTGCTCAAATTGAGGCGGCTAGGAAAACAATAGCTCATTATACCAAAAGACAGGCTAAGCTTTGGATTAGAGTTTTTCCTGACAAAACTTATACCCAGAAATCAGCTGGGAGCAGAATGGGGCAAGGAAAAGGCGATTTGCAGGGTTATGTAGCCGTAGTCAAACCAGGCCGGATTATTTTTGAGTTGGCAGGGGTAGAAAAAGAAATTGCCCAGGAAGCCATTAGACGGGCTGGTGCCAAATTACCTTTTAAAACGCGGTTTATAGAAAGAGAGCAGTAGACAAACGTTATTGAATATAAAATATGGCTAAAAAATCAAAAGCAGATAACAAGCTTGAATTACAAAAGCTCTCAATTCCCGAGCTTAACAAGTTGTTAAGACAAAGTCAGACAGAATGGCTAAAGCTAAAATTGGAACTGAAAACAGGTAAATTAAAAAACCTTCATCAGTCCAGACAAAAAAGAAAAGAGATTGCTCGGATTAAAACAATTATTAGAGAAAAGGAATTAGTAAAATAGAAATAAGTTCAAAAGTTCATTAAGTTCATAGAGTTAATAGTAAAAAATTACTCATAACTTGTTGAGCTCATAACTAATTGTGAAACAATTAACCGGTACAGTTGTCAGCATTAAGATGCAAAAAAGTGCGGTGGTCAAAGTTGACAGAACCTACCGTCATCCTTTATATAAAAAAACCATTAAAAAAAGTAAAAAATATTTAGTTGATAATCAACTTAAGGTTAAAAAAGGAGATAAAGTGATTATTCAAGAGTGCCGGCCAATAAGTAAGAGTAAGAGGTTTAGAATCATTAGAGTTATTAAGTAGTGTATTAAGTAGTTGATTAGGTCCGACGCGATGGTCGGACCGTTAACTGATAGTTAACTGATAGTTTCTACCCAGTCAACGCGAGTCCTGACGTTACGTCGGGGCGAGCTAGTTAACCATAAATTAACTACTTAATTGACTATAAACGATGATCCAATTACACACCATTTTAAAACCAGCAGATAATTCTGGCGCCAAACGTTTAAGGGTGATTCATATCCATGGCGGCTCAACCCGCCCTTTTGGTTCTATTGGTGATATTACTACTTGTGCGGTTGACCAGGCTGATCCGCAGGGAATAGTTAAAGACTCACAATTGGTTAAAGTGGTTATCGTTAGAACCAAAAAAGAGATTAGAAGACCAGATGGTTCTTATATTCGTTTTGATGATAATGCGGGTGTGGTGATCGAGAGTTTAAAAAATAAAGTGCCGGTGGGAACAAGAATTTTTGGTCCTATTGCCAGAGAGATAAAAGATTTAGGTTATAGCAAGATTGTTTCTATGGCATCGGAGGTGTTGTGATTCAAAGAATCACAACACCCTGACCCCGTATTTATGCGGGAGAAGGATCTCAAATGAAAAAGAATAAGCCAATTAGATTGAAAATGAAAATCCGCAAAGGAAATACTGTTAAAGTTATGGCTGGAAAAGATAAAGGTAAAACCGGCAAGGTGGAAAAAGTTTTACCTAAAGTTGCTGCAGTCTTAGTAGAAGGAGTTAATAAGTATAAAAAACATCTTAAACCCCAGGGTGAAGGTAAACCTGGTGGTATTGTAGAGATAAGTAAACCTTTACCTGTGGCTAATGTGGTTTTGCTCTGTCCCAAGTGCCAAAAACCAACCCGTGTGGGTTACCAAACAGACAGGAGTAATAAAAAATATAGAATTTGTAAAAAATGCAAGGAGGCAATATAAGTGTTAATTAAGTAGTTGATTAACTCGTTAACGCTCGTGTTAATTAGGTAGTTAATTAACTAGTTTAATATAGTCCTATCAATCAACATGATCCGCCAGCTGGCGGAGAATAAATTAACTATCAATAAACAACTTAATCAACTAAAAAACAATGAGTCGTTTACAACAAAAATACCAAAAAGAAATTGTTCCGGAGTTAAAAAAGGAATTTAAGATTAAAAATGATCTGGCTGTGCCTAAGGTAGCAAAAGTGGTACTTAATGTGGGGATTGGCGAAATCGCTCATGATAAACAGGCTTTGGAAAAAGCCAAAAATACTTTAGCGGCCATTACCGGTCAGAAACCTTTAATTCGTCCGGCCAAAAAAGCAATTGCTGATTTTAAGATTAGAAAAGGCAATTCAGTCGGTCTTAAAGTAACTTTAAGAAGGAAAAGAATGTATGATTTTTTAGATAAACTATTCTCTTTGGTTTTACCCTTGGTGCGTGATTTTCAGGGAGCTAAGCAGAATGCCTTTGATCAAGATGCCAATTATACCTTAGGCTTAAAAGAGCAGGTTATTTTTCCTGAGGTGGACTATGATAAAATTGACAAGGTTCGAGGGATGGAGATTAGTATTGTTATCTCGACTAAAGACAAGAAAAAAGCAGCTAGATTGTTAGAATTAATGGGAATGCCGTTTACTAAGGAGGAATTAGGAAATTAGGATAAAAGTGATTAGTCAAAAAAAGACTAATCACTAATCACTAATCACTAATCACTAAAATCGCTAAAGTTTCTAAATTTGCTAAACAGCAAAAAAAACCAAAATTTTCTAGCCGGAAGCACAACCGCTGTAAAATTTGCGGTCGACCCAGGGCCTATATTAGGCTTTTTGGCCTTTGCCGTTTATGTTTTCGTCAAATGGCCCATAAAGGAGAATTACCAGGGGTAACTAAAGCCAGCTGGTAAGCTTTAAAGAAATGACCAAATTACAAATCACAAATTCCAAACAATATCAAAACACCAAATTCAAAATCCAAAACTGTTTTGAATTTGAATATTTGAATTTAGGATTTATTTGTCATTTGGTATTTGGTGCTTGGAATTTAAGCATTAGTGAACGGAGTGAACAATGCTGACAGATCCTATTGCTGATATGTTAATCAGAATCAAAAATGCCTGCTTGGCTAAGAAAAACCAGGCAGTACTGCCTTATTCTAAAATCAAAGAAAAAATCGCTAAAATTTTTCTTAGTCAAGGCTATCTTAATCAGGTTAAAAAAGAAAGCTTAAAGAATAAACAAGGAGAGGTTTTGATTTGTGACTTAAAGTATGAAAAAAACAGTTCAGTTATAAGAAACATACAAAGGGTTTCCAAACCAGGGATGAGGGTTTATTTATCTTGGAAAAAATTACCCAGGCCTAGTTTTGGTATGGGGATAAGTATTATTTCTACCTCTAAAGGGTTAATGACCAATGCTGAGGCAATTAAGAAGAGACTAGGAGGAGAAGTAGTCTGTAAAATTTGGTAAATAAAGAGAAATAAGAAAAGAGTTCATTAAGTTCATGGAGTTAATAGTAAAAAAAATTACTCATAACTCATAACTTGTTGAACTAATAACTAATTTGTCTAAAGTTGGAAAGCAACCTATTAAAATACCCGAAGGAGTAACGGTTGAGATTAAACCTAGTCAAGTGATCGTTAGTGGTCCCAGGGGAAGTTTGACTCAGGAAATCAGGTCGGAGATAAAAGTTGAAAAAAAGGAAAACCAGATTTTAGTTCAACCAAACTCGCAAAGTAAACTGGTTAAGTCTTTACACGGTTTACTAAGAAGCCTGATTGCCAACATGATTCAGGGAGTGACTAAAGGTTTTGAAAAAACTTTAGAACTACAGGGAGTCGGCTACCGCGTCAATTTAGAACAGGAAAATTTAACCTTAGCTTTAGGTTTTTCTCATCCGGTAGTAGTTAAACCACCTGAAGGAATTAAATTTCAGGTAGAAGGCAATAATTTGATTAGAGTTTTAGGTATTGATAAACAATTAGTTGGTCAGATAGCCGCTGGAATTAGAAGGATTAGACCGCCGGACAGCTACAAAGGCAAAGGCATAAGATACGAGGGTGAAGTGATTAAGTTAAAGCCTGGCAAGGCGGCCAAGACAGAAGCAGCCGCAACATAAGGAGTCTAAATAATGATTAAACGTTACAAGCATAAAACGCTTAAAAGAAAAATCAAGATCAGGGCCAAACTTTTGAAAATAGGTCGAAGACCCAGGTTATCTGTTTTTCGTTCTAATAAATATATTTATGCCCAGATTATTGATGACCAAAAAGGAAAAACACTGGCGGCGGCTAGTGAAAAAGACATAAAAGAAAACTCCAATCCGCCAGCTGGCGGACCAAAACTCCCCCGACCTCGCCTCGGCTCGGCCGAGGGCGGGCAAAACTCCAAGATTAACAGAGCGTTTCAGGTGGGTCAAATCTTGGCCAAGAAAGCCTTAAAAATAAAGATTAAAAAAGTATATTTTGACCGCGGCGGCTATAAATATCATGGCCTGATTAAAGCCTTAGCTGAGGGTGCCAGAAAAGGAGGACTGGAGTTCTAATCCGCCAGCCTCGCTGAGCGGGGCCAGCTGGCAGACTAATTCCTAATTTCTAAAATGCAAAGACAGAGACAGAGAGAATTTGATAATAAGCAATTCTGGGGCAAGAAGGAATTTGAAGAAAAGGTAGTTCAAGTTAAAAGAGTTTCAAAGAAAACTAAAGGCGGTAATCAAATTAGATTTACAGCTTTGGTAGTAGCAGGGAATAAAAAGGGGAAGGTAGGCGTGGGCTTAGGTAAAGCCCCAGATGTTCTATCAGCCATTCAAAAAGGCACCCGTTTAGCCAAAAAAAATCTGATTAATGTTCCTATACAAGCAGGAACCATCAGCCATGATGTTTATGTTAAAAGGGGGGCGGCTAAAGTTTTATTAAGGTCTGCGCCCGAGGGTACGGGTGTGATTGCTGGCGGGCCGGTAAGATATGTAGTTGAGGCAGCTGGAGTGAGGAATATTGTTTCTAAAATTTTAGGCACCAAAAATAAAGCTAGCAATATTTATGCCACTATAGAGGCATTGAAGCAGTTAAAGAGGAGAAAGGATAAATGAAACTCAACAAACTATCCCAAACAACCAAAACAACCAAAAAAAGAGTTGGCCGCGGTTATGGTTCAGGCAAGGGCGGTCATACAGCTGGTCGAGGCCAGAAAGGCCAAAAATCACGAAGTAAAGTAGGCTTGCTTTTTGAAGGCACGAAAATGCGCAAGTCTTTAATCAGGCGTCTACCAATGCAGAGAGGCAAAGGTAAATTTAAGTCTTTTAAAAGCAAACCAATTATTTTGAATGTTAAATATTTGAATCTTTTGAAAAGTGGGACTAAAGTAGATGTGGAAGTTTTAATTAAAGAAGGTTTGGTGGCCAAAGAAGCCTTAACCTTAGGAATGAAAATTCTAGGTGATGGGGTTTTAGAGAAGAAACTGACAGTAGTTTTGCCAGTTTCTCAGGGAGCCAAGAAAAAAATCGAAAAAGCTGGAGGCAAGGTGATAAACGCGAAAGACGCTAAAAAAAGAGAGGCGAAAAAACCTAAAATTCGTAAGCAGATTAAAAAATCACAAAAATCCTCAAAGACCAAAGAAACCAGAACTACCCGAAAAAAACCAACCACAAAAACTAAAATAAAAAGAGGCAGTCCCGCCTTGACTCAGACTCGGCGAGGCAGGCAAAAAAAAACTAAATGAATCGCATTCTTCAGCCCATTATCAACGCCTTTAAGGTTTCCGAACTGAGAAAGAAAATTGTTTTTACCTTGCTAATGTTCATTGTTTTCAGGTTGACAGCCCATATTCCCGTTCCTGGAGTTGACCTGGAAGCTTTAAAAATGCTTTTTTCCCGTAATCAATTTTTAGGCCTTTTAGATATTTTCTCTGGCGGTACTTTAACCAATTTTTCCATTATTGCCATCGGCCTTTCTCCCTATATTAACGCTTCCATTATTTTACAGCTTTTAACTATGGTTTTCCCCAAATTAGAAGAATTAAGTAAAGAGGGTGAATTAGGAAGAGAAAGAATTAATCAATACACTCGTTTTTTAACCATTCCTTTAGCTATTTTTCAGTCCGTGGGAATGATGGCGATTTTAAAAAAGCAGCAGATTTTTACCAGCTTAAATTTTCTCAATCTGGGTTTAATTGTGGTAACCATGACCAGCGGTTGTTTATTTTTAATGTGGTTAGGAGAACTGATTACCCGTTATGGAATTGGTAACGGTATTTCTTTATTGATTTTTGGTGGGATTGTGGGTCGTCTACCGGTTTCTTTAGCGCAAACAGTTTCTTTAGTGGAAACAGTTAGTTTTTTTAATCTCTTGGTTTTTGTGGTTATGGCGATTGGGGTTATCGCCGCCATTTGTTTTGTCAATGAAGCCCAAAGGCAAATTACAGTTTCTTATGCCCGCAGGGTTCAGGGCCGAAAGATGTATGGCGGTTCCAGTACTCATCTGCCTTTAAGAGTAAATCAAGCAGGAGTTATTCCTATTATTTTTGCTGTTTCTTTGGTCTTGATTCCCAATATGCTGGCCACTTGGTTGCAGACCTTGCCTAATCAAAAACTGGCCAATTTGGCCGTTTTTATGGCTCGGCTTTTTGATCCTCAAAGCCTTTTTTATAATCTTTTTTACTTTCTACTGGTAATTGCTTTTACTTATTTTTATACCGCCGTCACTTTTAATCCTGAAAAAATCGCCGAAGAAATTAAAAAACATGGCGGTTTTATTCCAGGCATTAGACCCGGCAAACCTACGGCCGAGTACCTGAATTATATTTTAACCCGGATCACTTTGGCTGGCGCAGTTTTTTTAGGTCTGGTGGCGATTTTACCTTCTCTAGCCCGAGTTTTAACCGGCGTCACCACCATGATGATTGGCGGCACTGGTATTTTAATCGTGGTTTCAGTCATTTTAGAAACCAGCAAATCTTTGGAAGCTCAACTTTTAATGAGAAATTATGATGGATTTTTAAAGGAGTAAATTTTCAATTTTCAAATCCCAATTTTCATTGAATTTTCAAATCCCAATTTTCAAACTGCATTTAAAAAGATCAAAAAAGTTTGAGAATTAAAAAATTGTAAATTAATTATTCATTGTAAATTGAAAATTGTTAAATTGAAAATTAAAATTATGTACATAATTTTCTACGGTCCTGAAGGTTCAGGTAAAACCACCCAGGCCAAATTGCTGGCCGAAAAATTAAACCTGCCTTATTTAGGTTCAGGCGATTTAGTCCGCCATTATGCTGCCCGGGATAAAGGCATTATGGGTGATGTTTGCCGCGAAGCCTTATCCATCGGCCATTATGTGCCTGATTCAGAAATGTTTGTTTTATGGAAACAGCGTTTAAAAGAGTCGGATGTCCAAAGTGGTTGGATTTTAGATGGTTTCCCGCGCAACGACACTCAAGCAGATTTTTTAGATGATAAATTAGATAAATATGGAAAAAAAGTAGATGCGGTTTTTTATATCAAAGTTAAGGAGAGTACTTCGATTAAACGTCTGACCAAACGCGGCCGCCGCAATCCGGATGGCAGTTTACATGATGATCCTAAAAAAGTCCGGGAGAGACTGCGGATTTATAAAAAGGGCGAAAAGGGTGTTTTAGATTTATATAAGAAAAGAGGCGTCTTGTATGCTATTGATGGCGAGCCCAGCATTGAGCAGATTCACAAAGAGGTTTTACAGAGGGTAGAAAAACTGACTCTGGCGTCATCCTGAGCGCAGCGTAGGATCTATATGAAAATTCTTAAAAAAAACTTACAAATCGCTATTGATGGATTAGTTGGCGCCGGCAAAAGTGTCGGCGCTCATCGTTTGGCCCAACGTTTAGGGATTTTGTATGTTTATACTGGCGCCATGTATCGGGCGACTGCTCTTTTAGGCATTCAAAACAACACTGATCTTAAAGACGAAGCCAAACTTATAGCTTTGTTAAAAAAAAGCACCATTAAACTAATGCCTGCTTCCAAAAAAAGCCGGGTTTGCGATGTTTTTATTGACGCTAAGGACGTGACCGATGAACTCTTTTCTTCTCAAGTGAATTGGGGATCTTCAGTCGTAGGTCTTTTGCCCAGGGTAAGAAAATATTTGGTTAAACTTCAGCAGGAAATTGCTAAAGGTCAGGCAGTGGTCATGGAGGGCAGAGATATTACCACCGTAGTTTTGCCCCAAGCTGACCTCAAAATTTTTCTGACAGCTGAGCTTAAAATTAGAGCCAAAAGAAGACTTAAAGACTTGCGCCAAAGAGGAGAAAAAAAGACCTTAGAACAAGTGATTGAGGAAACAGTTAAAAGAGATTACCAAGATTCGCACCGTCAAGCTGATCCCCTAAGAATTGTCAAAGGCGCTTGGGTTTTAGACACTAGCAACCTTACCATTGATCAAGAAGTAGATCTGATGATCAAACGCCTAAAAGCCAAGAAACTAGTTAGTTAGCATGAAAATTCCTATAAAAACTCCTCAGCAAATTCAAATTATGAAGCAAGGTGGCTATAAGCTGGGTCGGATTTTAGGTCAGCTAGTTAAAATGGCCCAGCCTGGAGTTAACCTTTTAGATATTGAAAAAAAAGCGATGGTTTTAATTAAAAAAACTGGAGGAGAAGCTGGATTTGCCCGGGTACCTAATTATCATTGGGCCACTTGCCTTAATATTAATGAGGAAATTGTTCATGGTGTTCCTAAAGATTATTTACTTAAAAGCGGTGATGTTTTAAATATAGACATTGGTTTATATTACCGAGGCTTTAATACAGATATGAGCAGTACCATTTATATAAAAAATCCTCGTCATCCTGAACTCGTTTCAAGATCTATAAAAAAATTCCTTTCTACTGGTAAAAAAGCTCTCCAAGAAGCTATCAAACAAGCTCAACCTGGCAATCGGGTCGGTCATATTTCCCAAAAAATTCAAGAGATTATAGAAGGAGCTGGTTATTCTTGCGCCCGTACTCTTACTGGCCATGGAATTGGCAAACAATTGCATCAGCCGCCTTCGATTCCCTGTTTTCTTAGGGATTCAATAGAAGAAACGCCCATTTTAAAAGAAAAAATGGCTCTGGCAATTGAGGTGATTTATTGTCTGGGAAAACCAGAGTTAGTGATTGATCCTCAAGATAGATGGACAATTAGAACCAAAGATGGTCGGTTAACGGCAGTTTTTGAAAAAACTATCGCTGTAACTGAAAAAGGGCCAGTAATTATCACTCCGTTTGAGGGAAAAGAGTCCCATAATATTTAACAGAAGGTAGAGTTGGGATATAATATATTTTATTATTATGGAAGAAAAGATAAAAATAAGGAGTTCCCTTACTCTTCATGCTCCAGAAGGTAACGTAAAAACAGTTCCTATAAGAGAAGGGGGTTTAAAATGGTTGGCCCAAGCAGCTGATAAGAGGATGCAAAGATTGCGTGATGAGGGGGCAACTCCTGAAAGCAATCCTTTTTAGAAGATTTAAATAGCCTTATACATGTAAGTGGGCAGCCGTTTCCTTTGGAACCACTTGAACCCTCAGGGGAAGAGATATTTGTAGAGAAAGCAGTAAATATTGTTGGTGAAGTAATGGCAGTAATAGAATCAGTTGATGATTCAACTCTTCCTAAATGGCAAAGAGCGCTTTTAAAAACACCAGAAGGAGAAGAGCAACTTCGAGACTTAAAAATTCAGGCTTTTGACCAGATGGCTAGTTTAATTAGAGAGGGTCTTGGGCTTAGTGAAGGAGAGAGTATTTTGGAGCTGTTGGATTAAGACTAATTATATTCAAGCTATCAGGCTAGACAATTAGAGCCACTTCTGATAAAATAACCCTGTTATTATAAACCATCGCTATTATGGTGATGGTTGTTTAGTTTTGCTTGTTAACAGGCTAATTTTTTGCTAAAATAGTTTCAATTTATGTCACAACCCAAAGGAGAAGTAGTTGAAGGCGAAGTTTTAGAAGCTTTGCCTAATGCTATGTTTCGGGTTAAAACGACCGAAGGACAATTGTTGCTTTGTACTTTATCAGGCAAAATGAGAATTAATCGGATTCGGGTTTTGCCTGGAGATCAAGTCAAGCTGGAAACTACTCCTTATGATGAAACTAGGGGTAGAATTGTTTATAGAACCAAGTAAATATAGTTATTAAGTGGTTGATTAGCTCGCAACGCTCGCGTTAATTAGGTAGTTAATCCTATCAATCAACATGATCCGCCAGCTGGCGGAGAATAAATTAACTATCAATAAACAACTTAATCAACTAAAAAATCATGAAAGTCAAAGCCTCAGTTAAAAAACGATGTAAAAAATGTAAGGTAGTAAAGCGCCGCGGCCGCATTTATATTGTTTGTAGTAATAAGCGCCATAAGCAAAGACAAGGATAAAAAAGAGAAATAAGAAATAAGTTCATTAAGTTATTAAGTTAATAGTAAAAGAAAAAAATTACTAATAACCAATAACCTGTTGAACCAATAACTAATTTGCCTAGAATATCCGGGGTTAACTTACCAGAACAGAAAAAAATAAAAATTGCTTTACAAAGCATTTATGGTATTGGTAAAAAAAATAGTTTTTTAGTTCTTAATCAAGCCCAAATAGACCCGGAGAAAAGAACTGAAGATTTAAATGATCAAGATATGGTGAGATTGCAAAAAGCGGTCGAAGCCATTCCTATGGAGGGAGCTTTAAGGAAAGTGGTCATGGAGAATATTAAACGGCTTAAACAAATAAATACTTATCGAGGTTTAAGACATGTGGCCAACCTGCCGGTTCGAGGACAAAGGACTCGTGTTAACGCTAGAACCAAAAGGGGCAAAAGAGTTACTGTGGGAGCGATGAAAAAAGAATTAGCCCAAAAACTAGAAGGAGCCCGGAAAATTAAAGGCCAGGAGGAGAAATAATGGAAAGAAAAGCTAGAATTGAGAAAGGCAGAATTTATATCAATGCTACTTTTAACAACACTTTAATCACGGTGACTGATGATAAAGGGAATACCATTGTTTGGGGTTCAGCAGGAACGGCTGGTTTTAAAGGAGCGAGAAAATCAACTCCTTTTGCCGCCATTAGTGCCATAGAAAAAGTTATCAAAAAAGCCACCAGCGCTGGTCTAAATCAAGCCCAGTGCTTTATTAAAGGGCCAGGTTCGGGAAGAGATGCAGCCTTAAGGGTTTTAAGAGGCAGCGGTATCAGAATTTCTATGATTGCCGATGTTACTCCTATTCCTCATAATGGCTGCCGACCTAAGAAAAGGAGAAGGGTCTAATGGCTAAATATACAGACGCAAAATGTAGACTTTGTCGCCGCGAAGGCGAAAAATTGTTCTTAAAAGGCGAACGTTGTTATTCTACCAAGTGCCCGATTGAAAAAAAAGGAGCGGTATCCCCAGGAGTTCACGGTCCTAGAAGAAGGGGTAAAGTTTCAGAATACGGTCTTCAATTAAGAGAAAAACAGAAGGCCAAAAGAACTTATGGGATTTTAGAAAGACAATTTAAAAATTATTTTAAAAAATCCTCTACTCAGAAAAAAGATACTGGTTTGAGATTACTACAGCTGTTGGAGACTAGGTTGGATAATGTGGTGTTTCGGGGCGGGTTGCTTTTTTCTCGCTCTTCGGCTCGGCAGGTAATCCGTCATGGTTTTTGTTTGGTAGATGGTAAAAAAGTAGATATACCTAGTTTCTCAGCTAAGCCAAGCCAGATAGTTAGCTTGAACTCCAAAGGATTAAAAATTAAAGAGGTCAAAAGCGCTTTGGCCGCTAAAATTGATATTCCTAAATGGTTAAAAAGAAAAGCCGCTCTGGTTAAAGTTGAGCGCCTGCCAGAAAGAGAAGAAATGGAAAAAAATATTAATGAACAATTAATTATTGAGTTTTATTCTCGATAAAAAGAAGGAGGTTTAAATGTTAAAACCCACTTTTAAAATTACTGCTCTCAAAAAAAAGAAAGATTACGGCAAGTTTGTTTTGGAACCCTTGCCTCAAGGTTATGGTGATACCCTCGGCAATTCTTTACGTCGTTGTCTTTTAGGTAGTTTGCCCGGAGCCGCCATTACTCGAGTTAAAATCGATGGTATCCGTCACCAGTTTTCCACCTTGCCTGGTTTGAAAGAAGACATGGTGGAGTTGATTTTAAACTTAAAACAGGTGAAGGTAATTTATCAAGGCAAGAAAGAAGTTAAAGCCATCCTCGAAACCAAAGGTTCAAAGGTAATTAAGGCTGGCGATATTAAAGCTCCGCCTGAGGTAGAAATTATCAATAAAGACCTATATTTAGCTACTTTAACAGACAGCAAGTCAAAATTAAAAATAAGCCTATGGGTTAGTTCTGGATTTGGTTATTCACCGGCGGAGGAAAGAAAATCAAGCACTTTAGGGATTATTCCGGTTGATGCCAGTTTTTCCCCGGTTTTGAGGGTTAATTACAATGTTAAACCGACTCGTCTTGGCCGCCGGACTGACCTTGATAAGCTAATTTTTGAAATCTGGACTGACAGCAGCGCTAAACCAAAAGAAATTTTAGAATACGGCGCTAAAGTTTTGGTTAAGTTCTTTAGGCAGATTTACAAACCAGTATTTGCCGCCAAAGAGAAAAAGAAAGAAGTTAAAGATGAAAATAATGAACTGATGAATTTGACGGTGGAAGAATTAGATTTGCCTACCAGAATTGCCAACGCTTTGCGTCGGGGTGGTTTTGGCACAGTTAAGGGTTTAGTCAAAGTGAAAAAGGATGACATTGCCAAAGTTAAAAACTTAGGTAAAAAATCCATTGATATCATTTATCAGAAGTTGGCTAAAAAAGGAGTAGGGGTTAAATTATGAGACATCGGAAAAAGATGAAAAAATTAAATCGTAATACTAAGCAAAGAAAAGCCTTATTCAAAAACTTAATTAGGGCTTTAGTTATCCATGAAGAAATCAAGACCACTTTACCTAAAGCTAAAGCAGTTAAAAGGCTAGTTGATAAGCTGGTCACTAGGGCCAAAGCAGGTAGCTTGCATGCCAGAAGGCAAATTATGGCTTTTTTACCGGATAAAAAAGCAGTTAATAAATTATTTGATGAAATCACCTTGCGTTTTAAAAAAAGAAGCAGCGGTTTTACCCGTTTTGTTCGTTTGGGCAAAAGACGAGGTGATGATGCCATGATGGTGAAATTGTCCTGGGTGGAAAAAAATAAAGTAGGAGAGATAGAGAAGGTAGAGAAAAGTAGAAAAGGGTAGAATCAGCCAGAGGCTGATCGTCCTTTGGACGAAATGAAAACAAAAATTACCAGAGCCAAAGACATCAAAAGAAGTTGGCACTTAGTTGATCTTGAAGGTCAAATTTTAGGCAGGCAGGCCAGTAAAATAGCTCAACTTTTGATGGGTAAAAACAAAGTTTATTATACGGCTGCTTTGGATTGCGGTGACTATGTGGTAGCTATTAACGCCGCCAAGATCCAAGTCACTGGTAGAAAAAACCAGCAGAAAATGTATTTCCGCCATTCAGGTTATCCTGGGGGTTTGAAAAAATTGACTTTTAGCCAGCTTTTAAAGAAAGATCCCAGAAAAATTATTGAATTGGCGGTCAAAAATATGCTGTCCAAAAATAAACTGCGGGACCCGCGTTTAGCTCGGCTCAAAGTTTTTCCTGGCCCAGAACATGATTATAAGGATAAATTTAAATAAATTATGCCAACTAAATCAAAAAAAACCACTAAAAAAACTGCAAAGACCACCAAAAAGACTAAGTTAAAAAAGTCAACCAAAAAATCTCAATTGAAAAAAACTTTAAAAGCCAAGTTCATCCGGGCCATTGGCCGCCGCCGCACCGCCGTTGCTCGGGTTCGGCTTTATCCTCATAAAAAAGGCGACCTCGAAGTTAATGGTCAAAGCATTGAAAAATATTTTCCCGGAAAGGTCTATGAACAAATATATTTAGCTCCCTTAAAAACCTGCAATGTTCTTGGCAACTATTTAATTACCATTAAAGTCCAAGGTTCAGGATTAAAGGGGCAATTGGATGCAGTGGTCCATGGCCTAGCTCGAGTTTTAGAAAAACTCAATCAGGAAAAATTCAGACCAATTTTGAAAAAAAGAGGTTTTTTAACCCGTGATTCTCGTAAAAGAGAACCTCGCAAAGCCGGCATGGGCGGTAAAGCAAGACGAAAGAGACAATCGCCTCGGCGATAGTTTCTTGAGCTGCAGTCCTGAACTTGACATGTCTGTAAGTAGAGGCTGTAAGCCCTTTTACAGGCAGGAATAGTTTAGGGCAAAACAAATAAGGCAGGCTCCAAGGAGATAAAGATTAGCTTTTTCCGACGCAGTCCCTCTTAAATTCCCATTTTTTTATCTTCCAATATTCTGGAGTAAATCATTAAACATATCTTCTTGCTGTTTACTGGTTTCCGAAACCGAAGAAACATTTTCCAAAATTTGCTGCGTATTTTCCAGTTGTTTTTTCAAAGCCGGCAACACTTGGACATAAAAACCCCAAACACTGATGATAATGCTCAGAAAAATTAAAATTTTAAAAACCACGGCCAAGCGATACTGCCAGATTTGAATCTTCAACCACTTTTGCAGTAATTCCTCAGTTTCCAGCTCCATTTTTCCTCCTCTGTCATTCCGCACCTGATGCGGAATCTATACAAATAAAATCCTCTAATAATAAAATAACCACTACCATTATTTGATATAATAGAAGTATTGTCAATATTTTCGGGCGCCGCCCAGAGGGCTCTGCCCGGCGGGGCGTGCAAATATGGCATTTGTTTATTTATCAAAAAGCTTAAAAGATAATAAGAAATATATTGGTTCAACAAATAATTTACAAAGACGTATAAAAGAACATCAAAATGGTTTAGTAAGGTCAACAAAATATAGACGGCCGTTAATTTTACTAGGTTATCAGATTTGCAACGATGTTAAAGAAGCAGCTTTTTTGGAAAGAAAATATAAAAGAAGCCATAATGTTCTTGGGAGAGCAATACAAAGAGGGAGTTTTAGATTAGTTCATTCGGGGCGTGGTGCAGTGGTAGCATAGGCGCATGGGGTGCGTCTGGCCCCGGTTCAATCCCGGGCGCCCCGACAAAGATTATATTATACCTAGAATAGGTAATTTAAACTTCTTCTTTTTCCACCTCAAATAAAGTTGAATCGTTTCCCAATGGTCAAAGGCCACTTTTTCTTTAGAAGGAATTTTATCCAAGTCAAACCACTTCACTTCACTTACTTCTTTATCTGGTTGACCTATCTTTTTAATAGCCTTGACTAAGTAGACGAAATCCACATTTTGCCAATCTTCTCCTTCTCTATAAGGCGTGTCCACGATTCTAAATAATTTGATTATTTTACCGCTATAACCGCTTTCTTCTAGGAACTCCCTCAAAACCCCTTCTTTTATTGTTTCATTTTGTTCTAAAAAACCACCGGGAAAAGCGTATTTTCCGCCTTCTCTTAAATGATTAGCTCTTTTAATTAACAGCAGCTTATTATTGTTGACACAAAGAGCGTCAAAAACCACATGTCTTAGATGTGCCTTTGTTCCTGATTCAAACTGACAAGTAATCATATTTTCCCAACCAAAGGATAAATATCAATCGCTGGTTCTTCGTAAGCATGGACTTTCTTAATCGCTTTGATTACCTTTTTCAAATCCTTTCTAAAACAAACTGCTTCGATTCTTTCTTCTTTAACTTTTTCCAATCTGTTGATTTGGCCAATGGCCGGTTTGGCTCCTTGAAGCGGTCTGAATCTGCCCATACCTTTAACCGAAAAACTGCAAAAATCATAATGACCCATTTTACCTGCCCCTGCTTCTCCCAAGGCTTGCCGGATTTTATCCGCCTCTTTTTCCGGGGTAAAAACAACTATTTTGACCAATTCGTTTTTCATTTATAACTGTTATTATATAATGAACCTATGAAGAAATTCCTGCTCAAAAAATTCATTTTACCTGGTTTTGTACCGAGGCCGAAGCTCAGGAGGCTGGTTTTACTCGGGCCAAGAATTGTCCAAAACCATAGTTTCTTTTAATTGCTCTAAAACGGTTTTTCTTCCACCGGTTAATTCTTCTAGCCTTTCCATTACCGTTTTTTTTCCTATAATTGCCTCTAAAATCTCCAGAGTTGTTTCTCCTGGTTGGCGCGGCAGATAGAGAACTGGATTAGGAGTAGTATGTTTTTTTTCCATCGTGGCTTTTGTTTATGTACACCCCCTGTAGAATTATTTTATCAAATTTTTTTATAATTTTATGATATTTATAATTTTTCGCCCTAAATTTCGCGTTTTTAGTGTCAACCATTTGCCTTTATTTTTTATTTTCAGTAGAATTGAGGTAGTAAAATTTAGAAGCCACACTTCTCCCGCCAAATTGGCGGGATATGGCGAGGCAAAGGAAGGAAAATATGCCCAATAATCAACCAGCAACCACCCAAACTACCCCAGTTTCTCCAAATTCAACCAAAGCAAAAAGCAGTGGGGTTAATAAATTTTTAGTTATCGTTCTTTTTATGATGACGGCTTTACTGTTTTTTGTAGTAGGCGCTTTTGCTTTATGGTTTTTCCAGGATAAGTTGCCTGACAAACTTAGATTTTCACCCAGCCCCAGTCCTTTAGTCCAGGCTAGCGCCGAACCAGAAGTTTCTCCAGAAGAGATGGTCCCTTCTCCCCAGGTTTCCGCTGCGCCCCAAGCCTCACCCGAGATTCCGGCCAAATCAGATCTTGAATTACTCAGAGAAGCTTTTGCCACAAAATATAGTCATACTCTGGCCGAAACCGAGGTCAATATTGGCAAACAAGCAGGTCCTTATGTTTCTGGTGGCATTCATTTTAGCGGAGAAATGGGGGGCGGCTGGTTTTTGGCTTATAAAGGAGCTGATGGCTGGATTATTGTGGCTGACGGCAATGGTACTGTTCCTTGTGAGGCGATTGAACCCTATGATTTTCCGGTTGATATGGTGCCGGAATGCTGGGATGACAGCACCAGCACCTTAATTACCAGATAGAAAATAATAAAAGAAAGAGAGGTGATGGGAAATGGATTGTGGCAGTTGTGGTGGCGGTGATGATGACGATAAGTAATCACCAAGATTAACTATTTAATGAAAAATGAAAACTACTTATTTAAAATGTAATTGTTGTGGTTGTTTTCGAACCATGGCTTGTCCTTCCAGATTTAAGATTTTTAATCATCTTAAAAAAAAGGGCAGAGTTACAGTTTCTTCTTTGGTGAAATTTTTAGGTCTGCGTCAACCGACCGTGAGTTTCCATATTAATAAACTAAGGAAACAAGGCTTACTGAAAAAAGTGAAGATCGGTCGGGAAGTCTATTGTCAGCTTCATAAAAAATGCGACCCCTGCCCCTTGTTTTAATCCGCCTTCGCGAAAATCCGAGGGCTAATAGGCCTCGGCTGGATAGCATTTATAAAGTTTTATGATTTTCGCTTCGGCAGGATTTCAGCTATAATTCAAGATTAAGGTTGACAAATCAGAGGAAGAATCCGAGGCTTTTTAAGCCTCGGAGCTTCAATTTCCTTTTTGTCCTTGAAAATTTTCTCTTTGGGGCTTGACATAAATACTCTTACATAGTATTATATAGACAGTTATCTATACAATAACCAGTATAGATAACTATAAAAATTCAATTAAGGTAAAACAAGCAAGGAGGTGAGCAAAATGTGCGGATGCGGCAGTAAAGACAAAGACAGCTGTAGCTGTTTACATTGCGGTTGTCAATAATCAGCTTTAAAAAAAGACTTGCTCAGCTGAGTCCCAGCTCGGCAAGTCTTTATTGGAAAAAATGATAAAATAAGGAAAATGACTAAGGTTAGTTTAGTGAGACACCAACAATCATATGAGGGGACTTTAAAAGTTTTAAAACCTTTAGAAAATGATTTGAAGAAAAAAATTATCTCTCTGGATAAGTTAGTAATTAAGATTAATTTTGTCACCACTTTAAACCGGTTGGCCACCACCCCTCTAACTAGCGTTAAAGGCTTTATTGATTTTATTAAGCCTTTTTATCAAGGCAAAATTATTATTGCTGAAGAAGCCAGTATGGGCAGTACTGACAAAGGCTTTAAACGTTATGGATTCAAAAAATTGGCAGATCAAGACCCTCAAACAGAGATTTTTGATTCCAGTGAAGATAGACCTCAATTGGTCAAAATTAAATATCCTGGTGGTAGAATTTACCTACCTTTGGCCAAAATTTATACCGGATCCGACTTTATCGTTTCCATTACTCGAGCCAAAACCCATGATGCGGTCGTGGTCACCCTAGGTATTAAAAATCTTTTAATTGGTGCCATTCAAGGTGGTTTAAATGAACGAATGAAAATCCCTCATGACAAAAATCTTCATTGGATTATGACAGGGATCGCCCAAAATGCTTATCCTGATTTTGTTTTAATTGATGCCACCGAAGCAATGGAAGGTAGAGGTCCAGACAAAGGCGTCGCCATTAAAGCCAATTTTTTGGCCGCCGGCTTTGATGCTTTGGCCGTTGATTCTCTGGTTACTTATTTGATGGGTTTTGATATTAAAGACGTCGGTTACCTGAATTTATTGCGCCAAAAAAAATTTGGTCGGCTTTATCCTCAAGATAAAATCCAAATTATTGGCTCTGATCCAAAAAGATTAGTTATTCCTTTTAAACCTCATCCTACTTTTGAATATCAGCGTCAGTGGCATTAATGATGATGTTCTTCTTTCTCAGCCTTCATTGCTTCAGCTAAAGTTTTATGAATGGTGCCATCCGGATGGTTGGGGGGAGAATAAATGGTATAGAGTTTCAAATCTTCAGTTTGGGAGCTGTTAATCACATTATGTTGGGCTCCGGCCGGGACAATCACCGCATCGCCGTCTTTAGCCATAAACTCTTGACCGTCAATCACAAATTTGGCTTCACCCTGATCCAAGCGGAAAAACTGGTCTACGGTTTTATGGACTTCTGTACCGATTTCTTCACCCGACTTTAGACTCATCAAGACTAGTTGGCAGTATTTACCGGTCCAAAGCACCTGGCGAAAATATGAATTTTTCAGAGTTAATTCTTCAATATGACCAAAATATGGTTTCATTTTTTATCACCTCCTTTATTAAGTCAACATTTTTTCTTCTTTTTTTATCCAATCCTTGTATTTTTCTTCGATTATCTCTTTTTCTTTTTCAATTCTTTGATGCTTTTCTTGCAAATCTTCAGGGATTTTTCTTTTGTTTTTGCTTAAATAATCATAAATGGCTTCTGCTAAAGCATCACTGGCCAAAACAGAACAATGGATTTTAACCGGCGGTAAACCGCCCAAACTTTTGACCACTTTATCCTTGTTTATATTTAAAGCCTTAGTTAGTGTTTTTCCTTTGGCTAAATCAGTGATAATACTGCTGGTCGCCAGAGCGGCGACACAACCAAAAGTTTGGAATTTTATATCCTTGATTTTGTCTTTTTCTACTTTAATATAAAGATGCATCACGTCACCGCAGACAATATTGCCCGCTTTGCCTACGCCGTCCGGGTTTTTCATTTTGCCAAAATTATGCGGCTTTTGAAAATGTTTTAAAACTTTTTGATTATACATAGGGTGAAATCCTCCTCAAATCTTTAATCACTTTGGGTAAAACCTTCAAGACATAGTCTATTTCTTCTTCTTTAGTCCATCTGCCCAAACTAAACCTGATTGAACCCTGAATTTCTTCTGGTCTAAGACCCATAGCCAAAAGGACATGGGATGGCTCTAAACTTTGTGAAGAGCAAGCAGAACCAGTCGAAACCGCGATTCCCAGTTGATTTAATTTTAGCATGATGGCTTCGCCCTCAATATAAGAGAATCTAAGATTGGCATTATTAGCCAATCTTTTTTCAGGATGACCATTTAAATATGAATCCGGAATTTTATCTAAAATTCCTTTAATTAACTTATTTCTTAGTTTAGTTAATCGGATTGTTTCTTGGGACATTTCTTTTTGGCAAATTTCCACTGCCTTAGCCAAGCCAGCAATAACAGGAACATTAACAGTTGAAGACCGAAAACCGGATTCATGGCCGCCGCCGTGAAGCAGGGGCTCAATTTTTACTCCTTTTCTGAGGTATAAAAGAGCCACCCCTTTTGGTCCGTAGATTTTATGAGAAGAGGCGGTTAGAAAATCAATTTTCATTTTTTTAACATTAATCGGGATTTTACCAAAGGATTGAGAAGCATCAGTATGGAAAGGGACATTTTTCTGTTTGCAGATGCGAGCTAATTCTTCAATTGGCTGAATGGTGCCGACTTCATTATTAGCCTGCATCATGGAAACTAAAATAGTTTTTTTACTGACGGCTTTTTTTAGATTTTGAGGGCTAATCAATCCATATTTATCCACCGCAAGTTTGATGATCTCAAAACCTTGCTTTTCCAGCCATTGGCTGCTTTTAAGAACACAATCATGCTCAATTGAAGAGACGATGATTTGGTTGCCTTTATGTTTATTAGCCCAAGCCACTCCTTTTAAAACCGTGTTATTACTTTCTGTAGCTGAAGAAGTAAAAATAATTTCTTCGGGATTGGCCTTTAAAGCTTGAGCCACGATTTGCCTGCTTTTTTCCACCACCGCCTGAGCCTCTTGACCAAAAGAGTGCAGAGAGGAAGAATTGGCAAAAGTAGTTTTTAAATGTTGGTTAACTACTTTTAAAACCCGAGGGTCGATTGGGGTAGAAGCAGCATAGTCTAAATATACTTTTTTCATAGCAAGCCACTTAACTTAATTTTTTCCAATTCTTGATTTAAGATCTTTTGTAATTTGAGCCAGATTTTTTTATGAAAACATTTTTTTTCCATTGGGCATTGGCCGCTGATGCAGGAAACCAGACCTTTTTCTCCCTCCACCGCCTTAATAATCATGCATAAACTAATTTCTTTTGGCTTTTTCTTGAGCTGATAGCCGCCGCCAACCCCTTCTTTGCTTTTAACAATACCGGCCTTTTTTAAATCCAAAACAATTCGGGAAAGAAATTTATAGGGCAGGCCGGTTTTACCGGTAATATTTTTTAATTTAACCGGTTGATCTTCCTGGTTCTTGGCTAAATGGGCTAAGAACAAGATACCATACTCGCTTGCCTTAGAAATCTTAAACATAGTTTACAGTGAATCCTGCGTGGTTCACTAAGAAATTCTACCTTTTATGTAGAAGTTTGTCAAGAAGCTGAAATTTTTCCTCCCCCCAAACATAGCTTACCATCATAAAAAACGGCAAATTGGCCTGGAGTAATAGCTCTTTGAGGTTGATTAAAAACAAGCTTGAGTTGTTTATTTTGGGGAGGGTAAAGAACAGCTGGTTGTTCTTGGTGACCATACCTGATTTTTGCCCTTACTTTAATTGTTTTTATGGGTGTTTTTCCAGAGATAAAATTAAAAGGCGAAAGCTCTATTTCTTTTTGAAGCAAATCTTTTTCATTTTGAGTCACAATAACTTGGTTGTTTCGAGAATCCAGTTGTTTAACAAAATATGGTCCTCCGGAAAGACCAATTCTTTTTCTTTGACCAATAGTATAAAAATGTAAACCCTGATGTTTACCCAAAACATTACCTTGAGTATTAATGATTTTTCCTGGTTTTTGACCCAGCCTTGTTTTCAAAAACTCAGTAATTTTTTTGCTCGGACAATAACAAAAATCCTGACTTGACTTTACTATAATTGAACTGCGCCTGCCTGCCGGCAAGGCAGGGCCGCTATTAAATAATAGTAATTTTCTAGCCATTTTTATTACTTGTTTTTTAGTATATTCTCCTAAAGGGAAAACAATATGTTTTAATTGTTCCCGGGTTAAAAAAGAAAGATAATAGGTTTGATCCTTGGCTCTATCCTTGGCTTTCAAGAGTTGATAGCTTTTAGCTTTTAGCTTTAAGCTTTCAGCTATTCTCGCGTAGTGTCCTGTTGCCACATAATTTATTTTTCTTTTTTTAGCCAATTCCAAAAGCTTTTTAAATTTAAGTTGGGGATTACAGATAATACAAGGATTGGGTGTCCGGCCATTTTTATATTCATTAATAAAATAATCCACTACCTTTTGTTTAAATTCTTTTTTAACATCCAAAATATAATGGGGAATTTTTAACATTTGGCAGACTTTTTTTGCACTTGCGAAAGATCTTTTGTTTTGCCAGGCAGGGATATCTAAAGAAACGCCAATCGGCTCCCAACCGTGTTTTTTCAAAAAAAAAGCGGCCATGGAAGAATCAACTCCGCCAGATAGTCCCACAATAATTTTTTCCTTCATCTTTTATATTTTACCTTATACCCTCTATAGCTCCTATACTCTCCATTATTATTTCTGCTAAAATGTTTTAAAGGAGGTTCTTATGACTCAATTAAATCAAATTTATAGATGTAATGTTTGCGGCAATATTGTTGAAGTTTTACATACTGGTGTTGGTGAACTGGTTTGTTGTGGTCAGCCGATGGAATTACTGCAGGCAAAGACCGAGGATGAGGGTTTAGAAAAGCATGTGCCGGTTATAGAAAAGACCGACAAAGGTTTTAAGGTCAAAGTCGGCTCTGTGCCTCATCCCATGGAAGAAAAGCACTATATTGAATGGGTTAGTGTCGAAATAGCTGGCAGGCAGGGAAGGAAGTTTTTTAAGCCCGGAGAACCTCCTGAGGCCGAGTTTTTCTACCCTATCAATGAGATTACTGAAGTCAAAGCCAGAGAATACTGCAATGTTCATGGCTTATGGAGATCAGCATGAAAAATCAGAGCTCACCCATAGCCTTAGATAATAAGGCGATGTTATTAACTTTTACTCTTGTTAGTTTTTTGGCCTTTACTCTTCCTTTTTCTTTAGGCCATCCTCAGTTATTAGTAGGAACAATTGTTAATGCCTGTTTGTTTTTAGGCGCCAGTTTTTTTCCCAAAAAGCTTATTTATCCTTTAATCTTCTTTCCTAGCCTAGGGGTTTTAACGAGGGGCGTTATTTTTGGGCCCCTAACCCCCTTTTTGTTTTTAATGATTCCTTTTATTTGGATGGCTAATTGGCTTTTAGTTTTTGGCTTTAGAATGATGTTTAATAAGCTCAAGAGCGGGGTTTTAAGTTTAATCGCAGCCGCGATTTTAAAAGCGGGGTTTTTATTTGGCTGTGCTTTTGTTTTAGTTAATCTAAAAATACTGCCCAAGGTTTTTTTAACCAGCATGGGTATAATTCAACTTTGGACTGCTCTTTTAGGCGGAAGCCTAAGTTTATTGGGAAGAAAGATTTATGCTAGAAACAACTGAAATTAAACAACTGCTTTCACTTTTAGAGCAGAAAGTTCCTTTAACCGCCATGCTGGCTCCTTCCTTTCCCATTGATTTTTCTTATCCGGAAATAGTAGGCCAGTTAAAAAGGGTCGGTTTTAAATATGTAGTTGAAGTGGCGCGAGGAGCAGTAGAAACCAATCGTCAGGTAGTTGAGGATTTAAAAAATAACCCTCAAAAAAGAGTCATTACCAGCCCTTGTCCTAGTTGCGTTGGTTATATTAAAACTCAACGGCCTGCATTGACGTCTTTTTTAAGCCAAGCGGATTCGCCCATGACCGCCACCGCCAAATTGGTCAGACAAATGTTTCCTGGTAGCCAACCTCTTTTTATTGGTCCCTGTTTGACCAAAAAACTTGAAGCTAAAGATTATCCTGAACTTAATATTTTAGCCATTACTTTTAAGGAATTAAGCCAGCTTTTTACTGCTTTAAAGATAGAAGATTCTACTGAAGACTTAAACGCTCGTTTCGATCTTTTAGGTCCGCAGACCCGGCTTTATCCTATTTCCGGAGGTTTATGTCAAACAGCTGGGATTGATGAACTTTTAACTGATGAAGAATGGCGGATGGTTTCCGGCCTGAAAAACTTAAACGAGGCCCTGGGTGAATTTGTCCAAGATAAAAAGATCAGGCTCTTGGATATTTTGTTTTGTGATGGTGGCTGTATTAATGGTCCAGGCTTAATTTCCCAAGCAAGCATCAAAGAAAAAAGACATCAGGTGATTAAATTTTGGTCGACCCATCTACCACAGGAAAAATAACTTGTAATTTTTCCTTCTTTATGTTTCAATTTAATTAATTATCAGCCAAAGGCTGATCGTCCTTTGGACGAAATTCTCCTGCCCAAGGAAAGGACTTTTATGAAAGTAGATTCCCAAAAAGCCCAAGCCATTAAAATTGCTATGGATCAAATTGAAAAACAATATGGTAAGGGTGCAATTATGAGGCTTGGCGAAAGCGGTCAGAGTTTAAAAGTTGATGTTATTCCCACTGGTTCCATTGCTTTGGATTTAGCTTTGGGAGTCGGTGGTCTGCCGCGCGGTCGGATTAGCGAAATTTATGGTCCTGAAGCTTCAGGCAAAACCACCATTGGTCTTCATGTCATTGCCGAAGCGCAGAAACACGGCGGCACCGCCGCTTTTATTGACGCTGAACACGCTCTCGATCCGATGAGGGCGGAATCAATTGGAGTTAATTTAGATGATTTGATTATTTCCCAGCCGGATACCGGAGAACAGGCTTTAGAGATTTGTGAGACCTTAATTCGTTCCGGAGCCATTGATGTTATTTGTGTTGATTCTGTAGCCGCTTTGGTGCCCAAGGCCGAGATCGAAGGCGAAATGGGCGACGCCATGATTGGGGTTCAGGCTCGGTTAATGAGTCAGGCGATGAGGAAGCTAGCCGGCGCCATTGCTAAATCTAAGACCGTAATGATTTTTACCAATCAGATTAGAATGAAGATCGGCGTTATGTTCGGTAATCCGGAGACAACTGCTGGCGGTCAGGCTTTAAAGTTTTATTCTTCGGTTAGATTGGATACGCGCCGGATTGGTAAAATCCAAGACGGAGAAAAAGTAATTGGTTCCCGCCACCGGGTGAAAGTAGTTAAAAATAAAATCGCTCCACCTTTTCGGGTGGCGGAGTTTGACATTATGAACGTCGGCGGCATTTCCCGGACTGGTGGACTTTTGGACGTAGGCGTTGAATTAGATGTGATTGAGAAATCCGGTTCGTTTTTCAAATATAAGGGTGAAGTTTTAGGCCAAGGCAGAGAAGGCGTAAAAATTACCTTAGAGGAAAAAGAAAAACTGGGTAAGGAAATTGAAGCCGCCATTTGGAAAAGTGTTAAAGCCAGCAAACATCCACCTAAAGAAATGGGTGAACAAAAAGAAGAATAAGTTGCCAATTATTACTAAGCTTAAAAGTCAGAAGAATAGAAACAGGGTTAATTTATACTTAGATCATAAATTTGCTTTTGGTCTAAGTTTAAATCAAGTAGTCAAATTAGGCCTAAAAACTGGTCAAGAATTGAACCAGGGTGAGGTAGAAAAACTTCTTTTCTCCAGTCAAGCAGAAAAGCTTTACCAGAAAACTTTAAATTTTCTTTCTTACCGCCCTCGGAGTGAAAAAGAAATAAAAGATTATTTAAGAAAAAATCTTAATAAATCGCCTCAATTATTAAGAAAAATCCAAACCAAAATCATTAAAAAACTTAAAAAACTTAACTTAGTTAATGATAAAGAATTTGCCCTCTGGTGGATAGAACAAAGGCTGAGTTTCAAACCTCGAGGCAAAAGAGGGTTAAAAGCGGAACTTTTCCAAAAAGGTGTAGACAGAGACATTATTGATTCTCAGATCAGCCAAATCAGCCAAATCAGCCAAATAAATTCTGCCAAAAAAATTATTACTAAAAAGAAGAAATTCTATCAAAATTTAGCTCCTCAAAAAATGAAACAGCGTCTTTTTGCCTTACTGGCTCGTCGGGGTTTTGACTTCGATACGATTAAAAGAGCGATTGACGAAGAAACAAAAAAAGAATAAAATACCTTTAAGTAATAACTGAAGTTATAAATTTAAATGGATTGTCAAATCAATTTCTTTTCTATCTTAATCAACGCCCCTAAAGGGGTTTAACTTCTTTTATCACTTCATTGGAGGTTTATCATGTCCTTTTTAACTAATTTGCAAAAAATGTTTCAAGCTCCTTCTGTGGCTAAAAAGCCTAGAAGAAAGCAAGTAACAAAACCTAGTAGGCGAAAGCCTGGTAAAGTTTACTCTGCCAAACAAGTTTTATTAAACCAGCAAGAAATTGAGAAAGCTCAAACCAGAGCTAGAGAAATTATTCTGGAAGCCAGAGACGAAGCTTTTAAAATAAAATCCGATGCCTCAGAACAAGCCAGAAAAACAGAACAACAGGCACAGGTCTTAAAAGACAGAATTTCTCAGAAAGAGTTAGAAACCAGAGAAAAAAGCGCCGCCCTTCAGGAAAGAGAAAAGCTTTTAATAGAAAGAAATAAGGATTTAAATCAGAGATTAGAAGAAGTGGAGAAAATAAAAAAACAGCAGTTGGAAAAACTAGAGAGAGCCGCTAGTCTTACTCGTGAAGAAGCAAAAAAATTAATCCTGGTGGCCGTAGAGAAAAAGCTGACTCCGGAGATTGCTAGAAAAATAAAAGAAAGCGAAGAAAAAGCCAGGGAGGAATCGGAAAAGAAAGGAAGGGAAATTTTAGTTGAAGCGATGCATCAAGGTGCCACTGATTATGTCCCGGAATATACTGTTTCCAGTGTCAAGATTACCGATGAAGATATGAAAGGTCGGGTGATTGGTCGCGAAGGTAGAAATATTAGAACTTTTGAAAAAACCACCGGCGTTGATGTGGACTTAGATGAAGAAGGGATGATTAGACTTTCTTCTTTTGATTCTGTCCGTCGGGAAATTGCCCGGGTAGCTTTGGAAAAACTAATTGCTGATGGTCGGATTCAACCTTCTAGGATCGAGGAAATAGTTGACAAGACGAAGAAAGATATTGAAAGACTGATGTATCAAGCAGGCGAGGATTTATGCCATCGGCTTAAGGTTTATAACTTGCCTCGGGAAGTAGTGGCCATGTTGGGCCGTTTTAAATACCGTTTTTCTTATGGCCAAAATATGATTGCCCATACTTTAGAGGAAACAAAAATAGGAGTTAAATTGGCCTATGAAGTAGGCGCCGATGTTAATATTGTTCGTTTGGGTTGTTTGCTCCATGATATTGGTAAAGTCATTACTGAAGAAGAAGGTACCCATGTTCAGGTAGGGGTGAACTTTTTACGTAAATATAATATGCCTCAGCCAGTTTTGGATTGTGTCGCTCAACATCATGAGGATGAAGCTTTTTCTTCCAGTGAAGCGGTTCTGGTTTATATTGCCGATGCTATTTCCGGCTCTCGACCAGGAGCCAGATACGAGGATTATGAAGAATACGTTTCCCGCATGGACAAACTGGAAAAATTAGCTAAGTCTTTTAAAGGGGTTAAGAATACTTATGCCATCCAGGCAGGCAGAGAAGTGAGAGTGATTGTTAATCCAGATAAACTAGACGATGCCGCTATAATTAAACTGGCCAGCGACCTGCGTGATAAAATTAAAAAAGAAATGACCTATCCTGGTCAGGTTAAAGTGACAGTGATTCGGGAAAAAAGAGCAGAAAAGATAGCCAAGTAACGATAAAATCGTTACCTGGCTATCCCGAATCCGCCTTTAGCGGAGATCGGGATAGCTAAATAATTTCTACCTGCCGGCAGGCAGGTTTCGCGTCTAAAAGTTTAGCGCTATTTAGTGTTAATTTTTAGTGTTATTTCGTGTTTAGAAATTTAGCGTATTTCGTGTCTAGGAGGTGAGATAATTAGTGAAAAAATCCAACTTAGTCGAAGTAGTAGCTAAAAAAGCCCATCTGACCAAAAATGCGGCCAAAGAAGCGATGGATGTTTTTTTAGATGAACTTAAGAGACTCTTACAAAAAGGAGAAAAAATAACTTTGTCCGGCTTTGGCACTTTCAAGGTTAAAAAAGTTGCCAATAAAACAGGTAGGAAAAGCCCTAAAGACCCGACGCCAATGGTGCACAAGTCTCATCGAGTAGTTCGTTTTATTGTCAGCAAAACCCTCCGCAAGTCCGTTAAATAATAAAATATTTTTCGTGTCTTTTGCGCCAGTGTGTTCGTATCTTTCGGGCTTAGAATTGAAGAAGTTATGAGCGTTATTTCAGTAAAAAACTTAAAAAAATACTACCAAGTTCATCAAAAAGAACCAGGGCTTAAGGGTTCAATCAAATCTTTATTCAAAAGAAAATATGAGGATGTTAAAGCCGTTAACAACATTTCTTTTGAGATTGACGAAGGCGAACTGGTTGGTTTTATCGGCCCCAACGGCGCCGGTAAAACTACGACTTTAAAATGTCTTTCCGGCCTGTTATATCCCACTTCCGGCCAGATTGAGGTTTTAGGTTTTAACCCTTGGGACAGAAAACACGAATTTCTTAAACAGATATCCTTGGTTATGGGGCAGAAAAACCAGCTTTGGTGGGATTTGCCGGCCATGGAAACCTTTATTTTAAACAAAGAGATTTATGAAATTCCAGAGGCTCAATACGCGAAAACTTTAAATGACTTGGTTGATTTATTACAAGTTCAAGATATCCTTAAGATCCAAGTCCGCAAGCTTTCTTTAGGCCAAAGAATGAAATGCGAACTTATTGCCGCCTTGCTTCATTCACCCCAAATTTTATTTTTAGACGAACCGACCATAGGTTTAGACGTGGTGATGCAGAAAAAAATGAGGGATTTTATCAAAGTTTATAATCAAAAATACCAGGCTTCGATTATTTTAACCTCTCATTATATGGGTGACGTCCAACAACTTTGTCAAAGGGTGATTATTATTGATAAAGGTAAAATTTTGTTTGACGGTCAATTATCCCAGATTGTTAAAAAATACGCTGACCACAAATTGATTAAAGTTGTTTTTGATAAAGACATTGACCCCAAAAAACTGGAAAAAATTGGTAAGGTCAAAGAATATGATTTTCCCAAGGCGGTTTTAACTGTTAAAAGAGGCGTTTCCAACGCCGCCGCCGCAGAATTACTTAAAAACTTTCCCATCGGAGACCTCAACATCGAAGAACCTTCTATTGAAGATATTATCCGCGAAGTTTTTACCGGTAAAGACGTAGCCTAGGAAGATTTTTGAAGGGATTAAAATTGACTTCTTCCTTAAATTGTATTACTATCTTAATACAATGGATTCATTAGATGGCTACTTACCCAATCTTTTAACTCCTAAAGAAGTCAAGGTTTTTCAAAAAAGATATAGAATTGTTCAATTATTAAAAACCAATTTAACTTACCGGAAAATTGCTCGGCAAATGGGTATCAGTACTACCACTGTTGTCCGCTTAAATCAAAGATTAAAAATCAGAACCCGCCAAAAGCACCAAGTGCATTTAGGCGGACAAGAGAAAAAAAATAAAAAACTGCCTTGGAAGTTCGGCTAAAATCTATGTTCAAATTAAAAAAATATCTTCAAATCAGCAAAATGTCTTGGCAGACCAATTTTATCTATCGATTAAATTTTCTGATGTGGCGCATCCGCACCGTTATTTTGCTTCTGAGCACTTATTTTTTCTGGTATGCCGTTTATCGTTTTAATTCCCAAGTCGGTCCTTATGATGAAAAAATGATGCTGACCTATATTTTACTTAGTTCTGTTTTGCATTCCTTGGTTTTAGCTTCCCAGAGTTTTCAAATTGCCCAGGATATTGCCACCGGCAAATTAAACCGTCGTTTGGTTAAACCCATCAATTATTTAAAGACAATGATGGCTTTGGATTTTGGCGATAAAGCCTCCAATTTATTTTTTCTTTTTTTTGAGCTTTTATTGATTTTTATCATTCTGAGACCGCCATTTTTTATTCAAACCAATCCTTTTTACCTCTTCAGCTTTTTGGCGGTTTCGCTTTTAAGCCTTTTTATTTATTTTTATTTAAGTCTTTTGGTAAGTTTAGTCACTTTTTGGTATCCGGAAGATTATGGCTGGCCAGCCAGATTTTTGTTTATGGTGGTTAATAATTTTTTGTCCGGTGCCTTGTTGCCTTTAGACATTTTTCCTAGCGTTATTTTCCATTTTTTACGTCTCTTGCCGCCAGCTTATTTTATTTTCTTTCCCCTTCAAGTTTATTTGGGGAAAATCAACCACGTTCAGGTTTGGCAAGGTGTTTTAGTGATGGTGTTTTGGGTTTTTATTTTAAAGATTTTAAGCCGTTTTTTTTGGCAAAAAGGGCTTAAAAATTATAATGCCGTCGGCATATGAATTTTAAAAAATATTTTTCCGTCTGGCGCCAGACGACCATTTTATCTTTAGAATCAAAGCTTTCCCGTCGTTTCAGCTCGCTTATTTTTATTTTGGGCAAGTTTATCCGCTTTGGTTTTTATATTTTTTCCCTGATAGTAATTTTAGGCAAGACCGATAAAATAGCTGGTTTTAACATCACTCAAATGATCAACTTCTTTTTGATTTTTAATTTATTTGATTTGGTAGGCCAATTTTTTTTCCGCGGTATTTACTGGCTTAAAGGCAAAATTGTTAGTGGCACCTTTGATTTGACCTTGCTCAAGCCGGCCAGTCCTCTTTTTCAAACCCTGATTACTGACACTGATCTTCTGGATTTTCCCTTGCTTTTTATGGTGGTGGTGATGTTGATTAAACAAAATCTCAATATTTCCTTAATCAACTTGCTTTTATTTTTACTTCTTTTTCTGGTAGCTTTCTCCATTATTACCTCAATCCATATTTTAATTGCTTCTTTAGGCGTGATTACCACCGAAGTCGATAACACCATTTGGATTTACCGCGATTTAACTTTACTGGCCCGGGTACCGGTTGATATTTATATGGATTCGGTTCGGGCTTTTCTCACTTTTGTTTTGCCCATTGCCGTGGTTTTTACTTTTCCGGCCAAAGCTCTGATGGGTCTTTTATCCTGGTCGTGGATTTTTTATTCCTTAATTTTTGCCCTTTTATTTTTTATTTTTGCTCTTAAAGTCTGGCGCTTCGCTCTGACCAAATATTCCAGTGCTTCTTCTTAAAAATGACCAAATCTCAAATGGTTCTTGGTGCTTGGAATTTATTTAGATTAATTAGGTTAATTAGAAATTAGATTAATTTTCTTATATAATTCATTAATATGATGGTAAAAAAATCTAAATCCTCTCCAATTTGGCTTATTGTTTTGCTTTGCGCCATTATTCTGCTTTTGTATGCGATTATCACTTCAGTTAAACATCAGAGCGCGGTTGATAGCCTTAATCAACAAATTCAAACATTAAGAGAAGAAGTTGAGGAGCAAAGAAAAGTAAAAATTGCTCCTTTACCTGAACCTGAGGTTACTCCCGAAGCTACTAGTTCGGCCAGTCTGGCTCCCAAAACATCACCTTAAAATTTACTCCAGTCTAGCCAGCCCTTTTTCTTTACTTTTTTTAAAACACCATTTAAAAAAGAAATAAGCAAGGGCAATATAAATTAAATTAAGTAAAAAACTTGCCGTTAAATTGATATAAGAAATTTGCCCTTTTTGGACTACCTCTCTCATGCCTTCAAAAATATAAGAAGAAGGAATAATTTGGGCAATTTTTTGGGCCCAACTAGGTAGTGAGCTGACCGGATAGTAAATGGCCGAAAAAGGCGCCAGTAAAAATACTCCTGACCAGGCAATTGTCTCAATTCTCTGACCAAACCTTAATAAAAGACCGCCCACGATTAACCCAGCCCACCAGCCTACGATTAAAAGACTGATAAAAAAGGGAATCAACAACCAGCCAAAGGTAAACAGATTGACTGAATATAAAAGCCAAACCAGCAAGATGGAAAAACCTATGGCGCCAATCATTTTAATCACTCCCAATAAAATCAGGGCCATTATCCATTCATTTACAGTCAAAGGCGTAGAAAAAAGATTAACTAAATTTCGATTCCATAGCTCGTCCAACAAATTAACACTAATCTCATACTGCCCTCGCCATATTATTTGCCAAAAAACCAAACCTGAAAGCAAAACTAAAATAAGATTACTGACTTCTCCGCCGGCCTTTTGGATATATTGACTGGTTAGACCCCACAAAATAATATCCATGGCCGGCCAGTAAAAACTATCCGAAAGACGGTTTAAATTATGTTTAAAAGTATAAAAATGCCTGACAATCACTGCCAGGACCCGATTAAAATTCATGTTTTTTTTACGATTTCTAAAAAGAAATCTTCTAAAGTTGGTCTTAGAATCTCGATTTCTTCATAACGGACTTTTTGGTCAGAGAGTTGATAAAGAACTTTGGGAATAATTTTTTCATCTAAACTAAAAAAAACTTTTCCTTTTTTCCAGCTAAATTCAATTTTTCTGTCCTTTAAATATTTTTCCAAAACCTCTTTTCCTTGGCTAATTATCATTTCAATCTTAGCCTTTTTAAGTTTTCTAATTAAACCCAAAGGGGTATCATGGGCAATGATTTTTCCTTTATTCAAGAATATGATTCGGTCGCAGAGTCCTTGAACCTCCATTAGATTATGAGAGGTAAAAAGCATGGCTACTTCATATTCTTTTTGCTGTTTAACTAAAAACTGCCTGACTTTAACGGCAATCTCCGGGTCTAAAGAAGCTGTAGGTTCGTCCAAAATCAGCAAACGAGGATAATTGATAAAGGCTTTGGTTAACAAAACACGGGTTTTTTGTCCAGCCGATAATTTACTCATCGCCTTTTTTCTTAAGTGCCAAACTTCAAATTCTTGCAAAAGTTTTTTTATTCTTTTGTCCCTGTTTTTCACTTCATAAAGGCGAGCATAAATATTTAAATTCTCCTTAACGGTTAATAACCAAGGAAGGTCAATATAAGCAGAAGAAAAATTGACTTTATGCAAAATTTCTCTGTTTTTATCACTGAATTTTTCTCCAAAATAAAAAATCTCTCCCGCCGTAGGCGTCAGCGTGCCTAAAAGCATCTGCGAGGTAGTGGTTTTACCAGCGCCATTCGGACCCAACAAACCGACAATTTCTCCTTTATTAATTTCAAAAGAAATATCATCAACGGCTTTAGTTTTACCAAAATATTTTTTTAGATTTTTTACCTGCAAAACTGCCATAAATCTATTCTAGCAGGTATTTTTTCTTTTTGAAGTCAGAAAGAAGGATTAATTCACCCTTTTTAAGGCCGCCGAAATAATTTTTACCAATAATTTGTCATAATCAATGCCCGCCACCCGAGCGGCTAAAGGGAAATAAGAAGTTACCGAAACTTCTGGCGGAATCATGCCCGGCGGCGAGTTGATTTCCAAAACATAAGGATTTTGTTTTTGGTCGCACCGAATATCAATTCGGCACAAATCAGTCACTTCCAGGACCTGCCACACCCTAAGACAAATAGTTTTAATTTTCTCTTCCAGTTTTTTATCCATTTGAGCCGGACAGATAAAATTTTCACCTTCTGTTTCTTCTTCGAAATGCCATTTGACTTCCAAGGAGTCTAAAGGCAACAGGTTTTTAGGCAGCACCGAATGGTCAGATTCAACAATCGGTAAAATCCTGGGCGGGTTACCCAGCATGGCCACGGAAAACTCCCGGCCGGTTAAAAATGGCTCCACCAAAGCGCCTTGTTTAAAATTTTGAATCACAAAAGCGACTTGTTTTTTCAATTCTTTTGGATTATTAACTACACTTTTATTAGTAATACCGGCCGAAGATCCTTGGGCTACCGGTTTAACAATCAAAGGAAAATTTAACTGAGGATTTAATTTTTCTTGACCGGTTTTAAAGAGTTGAAAAGGCAAGGTCGGAATTTTATAAGCCATTAATATTTCTTTGGTTTTGGCCTTATTCAATCCTAAAGCTTGGGTCAGTGGTCGTGAGCCAGTATAGGGAATTTTAAGCATTTCCAGCATCGCCGGCAAATGACATTCTCGGTCTTTTCCATGAAGACCTTCGGCATAATTAAAAGCTAAGTCAATTTCCTTTTGGTGTTTATATAACTTCAGATAAGCTTTTTCATTAGCTTCAATTGGAATCACCCGATTAACCACTTTTTGCAGATGTTCAATTATCATTTTAATAGTAGCCGGATCATCAAAATCAGTTTCCAGCTGGCCTCGTGGGTCATTCGAGTCGGGATAATGGTGTCTGATATTGTATAAGAAAGCCAGGGCGATTTTTTTTATCATTTTAGCTGTCCGTTAGGGGAAGTAAGTCCTTTTCTGCCGTGTCGCTCATCGTGTTCAAAATCAGTCTTTTTAAAATTTCCAAAAATGAAATGCCGTAAATATCCATAATATTGGCAATAGCCGTATCTGTTTCTTTAGGTCCGAAAGCCGGGTTGCTGTTGCAGTCTAAAAAATAATATCTGCCGGAAAGGTCCAGCCGGACATCAAATTTGCCGTAATCGGCCATTCGGGTAATCTCAAAAGCTTTTTTAACATATTCCTTTAATAAAGGATCATGATATTTTTGATAATGAAAAGCTTCTTCTTCCTGTTCCAACCACTGGTCTTCAAAGCTGGCAAAAATATACTTTTCTCCTTTTTTCTGAAAAACTTTTTCTGCCAAATAGACTTTTTTATTCAAGCCTTGGAGTAAAATGGCCGTAATTTCCCGACCAACAATAAATTCTTCCACCAAAACTGGCTGCTGGTAAGTGACAATCAAAAATTTCAACCTTTCTCTCAAGTGTTTTTCATTTTCAGAAACAGCGTCTTTAGTGATCTCGACCGCTCCATGGATTTCATTTAATTTGGAAATTAAAGGAAATCTTAGGGTAGGATCCAGGGGGTCGCCGCTAGTGTTAAAAAGTTGATAATGAGGGACAGGAATACCGTTTTGTTCCAAAAGTTTTTTCACTAGAAATTTATGATAAGACAAAGATTCACCCAAAATGCCGGCGCCGGTATAAGGGATTTCCAAAAGCTCGAGGACGCCGGGAATGGTTGAGGCCAAATATTCATTACCCTTAACTGATCCTACCAAGTTAATGACCATATCCAGCCTGTCTTTTTTTAGATTTTCAGAAAGATTCTGATCGCCAGCATAAAGCAATGGTTTAATTCCTGACTTTTCTACATAAGTAGCAATAATCTTAGCTTCTTTTTTGGCATCTTTTTCGGTTAAATACTGAATTTCGGTAGGAAAATATGCTCTTTTTACCTCGCTATAAACAATACCGATCTTTTTAGGAAAATGGTTACTGTTTTTTGAAGAAGTTTTCTTTTGTTTAATATTCTTTGGCGAGGGAGGTTTTTCTTCCTCAGCAGCCCCTATTTGAGCCACTTTAAAAACTCGTTGCCTAGGCGTTTTTACAGCGCTCTAGTTAGCAGTTTTTTTATAATAAATTGTTAATTACTCCTTAATTTTAGTTTAAATTTTTAGTTTGTCAATATGTCAAAGATGATATAATTTAAAAGATGAAAAAAATAGTTAAACTTGTTTTTTCAGTTTTAATCTATCTTCTTTGTTTCTTAGCCTTAAGAAAGGTTTTTATAACCCAAAGAAGTTTAGTAGATGAATTCGTGATGTTGATTTTGGGAGGACTTTGGACCGTTTGGCTAGTTAAACCTTTTAAGCCACCCTATTTTTTAACCGCCTTTTTACTTTTTATCGTTTTTACTGTTTTACACAATTTAGTTTACGCCATTTTCTCCTTTGAAGAACCAGTCTTTTTCCTCCTCGCTTTACTTTCTCTTTCTGCTTCAGTAATATTATTAATTATTTTTGTTATTAAGAAAATTCTAGGTTCTAAATTCTAGGTTCTAAAATATGATACCCCTCCGCGATCACAATCCATCAGGTAGAATGCCCATTATTACTTATCTTTTGATTGGGCTTAATGTTTTAGTTTTTCTTTATACTTTGACTTTACCCGAAGACTTATTAATGAAGTTTATTGATCAATACGCGATTATTCCGGCTTTAGTCAGCCAAGGCCAAAACCTTTTCTCTCTAATTTCCTCGATGTTTTTGCATGGCGGTTTTGGCCATATCATTGGCAATATGCTTTTTTTAAATATTTTTGGTGATAATTTAGAAGACAAACTGGGCCATATTAAATATTTGCTTTATTATTTAATCTGCGGCTTAGGCGCTTCTGCTTTGCAAATCATAATTAGTCCTAATTCCACCATTCCTAATCTGGGTGCTTCGGGCGCCATTGCCGGCATCATGGGCGGCTATTTGGTTTTATTTCCCCGCCAGCGAATAGATATTTTGTTTTCTTTAGGTTGGAGCTTAAGAAGAACAACCGTGCCCGCTTATTTTATGCTTTTTTACTGGTTTATCGCTCAGCTTTTTTCCGGAGCCGGCTCTTTGGTTTATAGCGATGAAACTATGGGTGGGGTGGCCTATTTTGCCCACGTGGGCGGGTTTATCACCGGTTGGTTGTTGATAAAATTATTGCCTAAAAAGAGGTAGTTACTATTCTTCTTGGATGCTTAAAGCTTGTTTGCAAAAAGGACAGTGAGTCCGATTGTATTGATAATCAAAGAGGGCCAAGAAAAGATTAAAAAAGTTGATTAAGAAAAAACTAGAACCGATCGCTATCAAAGGTAAAGCTATCACAACCGCCCACCAAGTAGGTGTTCTTGCCCAGATATAACGCTGTTGTTCAATAAAGACGTCTATTCTAGAAAAAAAAGGCAAGAAAGAGAAAAAAAAGGAATTGATGATTCTAAAGATGATCGAAGGAGGAAAGGGATTGATTGCTTTTTCAAAAAAGCAGGAGCCAACAGCTATGGGATAAATCGTTAAGGGAACGGCAACCAAAAAATAGACAATCCTTATCAAAATGACGATTAACCAATGAAAAAAATTATGTTTTTTACTCCAAACAAACTTCATCCCTAAATTATACTATCTTTTTTATATTTATCTATATTTTAAAAAGACTTTTATTGCCTTAATCTTTATTAAATCCCTTAACTCAAGTAAAATATAAGAGAAAATGAGCAGATATAATTGGATTAAAGAAATCAAAGTTTTAATTTGGGATTTAGATGGTACTTTATATCATGAGATTCCTGAATTAAAAAAAACCATACTTCAAAATACAGTCAAAGTGGTAGCAAAAACAAAAAGAATACCTTTTCCTGAAGCAGAAAAGTTATTTTTAAAAAATTATAAAAGATTTAAAAGTAACACCAAAACACTATTCCATTTGGGCGTAGATAAAGATTATGTTATATCTGGAGATTGGTATAACCAAGCTCAATTAAAATTTATTAAAAAGGATCCCCTTCTAGCTAATGTTTTTAAAAAACTTCAAAACTTAAGACATATAATTCACACTAACTCAGAAAGAAAAATTGCTTTAAGAAAATTAAAGATATTGGGATTAGATTTAAATTTCTTTGAGAAAATTTTTACTAGTTCAGATATGTTAGGAAAGGCAAAGCCAGATCTTGCCGCCTTCAAACTCGTACTTCAATTTACTAAATTAAAACCCAATCAGCATCTTTTTTTAGGAGATAGTGT
>CAZPUR010000004.1:0-58950 GCA_964589815.1 uncultured Pseudomonadales bacterium
GATGTTCATCCGCCTTTATATCAGTTAATCTTGCATTTTTGGTGTAAAGTTTTGCCTTATAATGAATTTTTTCTGAGATTACCGAGTATTATCTTTAGCTTATTAACTTGCTGTTTTATCTATAAAATCTATCAATTAATTTTTAAAGATAAACAAGGGGCTTTTTTTTGTTTTCTATTTTTACTAACTTCGCCTTTATTTATTTACTATGCCCAAGAGGCAAGAATGTATAGCTTATCTGCTTTTTTGGTCACTGCCTCGGTGTATTATTTAATTAAATTTTTTAAGATTAAAAAGATTAAATTCTTAATTCTTAATTCTGCGTTTTTAATCCTTAGTTTTTATTCTCATTATTTATGCTGGTTGATTCTGCCGGTTCAATGGTTATTTTTTTTAATCCAAAAAAACAAAAATAAAAGAATAATTCTCAATTATTTAATTATTCAATTCCTCAGTTACTTTTTCTATTTGCCTTGGTTTCCTGTTCTATTTAACCAATGGAAGATTGGCCAGCAAGCGGCTTTGACGAATAAAGTTTGGGCTCAAACAGTAGGCGGCTTAACCTTTAAAAGCCTGGCTTTATTGCCAATTAAATTTATTATAGGCAGAACCTCTTTTGATAATAAATTAGTTTATGGTTTTATTGTCTCAGGTTTACTAATTTTTTTCGCTTATTTATTTTGGCGGACGCTAAAAAATATAAACAATCAGTTTATAAGGTTTTTTTGGTTATGGTTAATTCTGGCGCCATTATTAGGAGCAATCATTAGTCTTAAAACACCGGTTTTTACTTATCATCGCTTTCTTTTTTGCTTGCCTGCTTTTTCCCTGTTACTCAGTAGAGGGATTCTTAGTTTCAAAAGTAGAAAGGTGGTTAACATAATGGCGGGACTGGTTTTATTAATTAATTTATTTTTTAGTTTTAGATATTTATTAAATCCTAATTTTCATCGCGAAAATTGGAAAGAAGCAGTAAAGATACTCCATCAAAAAAACAAGGAAGAGGCACCAGTTTTAATTCTTCAAAATGTTACTGCCCCTTTTGATTATTATGATCAAGGGAGAAGCCACAAGGTTTACTTATATCAAAAAGAGGCGATTGGGGGGGTTGATTCGGTTTGGTTAATCCCTTATGCTTTGCCTATTTTTGATCCCCTGGATGAAACCAGAGCCTTTTTAGAAAGTAGGGGATTCGTGAGGGTTTATGAAGAACATTTCAGCGGAGTAACTCTAGAAAAGTGGGGGAAAATTTTAGCGAAGAATTGATATAATGAAGAAGGTGTTTTATGAAAATCGGAATTGATATTTCTCAGATTGTTTATCCGGGCGGAGTAGGGGTTTATACCAAGAATTTAATTTCTCATTTAGTTAAGATTGATGGCCAAGATCAATATGTTTTTTTTGCCGCTTCTTTGAGAAAAAAACAGCTTTTAGAAACCTGGTTTTCTCAATTAAAAAAAAAGGCCACGAAAACTAATGTTCAGAGCAGGTTTTTTCCTTTACCCCCCGTCCTAACGCAGTTGCTTTTTAACCAACTGAGATTTACCAGGATAGAAATTTTTACCGGTAAAATCGACCTTTTTCATACCAGCGACTGGACCGAGCCTAAAACAAATTGTTCTAAGGTAACGACGGTTCATGATTTGGCGCCTTTAATCTATCCCCATTTACATCATCCCAAAATTGTGAAGGTTTTCAGCCAGAAATTAGCTTTAGTAAAGAGAGAGTCTGATTTTATTATCGCTGTTTCCAAAAGCACTAAAAAAGACTTGGTTAATAAATTAGGGATTAAATCAGAAAAAATAAAAGTGATTTACGAAGCCTTAGATGATGATTTTAAAAAGGCTGAGCCAGACATAAGTTGGTTTAAAAGTTTAGATCTAGGCAATTTTATTGTTTCTGATGCGATTAAAAACCCCAGAAAAAATCTTAAAAATTTACTTAGGGCTTTTGAGAAAGTTAAAAACAAAAAAATAAAACTGGTTCTTGTAGGCCAGCCTTTATGGCAGCAAAAAGAATTAGAAGCCTTACTGGAAAAATCAGTTTTTAAAAATAGAATTGTTAAGCTAGATAGAGTTTCTTTAGCCCAGCTTAAAGCCTTATATCAGAAGGCCAAACTGGCTGTTTTCCCTTCTTTTTATGAGGGCTTTGGCTTACCTCTTTTAGAAGCTTTAAGTTGCGGTTGTCCAGTGGTTTGCTCTGATAATTCTTCTTTTCCTGAAATAGGAGGAAAAGAAGCCTTATATTGTAGCCCCAATAAGCCAAATCAAATAGCCCAAAAGATTAATCAATTGATTGAAAATCCAGACTTAAGACTAGAGTTGAAACAAGCAGCTAAGAAGCAAATAAAAAAATTTTCTTGGCAAAAAACAGCCAAAGAAACATTAGAAGCTTATCAAGAGGCAGTAAGATGATAATCGGCATTGACGCTAATGAAGCTAATGTAAAAAATAGGGTAGGCAGTAATGAATATGCATATCAAGTGCTAATGCACTTGTATAAAAATCAATCCGCCGGCCGGCGGATAAAATTTAAAATTTTTCTCAAAGAAAAACCTTTAAAAGATTTACCCAAAGAAGCAAGTTGGTGGCAATACAGGGTGTTAAAACCCAAATTTTTATGGACCCAGTGGCGTTTGCCTTTAGCACTGATTTTAAATAGGGGAGAGGTTGATGTTTTTTTTAGCCCCGGGCACTATGCTCCCCGCTTTTGCCCCAATCCCCTAGTAATTTCGATTATGGACTTGGCTTTTTTACGCTTTCCTAAACAGTTTAAAAAAGACGATCTGTATCAGCTTAAAAACTGGACCGAAAGGTCAGTTAAGCAAGCTGATCATATTTTAACCATTTCTGAGTTTACTAAAAAAGAAATTATTCATTTTTATAATTATCCGGCTGATAAAATTACGGTCACTTACCCTGGAACAAGAAAGTTAAAAGTTAAAAGTGAAAATTCAAAAGTGAAAATTCAAAAGGCAAAGATTTTAGAACAATATAAGATAGAAAAAAATAAATACTTTCTTTATATTGGTACGCTTCAACCGCGAAAGAATTTAATTAGGCTAATAGAGGCATTTGCCCGAGCAATCAACAATGAAACAATGAAACAATTTAACAATTTGGTTATCGTAGGTAAGAAGGGTTGGTTGTATCAAGAAATATTTGAGAAAGTAGAATCCTTGGGCCTAGAGAAAAATGTCATTTTTACTGGTTATGTTGAGGAAAAAGAAAAGAATGCTTTTTTAGAAAATGCTTTTGCTTTAATTCTTCCCTCTTTATATGAGGGTTTTGGTATCCCGGTTCTGGAAGCAATGCAACTAGGTTGTCCTGTGATTGTTTCCCAAAACTCTTCTTTACCGGAATTAGTAGGGAAAGGAGGATTATATATAGATAATCCTCTATCTGTCGATTCTATTTATAAAGCTTTGTTAAAAATGGTAAAATTAGATAATAAGACAAGAAAAGAATTAATCAATAGAGCCCTTAAACAAGCTAAAAAATTTTCTTGGCCAAAAGTAGCTAAAGAGATATTGGAGGTTTTATGTTTTACCTTGAAACTAAATCAGGCGAGAAGTTAAATATTAAACAAGCCTTACCGAAAATAATCAATCGTTGGTATAATTATTGCCTTGATTTCAAGTTAATGCTACTTTGTT
This sequence comes from uncultured Pseudomonadales bacterium, assembly GCA_964589815.1. Classification (GTDB taxonomy): domain Bacteria; phylum Patescibacteriota; class Microgenomatia; order UBA1400; family UBA1400; genus CAZPUR01. Next base: position 3,656 of record CAZPUR010000004.1, read on the forward strand.
ATGTTGGTTATATTCCTTCTCATTGTTTTCGCCGGTTTTGTTATCGATTGGCGGGAATTAAAATTGGTCGAGGTTCTACTATTCATATGTGGGCCAGGTTTTATGAGTCAAAGAATATTGTTATTGGAGAAGATACGATTATTGGCGACCATTGTTTTTTAGACGGCAGAGCCTCGCTTAAAATTGGTTCTCATACCGCCATTGCTTCTCAGGTTTTGATTTATAACAGCCAGCATGATGTTGATTCTGAAGATTTTCGGCCAGTTGAATACCCAATCGAGATTGGCGATTATTGTTTTATTGGTGTCCGAGCCATTATTCTTCCTGGAGTAAAAATTGGTAGAGGAGCAATAGTTGCTTCTGGAGCAGTGGTGACCAAAGATGTAGCTCCAATGATGATTGTAGCCGGAGTGCCGGCTAAGGAAATAAGAAAAAGAGGGGTGAAAAAGCTTAATTATAGATTAGGACGGGCAAGACTGTTTCAATAATTTTAAGAATATGCTGAGGTCGTTTAGTTAAAAATTTTTTCTTCCAATCGCACGCGAATATATTTGGAAGACCTAAAATAGTTGGTATTAAATAAGGCATAAAGACGCCCTCGAGTTATTAAAGAACAATCCTTAGGGCGAGGGAAGAGTAAAGTCAAAGGCGCGATGCTATCAATAGGAAGAAAGAAAATTTTTCCTAAACTTCCCGCATATTCTTAATAAATTGTTAGTTTCCATCATTATTCCCAGCTTTAATACTAAAAAACTTTTGCAAAACTGCCTAAGGTCTATTTTTGAACAAACAAAAAATATTAGTTTTGAGGTGATTGTAGCGGATAATGCTTCGACTGATGGTACCGTTAAACTGATTCAAACTAAATTTCCCCAAGTAAAGTTGATCAAGAATCGAACTAACTTAGGTTATGCTAAGGCCAATAATCAAGCCCTGCGGCAAGCTCAAGGCAGGGTCATTTTATTTCTTAATTCAGACACCATCATTTTAGAGAAGGCCATAGAAAAATCAGTTGAGTTTATAAGACAAAGAGAAGATGTTGATATTTTGGGCTGCCAGCTTTTATATCAGGATAAAACCATTCAACCATCAGGCGGCTTTTTCCCCAGCTTAACAAGAGTTTTTTTACAAATGTTCTTTATTGACGATTTGCCTTTAGTTAATCATTTGGTAAAACCTTATCAGCAAAAAAGAAAAAGCTTTTATCGAAAAACTCAAAAATTGGATTGGGTTACGGGAGCATTTTTAATGGCAAAAAAGAAAGTGGTTGATAAGATTAAGGGTTTTGATGAAAAGTTTTTTATGTATAGCGAAGAAGTTGATTTTTGCTATCGAGCTAAAAAAGCGGGTTTTCAAGTTTGGTTTTGCCCCTTGGCTAAAATAGTTCATTTAAAGGGAAAAAGTTCGGCTGATGGTTTCAGAACCGCAGTTTTAGGCGAATACCAGGGACTGAGAAAATTTTATGAGAAATACCAGCCTGGATTAGGCTTGCTTATCTTAAGATTTTTGCTTAAAATAGGGGCCCTTTTAAGAATCTTTGTTTTTGGTATACTTAAAGGAGACAAGAATAAAAAGGAGATTTATGAAAAAGCTTTTGCTTTGGCTTGACGAGAACATTTTGACGGTTTTTTCCTTTTTCTTGATTATTTTCATCCCTCTATATCCTAAGATTCCTTTGTTTGAGGCGATTCCTGGTTACATTGTCAGAGTCCGCTTAGAAGATGTTTTTATTTTAATCGCCTTTTTGGTTTTTTTGATTCAGGTAATAAGAAAAAAAGCCCAGTTTAAATCGATTATTTTTTGGCCTATGGTGGCCTATCTTTTTTTTGGCCTGATTTCTATTCCTTCGGCAGTTTTTATTTCCAAAACCATTCCTTTGGACAAACTTCATATTTATAAGGCGGGGCTCCATTGGTTGAGGAGAATAGAATATTTTAGCCTCCTTTTTATTTTTTACAACGGCATTAGAACTCTAAGAAAGGGAAAGAAACTTTTTCTTTTGGTTTTACTGGCTTTGATTTTAGTTTCTATTTACGGTTTTGGTCAAAAATATCTTTATTGGCCGCTTTACTCGACTATGAACCGGGAGTTTTCCAAAGGGATGAAACTTTATTTGACTGAACATGCCCGAGTCCCTTCTACTTTTGGCGGCCATTATGACTTGGCCGCCTTTTTAGTTTTATTTTTAACCTTATTAATGAGTTTCTTTGTTATTTTAAAAGGGAAGGTTTTAAGATGGCTTTATTTACTGGCTTTTATACTTAGCTACTGGCTTTTAATTTTAACTGCCTCCAGAACCTCATTTATTGCCTATATTGCGGCGATTACAGTTTTATTTTTTATTTTTATTTTTAAAAAGGGTTTTTTGTGGTCTTTGCCCCGTTGGTTGAGTATTATTTTATTTAGTTTTTCAGTGATGCTTATGTTTGGTGACTTATCAGATCGCTTTGCCCACTTTTTTAAGATGCCCCAGATTAAGGAAAAATTAAAACTTAATACCCTTCTTCAACCGCTTAGACCCGCCCCTAAAGAAGCCTTAAAGATTAGCGATGAGATTGCTTTGGTTATGGATAAAACTGACGAACGACCGGTTTTAGAAAAACCAGAAGACTTAGGCGGGAACCAGAGCGGTAGAGCCACTAGTTCTGCTGGGCTTCCACCTGATGTTTACGAAGACATTCCTGATTATTACCTTGAAGCAACAGGAAGCGCTACTATGGCAGCAGTTTTAATTCCGGTTCAGCGTACTTTTTCTGAAAACGCTTATAAATATGGTTTATCTACCGCTATTAGATTGGACGCTTTATGGCCTCGGGCGATTGCCGGTTTTAAGAAAAATCCCCTCTTAGGATCAGGTTATTCTACTCTGAGTAAAAACGCGGTTGAGCAATTTACCGAAGCTGAATCAACAGATAATGATTATTTAAGAACTTTAGGAGAAACAGGAATTTTAGGCTTTCTTTCTTTTTTCAGTATTATTTTCTTACTGATTAAAACCAGCTTTGAACTTTTAAAAAGAAAAAAACTAGACCCTTATGTTTTAGCTTTTAGCGCCGCCTTTTTATCTTTTACCGTAGGGCTTCTGATTAATGCTTTGTATATTGATGTTTTTGAGGCCTCAAAAGTAGCTTTTATGTTTTGGGCTCTAAGCGGGGTTTTATTGGCTTTTGCCAGCGAAATAAAAAATCCGGCCATTAAAAGATGAAGTTTAAAATTATTTTTTTAATTCTTATTTTTCTGTTAAGTTTTGCTTTGAGAACCTACCGGATTGACAATCCGATCGCTGACTGGCATTCTTGGCGTCAAGCGGATACCGCCGCCGTGGCTAGGAATTTTGCTACTCAAGGGGTTAACTTTTTATATCCTCAAAATCATAACTTTTTTAAGCAAAACCCTAATGATTTGCCTAATCCCAATCGTTATTTTCTTAATGAATTTCCTTTATATAATGCCGCCGTAGCTGGAGTTTATAAAATTTTCGGTATTGAAGAAAGATATGCTCGTTTGGTAAGCGTTTTTATGGCTTCTTTGACAGGAGTTTTCCTTTATTTGTTAGTAGAAAAACATTCTTCTAAACTAGCCGCTTATTTATCAGCTTTTTTTTGGGCAGTTTTACCTTATAACATTTACTATGGCCGGGTGGTTATGCCGGACCCGACTTTTATCTTTTTTTCTGTTTTATCTTTATACTTGATTTCTTTATGGACAGAAAAAGAGGGTCTGATTTGGGCCATTTTTTCAGGCATGGCTTTGACTTTAGGGATGTTGGTTAAACCTTATACTATTTTCTTAGGTTTACCGGCGGCCTATTTAATTTTTAAAAAATGGGGTCTTAAAAGTTTTAAAAAGCCCGAGGTTTATTTATTTGGGATGGTTAGTTTACTGCCCTTTTTGGCTTGGCGCTGGCACATCAACCAGCATCCTGAAGGAATGTTTGGTTCAAACTGGCTGATTAATGCGACTGAAATTAGGTTTAAAGGCGCTTTTTTCCGTTGGATTATTTTTGACCGGATGAACCGCCTGATTTTTGCCACCGGTGGTTTTGTGCTCTTCTTTTTTGGTCTGGTGGCCAAGAAAAATAAAGATGAAGCTTTATTTTTCTTCTCTTGGTTGGTGGCCATAGCCGCTTATATCACTTTTTTTGCTATGGGTAATGTTACTCATGATTATTACCAGATGCCTTTGGTGCCGATTGGCTGTTATTTTATGGCCAAAGGGGTAGAATTTTTAGTGGTTAAAAAGAGAAACTTTTTTGAGCAGATTTTTAATATCGGTCTGGCTTTGGCTTTAATCTTATTAATGCTGGCTTTTGGTTGGTATGAAGTGAGGGGGTTTTTCAGTATTAACCGCTGGGAAATCGTCGAAGCAGGCAGAGAAGTTGATCAAATTGTTCCTCAGGGGGCCAAAGTGATTGCCCCCTATAACCGGGACCCAGCTTTTTTATATCAGACCAATCGCAATGGCTGGTCAGGCTTAAGAAATATGGAAGAATTGAAGGAATATATGCAAGAAGGAGCCACCCATTATGTCAGCGTAGATTTTGATGAGATGACCAATGAATTAATGCAGGCCTGCCAGGCAATGGAAAGAACAGACAAGTATGTTATCATTGACCTTCAAGAGTGTGATAATCTAAATTAAATGATCAAATTCCAAGCAACAAATTCCAAACAATATTCAATGTCAAAATTCAAAACTCAAAACAGTTTAGAATTTGAGAAATTTGAATTTAGAATTTGTTTGCGATTTGTAATTTGTTATTTGTGATTTATTATGAAAATCCTCATGCTTACTTCCTACCTTCCTTATCCTCTTTTTTCTGGCGGGCAAATAAGGACATACAATCTTTTAAAAAACCTGGCGGCCAAACACCAAATAACTTTATTTTCTTTTATTAGACACGAAAAAGAGACTCAATATATTCCTAAGTTGCAAAAGTTTTGTTATAAAGTCAAAGTTTTTAAACGCCGGTCAGCCTGGAATTGGCGCAATATCCTTTTTGCCATCTTGAGCCCTTTCCCTTTTGTGATGATTTCTACTTATCTTTCTTTGCGGGTGCGCCAGGCCATTTTAAAAGAAATGCAAGGTGATGCCTATGACTTGATTCACGCCGAACCCTTTTATATGGTGCCTAATATTCCCAAGACGGATATCCCTATTTTATTAGTAGAGCAAACCATAGAGTATTTGGTTTATAAAAAATACGTTGATAATTTTCCTTTAGGTTTTGTTAGGCCTCTGATGTACCTTGATGTTTTGAAACTGAAGATTTGGGAGGAAGGTTATTGGCGAAAAGCCACTTCTTTAGTCGCCATGTCTGAGGCGGACAAGGAAATTATGGCCAAAGCGGCTCCAGAGAAGACCATCAATATTGTTTCCAATGGCGTAGATATTGAGTTTTTTAATCAAACTTTGATTAAAAAACCTCAAAAACCAACCGTTTTATTTGTGGGTAATTTCAAGTGGCTGCCTAATAAAGACGCGGCTAAGTTTTTAACCCATAAGATTTGGCCTAGAATCAAAAAAGAGATTCCTGGTGCCAAACTTTGGATTGTAGGCAAAAACCCGACTCCAGAAATTTGGGCCTTAGCTAAGAAGAGCGATGTCGAAGTTGAGGATAAGATTAAGGATATTAGGCAGGCCTTTGGTCAAGCCTCGGTTCTTTTAGCGCCAATCAGAAATGGGCGGGGGACCAAATACAAAGTTTTAGAAGCGATGGCGACCAAACTGCCAGTGGTGGCCACACCTTTAGGAGTTGAAGGGACAGGAGCAGAGAACAGGAGAGAAGCTTTAGTGGCTCAGGGGGCTGTTGATCTCGCTTCAGCGACAGTGGAATTACTTAAAAATCCTAAGTTGGGAGAAAAATTAAGCTCCTCAGCCTATGAGTTAGTTAGAAAAAAGTACAATTGGCAGTTAATTTCTAAAAACTTGGACAAAATTTACCAGGAGCTAGGAGAAAAAGTACTTGGAGCGTCCTAGTAAATAATTAAAATGAAAAAAGTTGACCTTTCAATTATTATTGTTAATTACAATACAAAAAAACTTTTAAAGAATTTGTTAGATTCTTTATATAAATCAAAGCTAGATAATTACAAACTAGAAGTTTTTGTAGTAGACAATAGTTCGGCTGACGGAAGTAAAGAATATCTCAAATCTCATCCGCTATCTACCAGCTGGCGGAGCGGATCAAAACTCAAAATAATTTTAAATACAGAAAATTTAGGTTATGCTAGAGCCAATAATAAAGCCCTTCGACGAGCTCAGGGTGAAAACATTCTTCTTTTAAACTCAGATACCTTATTGCAAAAGGAGACTCTTTTTAAAATGCTTAGATTTATGGAGGAAAATCAGGAGTGGGTGGCGGCTACTTGTAAAGTGGAGCTGGCTGACGGCCGGGTTGACCCGGCTTGCCACCGAGGCTTCCCTACGCCTTGGGCAGCCTTCACTTATTTTTCCGGTTTGGAAGAACTTTTTCCCCAATCAAGAACTTTTGGTCAGTACCATCAGACTTGGAAAAGATTGGACTTAGTCCATGAAGTTGATGTTATTTCCGGCGCTTTTTTCTTGGTGAGAAAAAAGATTCTTGACCAAATTGGTTTGTTGGACGAAAGATTTTTTGTTTATGCTGAAGATATTGACTTGTGTTTCAGAATTAGGCAGAGGGGATATAAAATTTGTTATAATCCGATGACAAAAATTATTCATTTTAAAACTTCTTCGGGAAGAAAGAAATATCAGGATAAAAAAATTACCCTAAAAGATAAAAAGATGAAGAAAGAAGCGACTAAACATTTTTTTGAAACGATGAAATTGTTTTATGATAAACATTATAAGGATAAATACCCTTGGTTGATGAGAAAAATGGTTTTGTTGGGAATATGGGTTGTGAGTAAATTTAAAAATTAGAAATTATCATCCAGAGGATGATCGTCCCCTGGATGAGGAATTAGAAATTTGCGAATAGCAATAGATTGCCGTTTTTGGGGCACAAAACATACGGGTTTGGGTAGATATACTGAGAACCTTGTTTTAAATCTGCTCGAAATAGACAAGGTTAATCGTTATTTTCTTTTTGTTTCTGAGAACAATGAAACAATGAAACAATGTAACAAGGCAACAGTTCTCCCACTTAATACCCCGCACTATTCTTTAAAAGAACAAATTATCATTCCGAAAATTTTAAAAGAAATCAATCCCGACTTAGTCCACTTTCCTCATTTTAATGTGCCGATTCTTAATAATTTTCCTTATTTGATTACCATTCATGATTTAATCAAACACTATTCCAAAGGCAAAGAAACAACCACCAGAAACTCTTGGATTTATTTATTAAAATATTGGGGATATAAAACTGTTTTTACTCAAGCAGTAGGAAAAGCTAAAAAAATCATTGTTCCTTCAAAGTTCGTCAAAAGAGGATTATTGAAAAATTATCTCTTGGCTGAAGATAAAATCGAAGTTATTTATGAGGGAGTAGATAATAAGCTCAAAGCTCAAAGCTCAAAGCTCAAAGCTAAATCTCAAAAATCAAAACTTTTGAATAAATATAAAATTAGAAGGCCCTATCTTTTATATGTTGGGAATGTTTATCCTCATAAAAACATCAGACGTTTAATTCTTGCAGTCAAAAAAATTAATCAAACATTAATCATTGTTTGTTCCCGGGATGTTTTTTACCAGCGTTTGCAGCAGGTGGTTAAAGAATTTAAAGCAGAAAAATTTGTTAAATTAACAGGTTATGTTACTGATAAAGAGCTAAACGTTTTATATGCTCAAGCTAAGGCTTTTATTAATCCTTCGCTAATGGAAGGCTTTGGTTTACCTGGCCTGGAAGCGATGCAGGCCGGTTGTCCGGTCGTTTGCAGCCAGATTCCTACTTTTAAAGAAGTTTATGACCAAGCGGTAGTTTATTTTAATCCCAAAAACATTGATGATATAGCAGAGAAAATCTTAAAAGTGATTAATTTTTCAGATAAAGAGAGGAAAGAGTTGATTAAAAAGGGAAAAAATCAGGCAAGCAAATACTCTTGGCAAAAATGCGCCCAAGAAACCCTTCAGCTATATCAGTCAATGGACAAATCAATAATCGGTAGATAAATTATTTATGAAGATTGCTTTAGTTTACGATCGGGTTAATAAGTTTGGCGGGGCAGAAAGGGTTTTGTTGGCCCTTCACCAAATCTGGCCTCAGGCCCCGCTTTATACTTCTGTTTATAATCCTGCTGGGGCAACTTGGGCCAAGGATTTTGAAGTGATTCCTTCATTTGTTAATAAACTGCCTTTGGCTAAAAGTAATCACGAAATTTATCCTTGGTTAATGCCTTTAGCTTTTGAGTCCTTTGATTTTTCTGAATTTGATGTGGTGATTTCCGTCACGTCAGCTGAAGCAAAAGGAATTATTACCAGGCCAGAAACCCTTCATTTATGCTATTGTTTAACGCCTACCCGCTATTTATGGAGCGGCTACCGTCATTATTATAAAAATCCCCGTTATGGTCTTTTAAATCCTTTGGCCAAAGTTTTGCTTCGGCCCATGCTTTTAAAGCTTAAACAATGGGACAAAATCGCTAGCCAGAGACCGGATTATTATTTGGCTATTTCTAAAACAGTTAAGAAAAGAATAAAAAAATATTATCAAAGAGACTCAAAGGTTATTTATCCAGCAGTTGATGTAAATAAATTTAAATCAACTAGACGCTATTTACTAGACGCTGGACGCTATTTTCTTGTTGTTTCTCGGCTGGTTTCTTATAAGCGGGTGGATGTTATTGTAGATGCCTTTAATCAACTAGGGTTGCCTTTAAAGATAATTGGCGATGGAAGTGAAAGAAAATATTTAGGAGCCAAAGCTAAGAAAAATATAGAATTTTTAGGACAGGAGTTGACGGACAATCAATTGGTAGGTTATTATCAAGAATGTTTAAGTTTGGTTTTTGCGGGTGAAGAAGACCTTGGTTTGGTTTCTTTAGAAGCTCAGGCTTGCGGTAAACCAGTGATTGCTTATAAAATGGGAGGAGTGGGAGAAACAGTTATTGATGGTAAAACCGGCATCCTGTTTTATCCCCAAACCAGTCAAGCCTTGATTAAGGCAGTGAAAAATTTTAAAGCCGAGAATTTTGAAACCAAAGAGATTCGCCAAAATGCTTTAAAATATAGTGAGAAAATTTTTTGTCAAAAATTTAAAGCCAAAGTGGAGGATTTATGGCTGAAACACCAAAAATTGATATAAAAGCAGTGGTTTTTGCGGGTGGAGTGGGGACAAGGATGTGGCCCTTGAGCCGGACACAGAGCCCAAAACAATTTGAGAAAATGGTAGACAACAAATCTACGGTTCAATTAACAGTTGCTCGCCTTCGTCCCGAGGTCGACTGGGGCAATATTTACCTTTCCACGGGCGAAGTTTATGCCCCTTTGGTAAAAAAACAGCTTCCCCGGATTCCCAAGAAGAATATTGTGGGTGAGCCAAAAATGAGAGATGTGGCCGGAGCCGTTGGTCTGATGGCGGCTATTATTGCTAAAAAGGACCCGGATGGTCCTTTGGCAATTTTATGGAGCGACCACATTATGAAGCGAGTAGGTCAGTTTAAAAAAGCTTTAAGAGTAGGAAGCGAATATATTAGAAAGAATCCTGATAAGATTTTATTTCTAGGGCACAAACCTCGTTACGCTAATCAGAATTTAGGCTGGGTGCAGATGGGGAAGGAACTTAAAAAACTTAATGGCTTCAGAATTTTTGAGTTCAAAAGCTGGAAGTATAGGCCGGACTTTGAATTAGTCCAGAAATTTTTTAAAGATAAAAAATATAGCTGGAATCCAGGCTACTTTATCTCTACGCCTAAATTTATTCTCAATCAGTACCAAAGATTTATGCCTCAGATGTATAAAAAGATAATGGAATTACAGCAAGCCTACGGAAGATTTAGTTATAAAAGAAAATTGAAGAAAATTTATCCTACTTTTGAAAAGATCTCTTTTGATGACGCCATTTTAGAAAGGTTAGAACCGGAAAAAGCCGTGGTGATGTCCGTTGATTTTGGCTGGAGCGATTTAGGGACTTGGTTGGCACTAAAAGAAGCTTTACAGAAATCCAATAAAGATAATGTGGCTAAAGGGAAAGTATTTTTATATCAATCAGAAGACAGTTTAGTTTACAACTGTTCTGACCAACTGCTGACCGCCATCGACCTTAAAGGCATGGTTGTTGTTAATACGGAAGATGTTCTTTTAGTTTGTCCTAAAGAATCAATGAAAAATATTAAGAAAGTAGTTAATCAATTTAAAGAAAATAAAAATTACAAAAAGTTCACTTAAAAAAAATAATGGGTTATCAAGAAATTAAAAGGGTATTAGACCTTTCATTAGCCCTATTTTTAGCTATCCTGTTTTTTCCTATCTGGATAATTGTGCCCCTGGTGGTTTTAATTGACTCCGGTCGGCCTATTTTTTACCGTCACCGTCGGGTAGGTAAAGGCGGGAAAGAATTTTGGTTGTATAAATTTAGGAGTATGGTGGTTAATGCGGATAAGATGTTGCTTTGGAATAAAAGACTTTTAGCCGAATTCAAAAACAGTGATTGGAAGCTTGAGAATGACCCCCGGATAACCAAATTAGGCAGGATTTTACGTAATTTAACCATCGATGAGTTTCCTCAGTTGTTCAATGTTTTTAAGGGAGAGATGAGCATGATTGGGCCGAGAGCTTATGTTAAGAATGAGTTAAAAGAACAAGGCAAAAAATATCCCTCGACTAAAAAATATATTGAAACCATTCTTGCCGTCAGGCCGGGAATCACCGGTGTTTGGCAAACCTCAGGCAGAAACGAAATCCCCTTTACTCAAAGAGCAAAAATGGACTATGATTATGTCAGGAAAATGTCCTTTTGGGAGGATTTAAAAATTATTTTGAAAACACCCAAGGCCATGATTTCTAAATGGTAGAAGGTTTACAAAAGATTAAGGTAGGTGAGGAAAAAGAGTCTGTCCAAGACGAATCGGCGCCGGCGGTAAAAAAATCTAAATTGGGCAAGCGCATTTTAATTTTTCCCCTCGTTTTATTTTCTTTACTGGTTTTAATTGCTCTGCCTGGTTTCCTTTTGGCCCGACCCTTAATTAATTCAGTTCAAAAAACTTATAACTTAGCCCAGGAAGCATATCAGGCAGGAAAAAGTCAGGATTTGGTGACCACGGAGGTAAAACTAAAAGAAACCCAAGATGCCCTTCAAGAGACTCGGCAAAAATATCAAAAATTGGCTTGGCTTAAAGTTATTCCTTTTTTAAGAGCTTATTATAAAGACGGAGAATATGGTTTAAATGCGGTTGCCAATGGTTTGGAGGCAGGAAAAATTTTGGTAGAGGCAATTACTCCTTATGCTGATGTTTTGGGTTTTAAAGGGCAGGGAAGTTTTATGGGCGGAACAGCCGAAGACCGGATTGCCAAGATTGTTCAAACCTTAGATAAAGTGACGCCGAAATTAGACGAGGTATCCGCCAAATTAAAACTAGTTGAGGAAGATGTAGAAAAGATTAACCCCCAGCGTTATCCTGAGGAAGTTAAAGGTAAGAAAATCAGGGGAAGAATAGAAAAACTCAAAACCACGATTAAAGAAATAACCTTAGGCATTGACGAAGCTCGGCCCATTATTAAGGTTTTGCCCCAAATTTTAGGCTACCCTGATTCTAAAGATTACCTGGTAATTTTTCAAAATGACGGCGAACTAAGAGCGACGGGTGGATTTATGACCGCTTTTTCCGTTTTACATTTAGAATCAGGCAAGGTCAAACCGGAAAAGAGCGACGACATTTATTCGTTGGATAAAAAGCTTAAGAGCCATTTGAAGCCGCCGGAGCCAATTGAAAAATACCTTTTCAGCACCGAATATAGCGCCAAGCTGGTGCCTTATTTCTATTTGAGGGATATGAATTTTTCTCCTGATTTTAAAGTTTCCATGGAAACTTTTAAGACTTATTATGATAAAGTTCCGGGTGAATATGAAGTTGACGGTATTATTACGGTTGACACTTATGTTTTAAGAGATTTAGTTACCATTTTGGGCCCGGTTGATGTGCCCGGTTACGGCACTTTTACCATAGAACCAGATGAACGCTGCCATAACATCCCTAATATTATTTGTGAGCTGGAATACATTGTCGATGAGCCTTTACCGACTCAATCAGGCAACCGGAAGCAGACTATTTTGGGGCCAATGATGCAGCAAATTTTGCTTAAGGCGATGGGTAGCCCTAAAAATTTATGGCCTCAGCTCTTTACTACCGGCCTGAGATTGGTAAAAGAAAAACACGTTTTATTTTATTTAACCAATGGAGAGATTCAACAAGCGGTTGAGGCTTTTAATGCGGCCGGCAGGATTAAAGATTTCGAGGGCGACTATCTCCATATTAATGATTCCAATTTTGGAGGGGCTAAGGCCAACATGTTTACTAAACAATCAGTGGAACAGGAGATTGAGATTGCCGAGTCAGGCAGAGTGACTAAAACTTTGACGATTGTTTACGAAAATCCGGAACCGATGGATGATTGCTATTTGGAAAGAAAAGGCGGTTTATGCTTAAACAGCATTCTTCGTAATTATTTTAGAATTTATGTCCCTCAGGGCTCCAAACTAATAGAAGCTTTGGGTTCAGAGGAAGAGGTAAAGACGCAGGAAGAGTTGGGTAAAACTTATTTTGATGGTTTCTTGACTGTCCGCGGTGAAGGCGGCCGGGCAAAATTGGTGATTAAATATGAATTGCCTTTTACGGTTAATCCGGATGATAATTTTAAACTCTTGATCCAAAAGCAGCCAGGCACTTTAGGACATAAATACAAAGTTATTTTTGGCGAACAGGTTGAAGAGTTTGACCTTAGAACCGATCGAGAGTTTGTATTTGACTTTTAGTCAGGAAACGTCATTCCTGAAATTAATTCAGGACAGGCTCCGAATCCTGATATTCATCAGGACAAGCCTTATTGAAGGAAACGTCATCCTGAACTTGTTTCAGGATCTATATAATCTCCCCATATAAGTCTTTAAATCGAGGATTTTTTAATTTAATAAGATTTAATTTCCATTGGCGATGCCAATTTTTTAATTGTTTTTCTCTTCGTATAGCTTCTTCAATTGATTCAAAACATTCATAATAGAGTAACTTTGTTAGTTTATATTTTTGGCTAAAACCTTTAACTAAATGTTGTTTATGCTGGTAAACTCTTTTGATTAAATTAGAAGTTACTCCAATGTATATTGTAGGCCTATTATTACCAATAAAGTAAACATATCCTTTGTCTTTTGACATTAATTAAGTATACTTAATTAAAATGTTGAAATAAATTAGATGCTGAAATGAGATTCTGAAATAAATTCAGAATGACGAGGATATGAAAACCTACAAAACAGAAGCTTTCGTGATTAAAAGAATCAATTTTGGTGAGGCGGATAAAATTCTAACAGTTTATTCTAAGCATTATGGCAAGATTCGCTGTTTGGCTAAAGGAGTGAGAAAATTAACTTCCCGTAAAGCCGGTGCCCTAGATCTTTTTAACCAAGTAGTTATTTTTGTCGCCAAAGGCAAAAATTTGGACTTAATCACCGAGGCTAGGATTTTGAGATCTTTTAGCAGCTTTAAAAAAGACCTGAAAAAAGTGGCTTTGGCTTATAAATTTGTGGAATTAGTCGACCGCTTAAATGCTGAAAATCAAGCCAATCATTCAGTCTACCAACTTTTACTTGATTCTTTAAGAAAACTGACTCGTTCCCAGGTGAACTTAAGTCAACTCTCTTTAGATTTTAAAAAAGATCTTTTGCAGTGGACAGGTTTTGGCTTGCCTGATGAGATTAGCAACCGGAGTTTAAACGAAGCTTTAGAAAAAATTATCGAAAAAAAGATTAACTCTCATTCTCTCTTGAAAAAGGTGATGGATTGAAGGTAGAATAAAATTTATGAAAAACTTGATGCAAAAGATTGTTTCACTTTCTAAACGCCGGGGTTTTATTTTCCCCTCCTCAGAAATTTACGGCGGTTTTGGCGGCTTCTGGGATTTTGGCCCTCTGGGAGTGTTACTGAAAAACAATCTTAAGAAAATTTGGTGGCATGATTTGGTAGAGGTTAATGACAATATTTATGGCCTTGATTCCACTATTATTCTTAATCCCAAGGTTTGGCAGGCGAGCGGTCATACCGGACCAGGATTTGCCGACCCCCTGCGAGAATGTAAAATCTGTCACCATCGTTTTCGGGGAGACGATTTGAAGACAGATAAATGCCCTGATTGCGGCGGAGAATTAACTAAGGAAAAGAAATTTAATATTTTAGTCAAGACTTTTATTGGGCCGGTAGAGGATCAATCAACCCTAAGCTATTTAAGGGGTGAAACTTGTCAGGGAATATTTGTTAACTTTAAAAATGTAGTCGATGTGGTTAGACCAAAGATGCCTTTTGGGATTGCTCAGATTGGTAAAGCTTTTCGCAATGAAATTACTCCCGGTAATTTTAACTTTCGTTCTCGGGAATTTGAACAAATGGAGTTAGAGTTTTTTGTCAGGCCCGGTGAAGATGAGAAATGGTTCGAATTTTGGAAAAAAGAAAGAATGAAATGGCATTTATCTTTAGGGATTAAAAAAGACAAACTTCGTTTTTACGAGCATCCTCAGGAAAAACTGGCCCATTATTCAAAAAGAACGGTGGATGTGGAATATAAATTTCCTTTTGGCTGGGGTGAGATCGAAGGGGTGGCTAATCGAACTGATTTTGATTTAAAAAATCACAGCCAGCAGTCGGGCAGAGACTTAAGTTTTACTGATGAAAAAGGAAAGAAATTCTATCCTTATGTGATTGAACCTTCAGTAGGAACCGACCGTTTAGCCTTAACTCTTTTAGTTGATGCTTATACTGAAGAAAAGGATCGAGTCGTTTTAAAACTGGAGCCATGTTTGTCACCCTATCAAGTGGCGGTTTTCCCTCTTTTGAGAAACAAGCCTCAGTTAGTCAGTCTGGCTAAAAAAGTTTACCAGGGTTTACAAAAAGAGCTTATTTGTGTTTGGGATGAGCGGGGCAATATCGGCAAGCGTTATTATGCTCAGGACGAGATTGGCACGCCTTGGTGCGTCACCATTGACTTTGACTCCTTAAAAAATCAGGATCTTACTGTCAGAGACAGGGATACGATGAAACAAAAAAGAGTGAAAATCAGTAAGTTAAAAGAATACTTTGACTCTAAACTTAAATAATTTAGAACTTTTATTTTTTCAAGGGTTATTTTTATGAAAAAGATACTGTTAATTGTAGTCATTTTTATCATTTTAGGAGTTGGTGGTTTTTTTGTTTATAAAAAGGTGATCAGTAGGCCTAAAGATGAGGCTAGAAAAACCATTACCAGTAAAAAACCGGAGGTTAACCTTTTAGAGCGGGAGAAAAGACCTTATGTGACTCTTATTCCCCGAGCTGATGGCCGTGAAGTTTCCATGACCATTAATGACCTGAAAAACCAAGAAGAGCTGGTGGAATATGAGCTTGAATATCAAGCCGGCAGTATGCTTCAAGGGGCGGGCGGCAGAATTGATTTTAGTGAAGAACCGGCGCCGGTGACCAAGAAGCTCTTATTCGGCTCCTGCTCCAAAGGTAAATGTAAATATGACGAAGATGTTTCCGGAGGCAGTCTGACTTTATACTTTACCGGCCAAGAAGAATATGGTTTGAAAACGGAATTTACTTTAAATAAGATGGAAGATAAAAAAGGTGTTTTTACTTCCAGAGATGTTAAAACTAGCTTAGATGTGGGAGAAAAGGGTTTAGATAATGATGTTTTTGTGATCGTGGCTTCAACCATGGGGTTGCCTGCCTCGCCGGCAGGCGGGCCGAGTGAAGTAGGGGGAGAAGTGGTAGCTGGTCCAATTGGATTTTTTACCGCCGAGAAACAGACAATTAAAAAAGCGACCTTGACTTTTAAAGGCATTAAAGCAGAAGGAAACTTGAAAGTTTTAGGCTGGGACGGAAGCAATTGGCAAGAATATGAGACAAAATTAGAGGATAATACGGCCACTGCCCAGGTTGACCAATTAGCCACTTTTGTTTTGGTTAAATAAGAGAACAGGAATAACTTTGTCTATATTTTGTATCAGATATGGTAAAATAATTAATATGGACGAAAAAAAAGAGATAACTCCCGAAAATTGTCGTTTTCGGGTAACCACTAAACCTCGGGCAGAAGGCACCCTCGGGAACGAAAATATATGTGCTCCAAGCTTTGGCAGCCAAGGAGGTTTTAGTAGTACTTTAGTCTGTTTGAAGCAAGGAGATGGACAATACGCCCATCTTTGCCCCCTCGAGCAAGCTTTAAAAGCCGACGAGTTTTTTAGAGAACGGAAATTAGCAGAGTTAGATAAAAGTTTAGCTAGGTTAAAAGATTTAGGTTATATTGATTAGTAGAATTTATGCCTCCACAGCAATTTCCTGAGCCCACGGTCGGCGCCTTGATTTAGAGCCTTATACCAGGAAAGTAATCAAAGAATATAAAAAATAATTATAGTGTCTGAGTTGGCGTGAAAACGCTAGAACTGCTTCTTGACAGTTTCCGTGAAAATATATAAAAATAGATAATAGTGGCATAAAGTGGTGAAAAAGGGTGCTTAATCATCCAGAGGACGATAAATGTTAATTGGTAATTATCAGGGTAAATTAGATTTGGAAAAAGGAAGAACCGCTCTTCCCAAGAAGTTTCGTTCTTTATTGGGCAAAAAAGTAATTATTACCGCCGGATATGAGAAATCTTTAATGATTATTAGCCTTGACTCTTGGGAGAAAGTCGTCGGTCAGATTGTTAATAAGCCTTTTATTTCTGGTTCTGCCCGAGAAACTGACCGGTTTTTGCTTGGTTCTGCTTTTGAGGTAGAACTTGATAATCAGGGAAGAATGATTATTCCTGTTTCTTTAAGAAGTTATGCCGCTTTGTCCGCTGATATTGTTTTTGTTGGCATCGGCAATCGAGTTGAAGTTTGGGATCAGACAGGCTGGGAAAAACACCAGCAATATTTAGATGAAAATATCAGCCAGATAAGCGAGAAACTTGATGAAACAGAGAACAAATAGGGCTAAAGAGGGCTCGAAACCCTTTCATCAGCCCGTACTTTTAAAAGAAGTAATAGAATTTTTAAATATCAAACCCGGTGAGGTTTATATTGATGCCACTGTCGGCGGCGGAGGCCACACAGCGGCGATTTTGAAGAAAGGAGGCAGGGTTTTTGGCTTAGACCGCGATCCTGAAGCAGTAAGTTTTGCTAATCAACGTTTAAAATCTGTCTGCCCTAACGCTGATTATCAAATTGTTCAAGGTAATTTTGTTGATTTAGAAAAGATTATGGTTAGCCATCAGGTTCAACGGCCGGCTGGAATCCTTTTCGACCTGGGGGTTTCATCCCATCAGTTAGACAAGAAAGAACGCGGTTTTTCCTTTTCAGCTGAAGCACCCTTAGACATGCGGATGGAACCCTCATTAGCCGTTAAAGCGGCTGACTTAATCAACGGTCTGCATCAAGGAGAACTGGAAAAGCTTTTTTCCCGCCTGGGTGAAGAACTTTTGGCCGTACCCATTGCTAAAGTGATTGTTCGGGCCCGGAAGAGAGCGGCAATTAAGACTACTAAACAATTGGCCGCAATCGTCAGCCGAGTTTATCAAAGGAGGTATAGAAGCAAAAGTAGGATTCATCCGGCGACTAAAGTGTTTTTAGCCCTAAGGATTGCGGTTAATGACGAGCTTAATAATTTAAAAGAAGGTTTAGTTCAGGCAATGAGGGTTTTAAAGAAAAAGGGTCGGTTAGTGGTAATTAGTTTTCATGGCTTGGAAGATAAAATAGTCAAAGATTTTTTTAAGAAAGGAGGTCAATCAGAATGGTGGGAGATTTTAACCAAAAAACCAGTTGTTCCCCAAGAGGAGGAAATAAAAGACAATCCTCGCTCTCGCAGCGCCAAGCTGAGAGCCGTGGAAAAAATCTAACCAAAAGGAAAAAATTGTTTTATTTCATCCCCTTGTTTTTAATGGTTGTTTTAGGTGTGGCCCAAATATACTTTTCGACGCAATTAGCCACTAAAGGTAAAAAAATCACCACCTTAGAAAAAGAAACGCAAATTTTAGAGGAGGAAAACAAAAATTTAAAAAGCGAAATTGCCTCTTTTGGCGGCCTAAATAAACTTTTAAGCCTGGCGGCGGAAAAAGGTTTTACTAAAGACTTTCAGATTATTAACTTAAGTAGTAAAGTTCCTGTAGCCCTGAACCCATAATTTTATCCCGCAGTCCCGACGTAACGTCGGGGTACGGGATGAAAACTATTACTTTTTAGGAACTGCAGATTTAAAAAATCTGCAGAGTTTTCATGAAAAAGAAATTTACTAACTGGCGACCCCTAGTTTTAGTGGTCGTTTTTTTTATTCTTTTTTTGCTTATTCTGCTGCGTTTATTTTATTGGCAGGTTTTAGCCAGCGAAAAACTGCTTCAACTGGCTAAAAATCAATACCATTCTCAAGAAGAAATCATGCCTAATCGGGGAGAAATATTAGCGACCGACGGCTTTCCCTTGGTGACTAACAAAAAGGCCTATTTACTTTACAGTGCTCTAGGCCAACTGGATAAGCCCAGCGACGAAGTGGCGGAAACCTTAGCGCCTTTATTAATTGAACCTGAGAATGTTGAAGCCAGTCTGTCAGCTGGAGAAAAAGAAAAATTAACTAAAAATTTGATTAAAGATAAAGAAGAAGACTTAAAGACAAAGCTAAGTTTAGACCTTTCCTGGATTATTTTGGAGCATAAACTTTCTGAAGAAATTAAAGAAAAGATAAAGCAGTTGGAAATAACTGGTTTAGGTTTTGAAAACGAATCAACCAGATTTTATCCTGAAGCTTCAATGGCTGCTCATCTCCTGGGTTTTGTCGGTAAAAATGAGACCGGTTTGGACACGGGTTATTTTGGACTGGAAGGTTTTTATGATATGGAGCTTAGAGGCAGGCAGGGAGTTCTTATCCAAGAAAAAGACGCCGCCAACAGGCCGATCTTGGTCGGCTTTTTTTCCACCGAGGAAAAAAAGGACGGCCAAAATTTGGTTTTGCATTTAGACCGAACGGTTCAGTTTATCGTCGAACAAGAATTGGAAAAAGCAGTCAAAAGATATGGAGCCAAATCTGGCTCGGTCATTATTATGGATCCTAATACCGGTGGGATTATAGCCATGGCCAGCTGGCCTAAATTTGAACCGCAAAAATATTTTAAATCGGATAAAACTCTTTTTAAAAATCCTCTTATTTCTGATACCTATGAACCGGGCTCCACTTTCAAAATTTTTGTCATGGCCGCCGCCTTAGATAGTGAAGCGGTAGAAAAGGAAACCAAATGTGATGTTTGTGACCACGCCCTGAAAATTGATAAATATGAAATTAAAAATTGGAATGATAAATATCATCCTCAGTCGACCATGGATGAAATCATCCAGCATTCAGATAATATTGGGATGGTTTTTGTCAGCCGCAAACTGGGTTTAGATAATTTCTTAAAGTATATTAAAGATTTTGGTTTTGGTCAGGAAACTAATATTGACCTTCAAGGAGAAGCGGCCAGTCCTTTAAGGCCTGATAATCAATGGAGTGAAGTTGATTTGGCCACGGCTGCTTTTGGGCAAGGAATCACGGTGACCGGCATCCAAATGGTTCAGGCCTGTAGTGTCATTGCCAACGGCGGCTGGTTAATAGAGCCTCAAGTGGTTAAAAAAGTCATTTCGGGCAAGGAAGAAATAGAAATGAAAGTAAAAAAAATCAGACAAGTAATTAAGCCTAAAACAGCCAGAATAGTTAAAGAAATGATGGTTCAAGCGGTGGACAAAGGAGAAGCCAGTTACCTGAAGAAAAAAATACCCGGATTTAAGATTGCCGGTAAAACCGGCACCGCCCAGATTCCGGTGGCCGGGCACTATGACGAAGAAAAAACCATTGCTTCATTCATTGGTTTTGCTCCGGCGGATAAACCCCGATTGGTGATGCTGACCAGTCTGCGGGAGCCAGAATCGTCTCCTTGGGGTTCAGAAACAGCAGCCCCTTTATTTTTTAATATTGCCAAACAACTTTTCCCCTATTATGGCATTCAACCGGAGTAAATTGATATAATACTTAATGTTTATGGCAAAGCTATTAAAAACAGTTAGGAACTGCTCCTTTATTTGTCGATTAAGAGGGTTAATCCCCGAAGTTTTAGTCAACTACATTTATCATTTCCCCCAAGCCTTGTTAGCCATTAGCTATTATGGTTATCCGGCCAAAGATTTAAAAGTGATTGGGGTAACCGGTACGGACGGCAAAACTACCACCGCCACTTTAATTTATGAGATTTTAAAAAAGGCCGGCTTGAAAACTGCCCTGATTTCCACGGTTTCGGCCAAAATCGGAAGCAAAGATTTACCGACTGGCCTTCATGTAACTTCACCCCATCCCTGGGAACTGCAAAGACTTTTAAAATTAATCAGAGACAAAGGATTTAAGTATCTGGTTTTAGAAACCACCTCTCATGGTCTGGAGCAATTCAGGCTTTTGGGAGCCAATTTTTACATTGGTTTAATTACTAACGTTACTCATGAGCATTTAGACTACCATAAGACTTTTAAAAACTATCTCAAAGCCAAAGCCAAACTTTTTAAAAAGACTAAATTCAGCGTTTTAAATCAAGATGATAGCTCTTTTGCTCCGCTCAAAAAAGTGGCGTCAGGTAAAATCATTAGTTATGGCCTAAAAAGCGGTGATTATCATCTCAAAAACTTTGCTTTTAAAACCAGACTTTTGGGAGAATACAATTTATACAACTGTTTGGCCGCCATTAGCGTCGCTAAAACCTTAGGCATCAAAAATGAGGTTATTCGTCAAGTAATCGCCGATTTTAAAGGGATGATTGGCCGCATGGAGGAGATAAAAACCAATAAAGGATTTAGGGTTTTTGTTGACTTTGCCCACACGCCCAATGGGCTTAAAAATGCCCTAAAAACCCTTAAAAGCCTAAAACCTGAGCATCTAATGGCTGTTTTTGGTGCCGCCGGATTAAGGGACCGAACGAAAAGACCTTTAATGGGGCAAGTTGCCTGTCAACTGGCTGATAAAGTGATTTTAACTGCCGAAGATCCGCGAACAGAAGCAGTTAATCAAATTATTAAGGCAATAGCTAGCGGTTGCAAGAGCCAGGATAAGATTATTAAAGAACCAGACAGGCAGAAGGCGATTAATTTAGCCCTTAAAATGGCCCAGAAAGGCGATATTGTTGGTATTTTTGGCAAGGGCCATGAACAATCTCTGTGTTTTGGGACCCAAGAATACCCCTGGTCAGACCAGGAGGCAGTTAAAAAAGCCCTGAAGAAAAAATAAAATGAATTTTCCCTTAATTGACCAATTTTTTAACCTTAAAGACTTCCGTCATCAAAGTCTTTTTAAGAAGATTAAATATCCCTGGGAGATTTTAAAAAGACTTGACCAATATGTCTCCGAGTTTTTAAAAGAAAAAAAGAAAAAAGACGTTTTTATTGGTCAAGGAGTCAAAATTGATGAGTCAGCCAGAATCAAAGGGCCGGTTCTAATTGGTAAAAATACGGTTATTGGTTTTGGAGCTCTACTAAGAGGGCCTCTTATTATTGGTGACAACTGCATCATTGGTAGGAGCGAGATTAAACATTCGATTCTTTTAAATCAGGTTTTCGCGGAGCACTTTAATTATATTGG
Source organism: uncultured Pseudomonadales bacterium (assembly GCA_964589815.1). Lineage (GTDB taxonomy): Bacteria > Patescibacteriota > Microgenomatia > UBA1400 > UBA1400 > CAZPUR01. Next base: position 25,387 of record CAZPUR010000004.1, read on the forward strand.
CGACAGCATTATTGGTAACAAAGTTAATTTTGGGGCCGGAACAAAAGTGGCCAATTTAAGATTTGACTGGCAGAATATTAAGATTGACTATCAAGAGAAAAAGATTGACACCAGTTTACAAAAATTAGGGGCTATTATTGCTGATGGTTGCCAGCTGGGTTGTAACTCAGTTTTGAATCCAGGCACAATTTTAGGTAAAAAATGTTCTGTTTACCCTTTAGTTTCGGTTAAAGCCGGAGTTTATAAAGATAATTCGATAATTAAATGAGAGGAATGATAAAATAATAACTGCCCTGAAGGGAGAATGATGAATTTCAAGAATATGGCCGCCATTGTTTTGGCGGCGGGTAAAGGCACCAGAATTAATGCCAAAGAGATCAATAAAGTGATGTATCCCTTGGCCGGGAAGCCGATGCTTTGGTATACCATTAATCTTTTAAAAAAAGTGGGTTTCTCAAAGATTATTATTGTGGTAGGGTTTTTAAAAGAATCAATCATTAATTATTTTGGTAGGAAAGATTTCATCTACGCGGAACAAAGAAAAAGGCTGGGGACAGCTCATGCGGTCAAAACCGGCCTTAAAAAAATACCTTCAGGAATTAAAAATGTTTTAGTTCTCCATGCGGATGATTCAGCTTTTTATCCAGTAAAGGTGATTAGAAACATGATTAATCAACATCTAAGAAAGGGAAATGACTTAAGCTTTCTAACGGTGGAAATAAAAAATCCAAACATTGCCAGAGTGATTAGAGATAAAAAAGGAAAAGTTTTGGGGATAGTTGAACAGCAAAATCTCAAGCCTGGTCAGGAAAAATTTAAAGAAATCAATTGTGGTTGTTATTGCTTTAAAATAGAATTTTTGAAAAAATTTCTGCCTCAAATTAAAAAGAACTCTCTAACTAAAGAATATTATTTGCCTTTATTAATTGATTTAGGTATCCAAAATAAGGCAAAGGTGAGGGCTTTTAAAATGAATAAATCCGATTACTGGCATGGAATTAATACTAGAGGAGAATTGCAAAGAGCAGAAGGAGTAATGCGGAAAAATGTTTAAGAAGTACCTTAAGTTTAAGAATCTCAGTAAACAAAAAAAATTAGTTCATGGGATTTTTGATAAAAATTTTGGCAATTTAAGTCTGAAATATGGGAGCAAGAAAGAAGTAGAAAAGAATAAAAAAAATGTAGCTAAAATTTTAAACATTAATGGACAAAAAATCTTTTCTCTTAACCAAATTCATAGCAGTAAAGTTAAAATAATTAAAAAGGATAAAAATTTCTTAAAAGAAGAAAAAGCAGATGCTTTAGTTACCAATCAGAGGGACATATTTTTAATGATTAAAACCGCCGATTGTTTTCCGGTTTTGATGTTTGATCCCAGGCAAGAAGTAATGGCCGCAATTCACGTTGGTTGGCGCGGAGCGATCGAAAAAATCTTTTTAAACGTCTTACTGAAAATGATAACCAATTTTAATTGCCGGCCTCAAGACATATTAGTAGCCATCGGTCCGGGCATGGGCCCCTGTTGTTTTAAACATAGACATTTAATTCAGGAAAAACTACCTGACTGGCAAGAATTCATTAAGGTAGATAAGAATGATTGGAGAACCTTAAACCTTAGGAAATTTATTGAAGATAAATTAATTGAGGCGGGGATTAGGAAAAACAATATCGAAACAATGGATATCTGTAATAGTTGCAATGCGACCCCGAACAATAAATATTCGGGGCAAAGGTTTTTTTCCCATTTACGTAGTTTAAATACGGGTGAGCCAGAAGGCCGTTTTGCCACCATTATTGGTTTAAATGATTGATCTAAAGAAAATTAAAAAAATTCATTTTACCGGCATTAAAGGTGTGGGTTTAACCGCCTTGGCCTTGGTGGCTAAAGATATGGGTTTTAAGATTTCTGGTAGTGATGTGGCCGAATCTTTTGTGACTGATGAAGCATTGAAGAAAGCAGGCATTAAGACTCAAATTGGTTTTAATGAGAAAAGAATTAAGGATGCAGATTTGGTGATTTTTTCTGCCGGTCATGGTGGATCGGAGAATATTGAAGTTCAATCAGCTAGAAAACAGGCAATTCCGATTTTATCTCATGCTCAGGCTTTGGCTTTGCTGGTAAAGTCAAAAAAAGCCATTTGTGTGGCTGGGGTGGGAGGGAAAACCACGACTTCTTCGATGATTGCTACCGTTTTCCAAGTGGCTGGGGTTCATCCCAGTTATGCCATTGGCGTGGGTGGGATTAGACCTTTAGGCCTACCGGCAAAATTTGACAAAAAAGGTAAATATTTTGTGGCCGAGGCGGATGAATATTTTTCTCCACCCCCAGACTCTAAACCTAAATTTTGGTATCAAAATCCTTTTGTAGCCGTAATTACCAATCTAGAATATGATCATCCTGATGTTTATAAAAACCTGGAACATACTTTAAAAGTTTTTGCTAAATTTATTGAAAGGACGCCAAAAGAAGGTTTGGTTCTAGTTTGTATTGATAATCCCAATACAGAAAAGCTAATTCAATTTTGGCCAAAGACCAATCGTCCTTTGGACGAAATTAAAGTACCAATTAGTACCTATGGTTTTTCCAGAAAAGCTGATTGGCAAATTACTTTAATTGATAAAAGTGAAGAAAAAATCAGTTTTAACTTAAAGTATAAGAATAAAGTTTTCAAGAATATCGAGTTAAATATTCCAGGAGAGTTTAATGTTAGAAATGCGGCGGCCGCTTTTGCTGTCGGCCGCTTTTGCGGCATTAGCCCCAGAAAAATCAGGGAAGGGTTAAAGGCCTTTAAGGGTACCCAAAGAAGATTTGAGCTTATTAGGGAAATCAAGGGGATTAAACTTTATGATGATTATGCTCATCATCCAGTCCAAATAAAAGCAACTCTAAAAGGAGCCAGAGACTGGTTTGGTAAGAAAAGAATTATCGTTGTTTTCCAACCCCACACTTATAGCCGCACTAAAGCCTTATTAAAAGAATTCAGTTTGGCTTTTAATGAGGTTGACTTAGTAATTATTACTGATATTTATGCTTCGGCTCGAGAAAAAGATAATCCTACCATTTCAGGAAGGCTGTTAGCTAAAAAAATAAAAGAACATCAGGCCAATGTGGTTTACCAGGGTGGGGAGAAAGAAGTGGCCAGTTATTTAGGAAAAATAGCTAAAAAAGGAGATGTAATTTTTACTTTAGGAGCCGGAGATATATTTAAGTGGCACAACTCAATTGCAAAAGCAATTGAGAGAAATCAGAAATAAGTTCATTAGGTTATTAAGTTATTAGCAATTAAGGGATGAAAATATTAAAAAACAAAATTTTAGCTCCATATACGACTTTTAGCATTGGTGGGCCAGCTGATTATTTGGTTGAAGCAAAGACAAAAAAAGAAATTATCAAGGCGCTAATTTGGGCAAAAAAAAGAAAAATTCCCTGGTTTGTTTTAGGCAGTGGCAGTAATATATTGGTCAGCGATAAGGGACTTAGGGGGCTAGTGATAATGAATAAAAACTCCAAAACTCCAAAACTCCAAAACTCCAAGATTATGGCTTCTTCAGGCGTGAGTTTGGCAAAATTAATAGACTTTGCTACTCAACATCATCTTGCTGGGTTGGAGTTTCTGGCGGGGGTTCCGGGGACAGTAGGAGGGGCGATTGTGGGCAATAGTGGACCCAAGAATGACTCTATGGCTCAAGCTGTAGAAAAGGTGATTGTTTTGGGAGAAGATGGCTTAATTTATGATTTAACCAAGGAAGAATGTCAGTTTAATTATCGTAGCAGTCGATTTAAAAAAACAAAAGAAATTATTTTAGAAGTAGTTTTTAAATTAAAACCTTCAAAACCAGAATTAATCAAGAAAAAAATTGAACGAGCTTTATCTTTAAGAAAAAGTCAGCCTCAGGGGAAAAGCGCGGGCAGTATTTTTAAAAACCCGCCAGGAGAAAAGGCCGGCCATCTGATTGATAAAGCCGGGTTAAAAGGAAAGAAAATAGGCGGGGCGATGATTAGCAAAGAACATGCTAATTGGATTGTCAATTTAGGCCATGCCCAAGCTAAAGATGTGATAAAATTAATCGGTCTTTGCAAAAAGAAAGTTAAAGAGAAGTTTAACATTGAGTTGGAAGAAGAAATTAGGTTGATAGGGAATTTTTAAAATTGACCTAATTAATTTAATTTCTAATTGACCTAAATAAGCACCAAGTACCAATTAAAATTTTAAACTTTTTGAAAATTGGAATTTAGAATAATTGCGGTTTGTTTAGAATAATTAGGTTAATTAGAATAATTAGAAATTCAAAGATATGTCTAAATTCATTATCCAGGGCGGTCGACCTTTAAAAGGGGCGGTTAGGTTAGGCGGCGCCAAAAATGCCGGCTTCAAATTAATGATTGCCGCCGCCTTAGGCGAAACAGATTCGCGCATTTTGAATTTATCTTATATTAATGACGTAGAAATGACGGCTATGTCTTTAAAAAGACTGGGCGTTAAAGTCAAGCAGTGTGGCGAGAGAACTTTTTTTGTTGGTTCGGATGGAGTTAAAAGTAAAAAACTGCCTCAGTTTAGCGGGAAAAAAACTCGGGGCTCAACTTTATTTGCCGGCATGCTTTTGGCCAAAAAGGGCGAGGCGATTATTCCTCTACCAGGCGGTTGTGTTTTAGGAGCTCGACCTATCAATCGTCATCTTCAGGCTTTCGCCAGCTTGGGAGCAAAGATCAAATATCAAGATAAATTTATTTATATTAAAGCGAAAAAACTCAGAGGCGCTACTTTTAGATTTTCTAAAAAAACTCATACCGGAACCGAAGCCATGCTTTTGGCAGCGGTTAAAGCCCGGGGGACAACGGTGATTGAAAATGCCGGCCAAGAACCGGAAATAGATGATATGATTTTGTTTTTAAATAAAATGGGAGCTAAAGTTAAACGGATTCATCCAGAAAAAATCATTATCCAAGGAGTCAGACATTTGAAAGGAGCGATCCATAGGGTTATGCCTGATAGAAATGAGGCAGTTTCTTATGCCGTAGCTGCTTTGGCGACTAAAGGAGATGTTGTCTTGGAAAATGCTCGGCAAGAAGATCTGAAAGTTTTTTTGGAAAAATTAGATGGAGCCGGAGCCAAATTTAAAATTTCCGAGTTTGGGATCAGATTTTGGTATCAAAAACAACTTAAGGCCACTAGTTTAGAAACCGCGCCGGCCCCTGGCTTTATGACAGATTGGCAGCCTCTTTGGACGGTTTTAATGACTCAAGCAAAAGGAACAAGTTATATTGTCGAAAGAGTTCACAATAATCGTTTTCAGTTTGCCCAGCAATTAAATCAAATGGGAGCTAAAATTACCTTTTATAATCCTCAGGTGAAAAACCTGCAAGAATATTATGAATTTGACGAACCAGAAAAAGATCCTAATTTTCATGCGGCCAAAGTAACTGGTCCTAGCTTGTTAAAGGGAAAAAACCTTCAAATAACTGATCTTCGGGCCGGTGCCACTTTAGCCATTGCTGCCTTGGTGGCCAGAGGCAAGTCGACTTTGACCAATATCGAACATATTGATCGTGGTTATGAACAATTAGATGAAAAACTGAAACAATTAGGAGCCAAGATTAAAAGAACCAGCTAGAGCATTCGCCAGAGATGGTTAAAAATGAGCTTCATAGTTTGACTGATGCTTTCTTCCCGAATAACTACCGCATAAGGCAACTCATCTTTAGTTAAAGAGATTAGGGATAATTTATTAGCATAAATGATAATATAGCTGGAACCAGTATCATTACGAGAACTTAACCATTTTCTTTGGGCCAAAGCCGCTTCTTCGCCACCTTTACCCAGAGCAATAACTTTAACCCTGATTTTGTGTTTAATTCTTTGTTTAGTGTAGGCTGGGAAAAAGCGGTAAAGGTATTTTCTTAAAAGCCTGGCAGAAAAAACAAAATATTCTTTAGGCTTAGTTTTTTTCATAATGGCCAATACATCTTTAAGCACTTTTTCAATTCCTTCATCGCCTTCATAATACTGAACCACAGGTTTTTCCGGGATAAAGCTTTGATCTTTTAATTGAGGAATTAACTCGTTTTTTAAAAATTTTTCAGTTTGGTTTAAAAATTGGTGTTTTTGCTGGAGGAGAGAATTAAGTTTCTCTGCTGGCTCAGCTAAGTAATGTTTTCTTTTTCCCTTGAGCTGAAAACTAACCAAACCTTTATTTTTCAACTGCCTAAGGATTTCGTGAGTCGTACCCCGATTAATCTGAGTTTTTTCTGCCACTTCCCTGATAGAAGTAGCCCCTAATTGAAGCAGCGTTTTATAAACCAAATATTCTTTTTTATTTAAGCCTAAAGCCTGCCAAAAGTTTTTCATAAATAATGATTTTAGATGAGTTAATTATAGGGTAGTATTTAATAATTGTCAAAAAATTGTTGACAAAAGATATTGACATAAGAAAAATATATCCATAAAATTATTGACATTTGTTGAAATTTGAAGAGGCGATATAAAAATGTGCGGTATTGTTGCCTACATCGGTCCAAAAAAAACAGCAGCCCAGATTGTTTTTCAAGGTTTGAAAAAACTGGAATATCGTGGTTATGATTCTTGGGGGGTGGCAGTTAAACCTTTTAAGGCCAATCAACTTAGGATTGAAAAACGTATCGGCAAGATTGGTCAAGCGAAACTAAGACTGCCTCAAGGGAACCTGGCGATTGGTCATACCCGCTGGGCCACCCACGGTGGGGTTACTAATACCAACGCTCATCCTCATCTTGATTGTCAGAAAAAATTGGCCGTGATTCATAACGGAATTGTGGAGAATTACCAAGCTTTAAGGCAGGGTTTGAAAAATAGAGGCCACCTTTTTACTTCCGAAACAGACACCGAAGTAGTCGCTCATTTGATTGAAGAAAAATTAAAGAAAGAGTCTGTTGAAAAAGCGGTTTTCTCCTCTTTTAAAAACTTAGTTGGTTCTAATGCCATTGCCATTCTGGATTTAACCTCAGAGAAGATTATTGCCTGTCGTGACGGTTCACCCTTGGTCGTCGGCGTAGGCAAAGATGAATATTTTTTAGCCTCAGATGTAACTCCCTTTTTACCCTACACGAAAAAGGCCTTGTTTTTAAATGACGGTGAGGCGGTAGTTTTAAGTAAGAAAGGGGTTAAGCTTTATGATTTTAAGACTGGCAGAGAGAAAAAATATAGACTTAAAATTATTGATTGGCAAATAGAAGATGCCCAAAAAGCAGGTTACCCCCATTTTCTCATCAAGGAAATTATGGAACAGAAAAAAACCATTCCTCAAACGGCTTTTTTAAACGAAGCAGTGATTAAGGACTTAGCTTTAGAAATTAAAAAGAAAAGGAAAGTTTTCTTAACTGCCTGCGGCACGGCCGCTTATTGTGCCTTAGCGGCGGAATATTTTTTTGCCAAAGAAGGCATTAATGTTGCCAGCTATGGTGCTTACGAGTTTTTACCTTTTGTGGATTTTTGTGACCAAAATAGTTTTTTAATTGCCATTTCTCAGAGTGGAGAGACAGCAGACACTTTAATTGCCGCTAAAAAAGCTAAAGCAAAAGGGGCTAAAATTGTGGTGCTAGTCAATGCGGTCGGTTCGACTTTAGAGAGAATGGCAGATTATGTTTTGTCTGTTGGCGCCGGTCCAGAGATTGCCGTTGTTTCTACCAAAGCTTTTACTTCTCAGCTGACCACTTTATATCTTTTATCTCGGGCAATCACGGGTAAATATTTGTCAGCCAAAAAGCAAATTGCCAACCTTAAATCAAGATTAACCAGATGGCTAAATAAAAATTTACAGCAAAAAATTATAAATCTGGCTAAAAAACTTAAAGACCATCAGGATATTTATTTGATTGGTAAACATTTAAATTATCCTGGCGTTTTGGAAATAGCCTTAAAAATTAAAGAGACTTCTTACCTTCATTCAGAAGCTTTTGCTTCAGGCGAGCTTAAACATGGGGTGATTAGTTTAATTCAAAAAGGGACACCCTGTATTGTTTTGGCCAACTTAGAAGGAGAAACCAGAAGAGAAGTGCTTTCTTCAGCCACAGAACTTAAGTCTAGGGGCGCAAAAATTATTGGTATTTCTCCCTTAAACGCGCCAGAATTTGATGAATATATCAAAACTCCTGACCTAGGTGACCTAACTATTTTAGGCAATGTAATCGTCGGTCAACTATTGGGTTATTATTTAGCCATTGGTTGTGGTTGTGACCCAGATAAACCAAGAAATCTGGCTAAAAGTGTCACGGTAAAATGATTCCGCTTAGCGGGATAAAATTAATTTTATGAGAAAGAAAAAAGATAAGATTGTGGTCATTGGCGGTGGCACCGGCAGTTTTGTAGTTCTTTCCGGTTTAAGAAATTATCCGGTTGATTTAACGGCCATTGTCACCGTGGCCGATAGCGGCGGTTCCACCGGTAGACTGCGGACAGAATTTGGCTTTTTGCCGGTAGGAGATATGCGTCAGTGTTTGGCCGCTTTAGCCTCAGAGAGCGGTGAGAATTATATCCAAAAATTACTTTTATACCGGTTTGCCAAATGTAAAGGACTTAAGGGTCATAACCTGGGTAATCTTATTCTTACCGCTTTAACAGACTTGAGCGGTTCTGAAGCTAAAGCCCTAGAAATAGCTGCTCGAATTTTTCGTTTACACGGCACAATTTTACCCATTACCAAAACCAATATTGATTTAGTCGCTACTTATGAAGATGGTAAGACAGTGATAGGTGAGCATGAGATTGATGAGCCTAAACATCAAGGAGGGAAAAGGATTGTTAAACTCACCACTAAACCACGAGCCAAGATTTATCCACCAGCTCAAAAAGCAATTGAGCAAGCAGGCCTAGTCGTTTTAGGACCAGGTGATCTTTATACCAGTATTTTGCCAAACTTGGTCATTGAAGGGATTAAGAAGGCTTTTAACCGCTCAAAAGCAAAAATAGTCTATGTAGTTAATTTAATGACTCGCTATAGCCAAACTCATAATTTTACCGCTCAAGACCATCTTAATGAAATAGAGAGGTATTTAGATCAAAAAGTAGACTTTGTTTTAATCAATAATCACAGGATACCCAATAATATTCTAAAACTTTATCAAAAAGAAAAAGGGATTCCGGTCAAAGATGACTTAGTTACCCAAGCTCATTGCAAAGTGATCAGAAAAGATTTGCTAGCCCCAACAGTAATCATCAAACCCAAGGGAGATTTATTAAAGCGAAGCTATCTACGTCATAACTCGGCTAAATTAGCTCAAGCTCTAATTCAGCTTTAAGCCTAGTATAATTTCGCTACTATAGGACTAGAAGTACAATTATAAGAAGATTGACTTCTGTCTATTTTAGGATATAATGCTTGTTTGCTATAGGCATTATATTTTTTTAAACAAATATGGCTGCAGAAGCGTCAGATCAACAATTACGAAGAGCAATAGAATCTCTTTCTTCTGAGGAAGCTCGTGTAGTAATGGGAGTTTTGAAGGAAACCACGCGATTTCTCCAGGGGGGGCCTGAACCAAATTATGATCTAGTTCCGGGCCTGGACAGTCTCACTCCAGAGGGTGAAACGAGGGTGGCTAAGGTCATTAACGGAGTCAGCGAAGGTATTCAGGTTAGCATGGCTTTACATCAAATCAACCTTCCCAAAACTTGGCAAGCCTAATTTCACAAGCTCTGTTTAAAACTTAATTTAACTCTTGTCAAATTTTTTTAACTTGCCTAAAATGAAAATATATGGATATGCCGATTATTATTCTTCATGGTTGGGACAGCAAGATTAAGAGATGGAGGAATTTCCAAGAGCAAATGGAGAAAAAAGGTTTTTTGACTTTTCTGCCTTCTTTACCAGGTTTTGGTAAAAGCCAATTAAAAGAAGTCTGGAGTCTTGATGATTATGTCAGCTGGCTGGAAAAGTATATCGCTATTAATCAATTCAAAAAATTTTATCTTTTGGGACATTCTTTCGGCGGTCAGGTGGCGATTAAATTCAGCTCTTTACGGCCCAAAGGCTTAGAAAAGCTGATTTTAGTTAACAGCGCCGGCATGAGGAAAAAATTAAGCTTAAAAAAATTGCTTTTTTGGGTTTTGGCTAAAACAGGAAAAATATTTTTTTATATTCCTCCTTTTTTGTTTTTTAGAAAACCGGCCCAATGGTTGCTTTATAAATTAGTGAGAGAAAGAGATTATTATCAGGCCTCGCAAATAATGAAAAAGACTTTAAAGAAAGTTTTGCAGCAAGATGTCAGTAAGAGTTTAAAAAAGATAAAAGCGCCGACTTTAATTGTTTGGGGGGAAAATGATAAAAAGACGCCTTTAAGCGACGGTTTATTAATCAACAGCAAAATAAGAAAATCTAAATTAGTAGTTATTAAAGGAACCGGTCATGGTCTGCCTTTTGAAAAAACCGATTTACTAGTAGCCCAAATAGAAAGTTTTATTTTCGAATGAAATATTTAAATTTACTTTTACCACTGTTTTTTTTCTTTTTTATCTACTTGGGTATCCAGATTGTAAAAATTAATTTATTTTTTATTTATCTGGTTCAGTTGAAAGAGTATCGTTGGGATAGGATTAAGGCCCATTTGAAAACTTTAACTGGGAGAAGACAGTTAATTGGTTACTTTAATTTATTAAAGTGGCGGAAGTTTTATTCTCCTAAATTTACCTTAAGGGTAATTTTAATTTTAATTTTTACTTTTATAGCTCAATACAATTTTTTCTTTTTCGGCCTACGCTTCCTTTTCCGTTCTCTTGAAGATATTTCTAGCCTCATTCCTTTGTTGGTCTTATTAGTTTTGTTTTTGATAAACTTGATTACCCCTTTAGTTGTTTTTTTTGCCGCCGCCATTTCTGTTTTACTTACTGCTCCCATAAAAAAATTAACCATCTCTTTAGCCAAAGTCAAGATGAAGAGACGCCCTCATTTATTGGTTATTGGTATTACCGGCAGTTATGGTAAAACCGCGGTTAAAGAAATTCTTAGTTTTATTTTGAGTAATTTTTATCAAGTTTTGAAAACGCCATTGAATTGCAATACTCAGCTGGGAGTGGCTAAGTGGATTCTAAAGAAGCTGAAAAGAAAAGATGAAATTTTCATTGTAGAGATGGGAGCTTATAAAAAAGGAGAGATAAAGAAGATGGCCAAGATGGTTAAACCAAAAATTGGGATCATTACCGCGGTTAACGAACAACATTTAGCTCTTTTTGGTTCCATTACCAAAACTCAGTGGGCCAAATATGAATTAATTAAATCTTTACCCGAAGACGGTTTGGCCATCTTCAACGCTAACAATAAATACACCAAATATTTATATCAGGTTTGCAAAAAGCCTAAAAAATTATATGGTCAAAGAGGCAGCCGATTGCAAACTAAAATATTGGGTGATTGGCACAGAGATAATATCCAGGCAGCTTTGGCAGTTTGTGATTATTTGAAAATTCCCCGAAAAAAAGTTTACCGTCAAGTTAAAAAATTAAAAGAGTTTCCCCTGGGAATCCAAATTAAGAAAGGGAAAAGAGGAGCAAAAATTATCGATGATGCTTACAGCGCTAATCCGACTGGTTTTTTGGCGGCCTTAGAACTGCTCAGAAAGACTCCGGGGAAACAAAAAATTCTAGTGGCTCAAGGCATTATTGAGCTTGGCAACATGAGTCAAAAGATTCACCGGCAGATTGGTCAGAAAGCGGGAGAATTCTGTGACAAAGTTTTTCTGATTCAGCCTGATTTTTACCAAGCCATCATTGAGGGGGCCAATCGGGAAAAAACCTTTGTTGATGTCGAGGAAGATGGGGCTTTGTTATTGGCTAAAATTAAAGGCTTATTAAATAAAAATACCGTGGTTCTTCTTGAGGGCGTACCTCCTTATTTAGGGAAAAAATTGACTGCCTGATTATACCGCACCAAAGAAAACTCCGTCAGAATGATGAATTTAATCTAAAAGTATGATAAAGTTTTCTTGGTACGGTATGAAAACTATTACTTTTGAAAAACTGCAGATTAGAAATCTGCAGAGTTTTCATAATTAGAAAGAAATGATCAGAACAGATTTTATAAAAGATAAAGAACTCTGGGAAAGATTTGTCTTAAATTTTCCTTCTGCCTCTTTTTTACAATCCTGGAATTGGGGAGAAGTACATTCTGCCTTAGGAAAGAAAATTTTCCGCCTGGGATTTTTTGAAAAACAAAAGTTAACCGGCGCCTGCCTTCTGGTGAAACAGGAAGCCAAACGAGGTTTTTACTTAGAGTGTCCAGGCGGGCCCTTAATCGACTGGACTAAACCCATTTATCAAGAGGAATTTTTAAATCAAATTAAAAAAATTGGTCAAGAGGAGAATTGTGTTTTTGTTCGAGTAAGGCCGCAAATTTTAGAGACTTTAGCCAATAGGCTTTTATTTAAAAAACTGGGTTTTCTTCCTGCGCCCATGCATCTTCACGCTGAATTGACGCTTCAGCTTGATCTTCAGAAAAATGAAGAACAACTTTTGAGAGGGATGCGGAAAAATACCCGTTATTTAGTTAAAAAAGCCATTAAAGGAAATATAATAGTTGAACAAAGTACTAATTTAGAAGACATTGAAATGCTATACAAACTTCAACTAGAGACGGTTAAAAGAAGACACTTTACTCCTTTTGCCAAAAAATTTTTTTTGGGAGAATTTAAAACTTTTTTAAAAGACGACCAGATTCGACTTTTTAAAGTTATTTATAAAAATAAAGTTCTAGCCGCGGCTCTAATTATTTTCTATGGTGGCGAGGCTATCTATCATTATTCTGGTTCCTCCTTGCGTTTTAGGAAAATTCCTGCTTCTTATGCTCTGCAATGGGCGGCGATCAAAGAAGCAAAAAGGCGTGGTTGCCAAAGGTATAATTTTTGGGGAGTGGCTCCGCTTGATAAGCCTAAGCATCGTTTTGCCGGTGTCAGCTTGTTTAAAAGGGGCTTTGGCGGAGAAGAAGTCAGCTATTTACATGCCCATGATTTACCTTTAAACTTAAAATACTGGGTGGTTTATGTTTTTGAAACTTTAAGAAAAATCTGCCGCGGTCTTTGAAAAAGGAGAATGCTGATGCATAAATCAATGGCTTTATTTTTAGGTCTACTTATTTTTTCTTTCATCATTACCAGCATTTGTCTCGTGCCCTTTATTAATTTGCTTTATAAATTAAAGATGACGCGGAGGAAACAAAAAACCAAAGATTTTCAAAATAAACCGACTCCGATTTTTGACCGCTTTCATCAACATAAAGCCGGCACGCCGGTAGGCGGAGGCTTTTTAATCGTCGTCTTGGTTTGCCTGCTTTTTGCTTTCCTTTTCCCCTTGGGCAAATATTTGGGCGTGTTTGTGACTTATGTTTATCCTATTGCCGAAGAGATCAACATTATCTTTTTTAGCTTTTTATCTTTTGCCTTATTAGGTTTTTATGATGATATTTTGAAATTCTTTAACTTCAAAAAAAGCGGCTTTTTTGGTCTGCGTATGCGCCATAAATTCATTATCCAGTGGATTTTAGCCTTAGTTATCAGTTTGCTTTTATATCAAAATCTTAAAATTGATATTTTTTATGTGCCTTTTGTTGGTGTTTTTCGATTGGGATGGCTTTATGTCCCTCTGGCGGCCATGGTGATTGTCGCCTTTGCCAACGCGGTTAATGTTACCGATGGCTTAGACGGTTTGGCCTCAGGAATTTTAATGATTTGTCTTTTTGCTTTTTGGATTTTATCAGCCTCAATTTTAGACACGCCTTTATCTTTCTTTATTTCTCTGTGGATAGGCTCTTTAATTGCCTTTTTATACTTTAATATTTATCCGGCTAGGATTTGGTTGGGCGATGTAGGCGCCTTGTCTTTTGGAGCTACCTTAGCGGTGGTGGGTTTGCTTTTAGGTAAAGTGATGGGTTTAGTCGTCATTGGCGGTATTTTCGTGGCGGAGATACTTTCCAGTTTGATGCAGATTGTCTGGAAGAAATTTAAAGGTAGAAAATTGTTTCCGGTAGCCCCTCTCCATCTTTGGCTTCAGTTAATTGGTTGGGAAGAACCTAAAATCGTTCAGCGCGCTTGGTTGGCAGGAATTATGCTAGCCATTTTTGGTGTCTGGTTAGCCGTAATTTAAGATGGCCAGGGTTAATTTAAACCTTAAACAGATTTTAATTTTGGTTTTATTTTTGCTTCACTTGTTTTTACTTCTTAGAGTGCGTTTATTAAAAGCCCTTTTTTTTGGTTCAATTAAGTTTTTGGATTTTGATAATTATTACTGGAGTTTAAAGGATATCTTGGCTGGGCAACATCCTTACCAATTGCCCTATATGCAAACTTTGGGTCCGCCTTTAGTCTATGTTTTTTTTCTTCCTTTTGTTTGGCTGCCTTTAAATCTGGCTAGAAGTTTGATTACCGGACTCAATTTATTCGGCGCCTACTTTTCTTCTTACCTTTTAGCTAAGAAGTTTGTTAAAAAAGAGAAGTTAATCATGACTTTAATCTTAAGTTTAATGCTTTTATCTTCTTTTACCGCTCGTTTCAATCTTTTGATGGGACAGCCGAATTTAATCATTACCTTGTCATTAACTATTTTTTTGTTGACGAAAAAATCTTACCTCCAGGGATTAAGTTTAGCTCTGGTAGCGGTAATCAAAACTTATTTAGGTTTTATTGCCGGTTCTTTGGTCCGTTTTAAAAGAAAATCTTTTTTATGGTTTGTGATTTTTTTCAGTTTCTTGTTTTGCAGCGCTTTACTAATCATTAAACCCAATTTTTACACCGATTATTTTCAAGAATCATTTTTAAACATTGCTTTTAAACCAACTTCGCTTAAAAATCTGGATTATTATAACCAAAGTTTAAAAAGCACTTTGTCTCGTTTAGGCATGGAACAGACATATTTCTACTTTTATTCAGTCAGTTTAATTTTGGGCGGGATTTATTTGGTTTTTAGCGGCAATCAATTAGCGGCAATTCCTTTATCTCTTTTACTCTCACCCGTTTGCTGGCAGCACTATTTTGTGATTTTATTTCCCGTGATTATAAAATTGTTTTATGACTTATGGATGAAGAAAGACCTGAAAGGACTGATTCTTTGGTCAATTGCCTTTTTTTTCTGGTGGATAGAGAGACCCTGGTTGCATTCAGGGCAAATGAATTTTTTAAACGGACTTTTGGCCTCTCATTACTTTCTCAGCAGCTTAATTTTTTTATTTTTGGCTTTAAAAAAGAAATAAATAATGGATAAATAATGGAGATAATAGAGAAGTTTTTAAGATTTCATTTTGATGGTTTTAATGAAGGATAAAAGGTTTTAATTCTTTTTAATTCTTTCAGGTAAAAGTAATAAGCACCTTCTCCTAAATAATTATCTCTCATTAGCTCAAAAGGGAGTTGAGGATCCTTTTTAAGAATGGAAAGATAAATTAATATTAATTGGATCTTTTTTAGTTTACCTTTTTCAACTTGATCAATGAACTTTCTATACTCACTATTTATTTTTTTAATCTCATAAACTTCCCCTAAGACATCTCTCATATCTTTACCACCAATATGACTTCCTTCTCTTAATTCTGAAACTAAAACTAGCCCTATTGTTCCTGTTTGTTTAACAAAATCAGCAATTAATCTTTTGGGATTGTATGGAGTAATCCAGACACTTTGCTGAAGCATGCCACAACCTAATTTTTTAAGATAATTTCTTAAATAATCTCGAAATCTTTTCCTCTCTTCCGGAATATCATAGGTGATTAAATAAAGAATTCCGTCCCAAAGCCTCTTTTGTTCATATACTGGTAAGTTCCTTTTTAATCTTTTTAAGCCAAATCGAGTGATTTTAAAGTAATCTTCTTTCCTCTGAAGATAACCCTTAGTAGTAAGGTAGTAAATTGTTCTCTTCAAATTTTTTCTATGGACAATTTTTGTAAGATGAACAGCCTCGCTAATAACGCCAGAAAGATCCTTATTACTTTTATAAGTTCCTATTAAACTCAGTTTAAAAAAGACAGTAAATAAGCATATATCAATTAAAGTGTCAAAAAGTCCAAGGGTTAACTTATTGAGTCTTTTCTTATAATTTTTTTTATGTTTTCTTGCCATAACTTGTTATAATTTTATAATAATTGACACGCGGCCGCGTGTCAATTATTAAGATTTATTTTTATTAAGATTTAGATTAGTATTCAGGGTAGAGAAAAGTAGTGGCTTGAGGTAGAATAAAAGAGTTAAAATAAAAAATCATCGTTTATGCCAAACTTATTATTAACAGATTTAAGAAATAAATATCCAGAGTTTGTTTATCAGGACTTTTCTTATAAAAAAGTCGGTTCTGATTTAAGACTTGTTTTTGATTTTTTTATAAGACCAGATATTTATTTTAAACCTCAAATTATTATTAAAAATATTAAATTTTCTCAGTTAAACTCTCTGAATAAACAAACTCTTGATAATTTTGTGTTTCATTTAGGCTTAATAGAGATGCTAAGTTATTGGAAGGTCACTTGTTCGCCAATAATAAGAATTGGGGCAGGTAGCCTTAGTCTTGCACAGATTGACCGGTGGAAAGATTTATTTATTAAAGGTATGGGCCAGTTTTTTTATACCAATAAAATAGATTTTACTTCACCAGATTTTCTAGAGATTATTGCTGACAAAAACAAGAAATTCCCTATTTCTAAGAAGAAAGTTAATCAAAAAAATTTGTTAGCTTTGGTTGGCGGAGGCAAAGATTCGGCAGTAATGCTGGAACTGTTAAAAAAAACCAAAAAAGAGATTTTCTGCTTCGCTGTTAATCCCAATAAAGCCATAAGGCAGGTTATTAAATTATCGGGAGTTAAGAATGAAGTAATAGTAGAAAGAAGGATAGATCAGAAACTTTTAGAGTTAAATAAAAAAGGTTTTTTAAATGGCCATACTCCTTTTTCTGCTCTTTTGGCGTTTTTATCTGCTTTTTGTGGTTTGCTTTTTGATTGTGGCCAAATAGTAGTTGCCCAAGAGAGGAGTTCAAATGAGGGGAATGTTAATTATTTAGGCTATGAGGTTAACCATCAGTACTCAAAGAGCTTTGAATTTGAAAATAAATTTAGAAGCTATTTAAATAAGTATTTAATTGCCAATTTAAATTATTTTAGTTTCTTAAGACCTTTATATGAGTTGCAGATTGGCAAAATTTTTTCTTCATATCCTCAATATTTTTCTATTTTTAAAAGTTGTAATGTTGGTCAGAAAACCAATACTTGGTGCACCCAGTGTCCGAAATGTTTATTTGTTTTTATTGCTCTTTATCCTTTTTTAAAATACGAAGATTTAGTGGAGATTTTTGGCCAGGATTTGTTTAAAAAAAGATCTCTTTTACCGGTTTTAAAAGGTTTGATTGGTTTAAAAGAATGCAAGCCATTTGAATGCGTAGGCACAAGAGAAGAAACTTTGGTGGCTTTGAAATTATGTTATAAAAAAGCAGAGGAAAAAGAAGCGGAATTACCTTGTCTGCTACAGTTTTTTAAAAAGCAGATTACTATAACTAAGCCACGATCGTGGATGAGTTATAGTAAAATAAGAAGCGTGGAAGGAAACATTTTGAAAGGTTGGAATAAAGATAATAATTTACCTTTGGATTTTAAAAAGATTTTAAAAAAGGAATTAAATGATTAAAGCTTGGGAAGATAAAAAAATATTGATTCTCGGTTTTGGCCGTGAAGGTTTAAGCAGTTTGGAGTTTTTACGCCAAAAATTTCATGATAAAGAAATTGGTGTAGCTGATCAATTAAAATTTAGAGATTTAAACTATAAACTTAAAGAAAAAATTAAAAAATTTTCTCCCCTGAAATTGCATTTAGGAAAAGACTATTTAAAAGCAATTGATAAATATAACATTATTATTAGATCGCCAGGTTTGTCTATGGCTTCGCCAGCGCTAATTAGAGCCAAAGAGAAAGGTAAAATAATTAGCTCGCAGACAAAAATCTTCTTTGATCTTTGCCCGGGAATAATTATTGGAGTGACAGGGACAAAGGGCAAGAGCACAACATCTTCTTTAATCTTTGCAATTTTAAAGGCAGCCAGGAAAAAGGTTAAGTTAATTGGTAATATTGGTAAACCAGCTCTAACTTTTTTAAACGGAAATGGTAAAGATACTATCTTTATTTTTGAGCTTTCTTCTCATCAGTTAGTTGATTTAAAAAAAAGTCCTCACACTGCAGTTTTATTAAACATTGTCCCCGAGCATTTGGATTATTATAAAAATTTTAAAGAATATCTGAATGCTAAAAAGAGCTTTATCCTTTATCAAGACAAAGATGATTATTTAATTTACAATGCTTCTTTTCCTGTTACTAGAAAATTATCAAAAATAAGCAAAGCTAAAAAAATTCCTTTTTATATTGATAGACAAAAATGCCCCGGTTGTTTTCCAGATGGAGGTAAGCTTGTTTATTGTTATTCTCAATCAGGCAAGGAAGAAATAATCAAAATAAAAGATATTCCCTTAAGAGGAAAATTTAATTTACAAAACGTAATGCCGGCGATTATCGTGGCTAAAATATTTAATCTTGATAATCAAACCATTGCTAGAGCGATTAAAAAATTTAAACCTTTACCTCATCGTTTAGAATTAGTCGGTATTTTTAAAGGCATTACTTTTTACAATGACTCTTTAGCTACCAACCCTAATGCTACCATAGCCGCCATTGATACCTTTAAAAATAAAATTGGGACGATTTTTTTAGGTGGCCATGAGAGAAATTTAGACTTTAGCGCTCTGGCCAAACAAATTTTGCTTTATAAAATCAAAAATATTATTCTTTTTCCGGTCAATGGAAAAAGAATTTGGCAAGAGATTCAAAAAAGAGCAGGAACATTTTCTCCTCAACACTTTTTTGCTAAAAACATGAAAGAAGCAGTTAAATTAGCTTATCAACATACGCCTCAAGGGAAAATTTGTTTACTTTCTTGTGCGGCTCCAAGTTTTGGTTTGTTTAAGGACTATAAGGATAGGGGAGACCAGTTTAAAAAGTGGGTAAAGAAGTTAAGATCCTGAAATAAATTCAGGATGACAAAATATGGCTAAAAGAGATTGGGGAAATCATCGTAAAAAATCCTCATCAAAAAAGTTAGATTGGGCCTTGTTTGTTTTAGTCGGGGCTTTGACTTTATTTGGGGTTTTAATGGTCTACAATGCTTCGGTGGTGGAAGCGGATAGGGTTTTTAATGATAAATATTATTATTTAAAAAATCAAGCCTTATGGGCGGGCATCGGTTTGCTGCTGATGTTGGTTTTTTCCCGGATTAACTTTAATCTTATTAAAAAAATGGCCGCTCCCCTGTTTGTGATTAATTTAATTCTGCTAGTTTTAGTTTTAATTCCGGGAGTGGGGACGCAAATTAAAGGCGCTAGACGTTGGCTTAACTTTGGTTTTTTTATTTTACAGCCCTCAGAACTGATAAAGTTGACCATGGTTTGCTATCTAGCTTCTTGGTTGGAGAAAAAAAGAAGAATCTGGCAATTCTTAAGCCTGATTGGTTTTATCTCTCTTTTGGTCCTGCTGGAGCCGGACTTAGGCACTTTGGCCGTAATTGTGGTTAATGCTTTTTTAATTTATTTCTTGTCCGGCGCTTCAGTTTTGAAATTGATTCCAATGGTGGTTTTAGTTTTTCTTGGAGGGCTTTTGGCGATTCTGAGCTCTTCTTATCGTCGGGATAGGCTATTAACTTTCCTCAATCCTACCCGCGACCCTTTAGGCAGTTCTTACCATATTACCCAGGTTTTAATTGCCTTAAGTTCGGGAGGGATTTTTGGTTTGGGCTTGGGACAATCAAGGCAGAAATACGCCTATTTACCTGAGGTAACCACTGATTCTATTTTTGCCATTATTGCCGAAGAGCTGGGTTTTATCGGCGCCGGGGTGGTGATTCTTATTTTTTTAGCCATTTTATTAAAAGGTTTTTTAATTGTTAAAAAAGCTGATCCTGGTTTCGCTCAGCTTTTATCCGGCGGCATTATTGGTTGGATTGGAATTCAAACTTTAATTAATTTGGCGGCGATGGTGGCTTTAGTGCCTTTGACAGGTTTACCCTTGCCTTTTATTTCTTACGGCGGGTCATCTTTAATTGTAACTTTAGTGGGAGTTGGGATATTATTAAATATTAGTAAAGATACATAATTAATTATCAAATCACAAATTCCAAATCACAAATAAATTCAAATATTCAAAATTCAAAATACAAAACGTTTAGAATTTATAATTTAGGATTTTGGTATTATTTGTTATTTGGTGCTTGATAATTGGAGTTTTATGAAAAAAATAGTTTTCATCGGTGGTCATCATAATTCTGCTTTAGTGGTGGCTAAGGCCTTAAAGAAAAAAGGCTATCAAGTTTATTGGTTTGGTCATAAGCATACGATGAGAAAAGATAAAAGCTTAAGCTTGGAATTTTTGGAGGTGACTAGGGAAAAGATTCCTTTTTTTGAACTCAAAACAGGCAAGTTTTATCGAGCTTTTAATCCTCTTCAATTGATTAAAGTTATTTGGGGCTTAGCTCAGTCTTTTTATTTACTTTTAAAAATCAAACCTCAACTGGTAGTTTCTTTTGGCGGCTATCTTTCTTTTCCGGTTTGTTTAAGTTCTTTTTTATTAAGAATTCCGTTTATCATTCATGAGCAAACCACCAGGGCCGGCTTGGCCAACAGAATCTTGGCTTCTGGGGCAAAAAAAATTCTTCTTACCTGGTCCAGTTCTCGAAAATATTTTCCTCAGCCAAAGACTTTAGTCATCGGCCTGCCCTTATCAGAAGAATTTTTTTCCGCTAAAAAACCAAAACCGCTTTTTAAAAATCATCTCCCCACGATTTTGGTGACCGGAGGCAAACAGGGTTCTCATATCATCAATAAAAACATTGAAAAAAATTTGGAAGAGATTTTATCTTTCGCCAATTTAGTTCATCAAACTGGAGCTAATCTTAGAACCAAAGACTTTTCAAGATTAAAAAAGAAAAGATCTTTTTTATCGCTGGAGCGGCAATCGAGATATCTGATAAGTAAATTTTTCTTTGAAGAAAAAATGATCCAAATGTTTAAACGGGCGGATTTAGTTATCAGTCGCGCCGGAGCTCATACGGTTTATCAATTAGCAGTTTTGCAAAAAGCCAGCATTTTGATTCCTCTGCCTTGGGCTTATAACCAGGAACAAGAGGCCAATGCCTTGGTTTTGAAAAAATCAGGTCAAACCCTCATTTTACCCCAGTCGGAATTGAAAGATAAAAATTTGCTTAACAAAATAAATTATGTTTTAAAAAATCTGGACCATTTTAGAAAAAAGAAACTTTTACTCCCCTCCAAGGCAGCCCAGAAAATGACCGAGGTTATTAAGAATTTAGTTAACTCATGAGATTTTTTAAAAACCGGCTTGCTTTGATTATCAAATCAATTTCTGCTTTTTTGGTTTTTGTTGGTTTAATCTACCTGGTTATTTTTATTTTTAGAAGCGATTATTTTAAAGTTTCTAATTTGGTTTGTCAAAGAAACGGTTTACCCTGCACTGATAAAGAAAAAGTTCTTTTCTTTCAGGTTTTAGGCAAAAATATTTTCACTTTAGATAGCAAAAAAATCGCTGAGGATATCAAAGCAGAGAATTTTTTGATTAAAGAAGTTGAGATAGAAAAAAAACTTTTAAACAAAGTGGTCGTCAGGCTAGAAATTTATCAACCTTTTGCCTATCTCAGCCCAGATGAAGAAAAATGGTTTATTTTAAGTGAGAGCGGTTATCTTATGGAAGAGAAACAAGAGGCTAAAGAAAACTTGCCTAAAATTATAATTAAAAATTTGGCAGCTGATTTAAAAGTGGGAGAGAAATTAGACCAGAAGGAAATCTTATCAGCCCTGGAAATTATTGGTTTAACCAAAGACAATTCCATTCAGCTGCAAAAAATTATGCTGGATAGAGAAAAGGTAATTACTTTAGCTTTAAATGAAGATATTTTGGCTTCTTTCTCGGCTCAGAAAAATATTGGCTTACAAGTTGACTCTTTACTTTTTATTTTGAGGCAGAGTAAAATAGAAGGCAGCTTGCCACGATTTATTGATCTCCGGTTTGATAAACCGGTAGTAAGATTTTGATTTATGCCTAAAGGTAGGATTGTTAGTGCTATCGACATTGGCACATCAAAGATAACCACCATTATTGCTTCTCAACAGGAAGATTCAGAAAAGATTAATGTCATTGGGGTAGCCACTTTTCCCTCAATTGGTTTAAGAAAGAGTCAGATTGTTGACATTGAGGAAGCCATCAATGCCATTACTCAAAGCGTCGAGGCAGCCGAAAGAATGGCGGGCTGCGCCATTGCCAAATCCTTTATTTCTATTAGCGGTAATCATATTCAGTCAAAGAACTCTAAAGGAGTGGTGGCCGTGGCCGAACCTGAAGGAGAAATTAGCATGGAAGATGTTTCTCGGGTGATTGAGGCGGCCAGGGCAGTTTCCCTGCCTGCTTCCCGGGAAATCCTCCACGTTATTCCCAGAGATTTTATTGTTGATTCTCAGGAAGGCATCAAAGACCCTTTGGGCATGACCGGCGTCAGGTTGGAGGTAGAAACTCATATTGTCACCGGCTCTTCAACCGCGATGAAGAATTTGGGAAAATGCGTGGCTGAACTAGGAGTCGATGTCGAAGCCCTAGTTTTTTCTGGTTTGGCCGCCTCTGAGGCAGTTTTGACTGATACAGAAAAGGAACTAGGGGTGTGCTTGGTAGATATTGGCGGCGGCACCACTGCCATTGCCATTTTCGTAGAAGGGTCTTTAGCCTATTCTTCAGTTTTGCCAGTCGGGGCTAAGAATATTACTAATGATTTAGCCATTGGTTTAAGAGTTTCTTTAGATAGCGCGGAGAAAATTAAAAAAGCCTTAAGCCGCTATAAAAAAGTTGACCAAGACCAAGAAGCTAAAGAAAAAGATGAATTGGATTTAAGTAAACTTGATTTGGAGGAGGAGATTAAATCAGTTTCTAAAAAGACGGTGGTTGACGGTATTATTCAGCCTCGCTTAAAAGAAATTTTCCAGATGGTAGGGGAAGAGTTGAAAAAATCGGGCTATGGGGGAGCCACACCCGCTGGGATTGTGGTCACCGGTGGCGGCGCGCGGACTGCCGGCCTTATTCCAGTTTGTAAGCGAACCTTATCTTTACCAGTCAGAATTGGCAGGCCTAGCGGACTGGACGGTTTAATTGACGAGATTAGAGAACCCGAATTCAGCACGGGGCAAGGTCTAATTCTGTATGGTTTGAAAAATTTTGAAAAACCGGCTACGGCTGGCTTTTCTTTTAAAAAGATTGGTAGCATTCTAGGGAGAATTCCTGCTAAAGGAGTTGCAGAAAAAGTAGTTGATTTTGTAAAATCGTTCTTACCATGATCTTGATTTAATCGGGATCATAAATTTCTCCTGCCCAGAAAAAGGAGCCAGATATGGCTTTGGTAAAACCTGATTTGAACACTTTTGCCAAAATTAGAGTAGTTGGCGTTGGTGGTGGTGGCAATAATGCCGTTTCTTCAATGATTCTCAATCAAAATATTAAAGGAGTAGAGTTTGTGGCGATCAATACCGACGCTCAAGTGCTATTAAATTCTCAAGCTCAGACCAAGGTTCAGATTGGAGAGAAACTGACGAAAGGCTTAGGTTCAGGAGCCGATCCGGAAGTCGGGACTCAGGCAGCCGAAGAATCAAAAGAAAAAATCAAAGAAGTTCTCATTGACTCAGATATGGTTTTTTTGACTTGCGGCATGGGTGGAGGTACGGGTACGGGCGCTTCGCCTATAATTGCGGATATTGCCCGCGAAGTAGGAGCTTTAACTGTTGGCGTCATCACCAAGCCATTTTTATTTGAGGGTACCAGGAGAATGGTGGTGGCCGAAGAAGGCGTCGAAAAGCTTAAAGATAAAGTTGACACCTTAATTGTTATTCCTAACCAAAGACTTTTAGACATTGTTGATAAGAAGATGACCTTGATTGAAGCCTTTCAAGTGGCCGACTCGGTTTTAGGTCAGGGCGTTCAGGGTATTTCTGATCTGATTACCACGCCAGGCTTAATCAACGTTGATTTTAATGACGTCAAATCAATTATGAGCGGCGCCGGTAGTGCTCTGATGGGTATGGGCATTGGCACCGGCGAGAATCGGGCTCAGGTGGCCGCCAGGTCAGCCATTTCTTCGCCCTTGATTGATATCTCCATGGATGGAGCCAAAGGCGTTTTGTTTAATGTCACTGGCGGCAAAGATTTGACCATGAGCGAGGTTAATCAGGCCGCAGAAATTATTTCCGGAGCGGCTGATGTTGACGCTAATATTATTTTTGGAACGGTGATTGATGATACTTTGGTTGATCAGGTAAAAATTACGGTTTTAGCCACGGGCTTTGATGAAACTAGGCAAAGATTACAAGAGATTGCCAGCACCGGACCCTTAAGGCAGCCGGTTAAGAAAGCCTTTGTTTCTGACTTTGACGAAGAGGAAACCGTCGAAGAAGCAGAGGAAAAGCAAAAAGAAAAAGAAGAAAAAGACAAAGATGGAGAAACTCCTCCGGAAGATTCCAAATTTGATATTCCGGCTTTTTTAAGACAAGGAAGATAAATCAAGCTCCAAATATCAAGCACCAAATTTCAAATAATTTTCAAATTCCAATTTCCAAACAATTTATAATTTTGAATTTGGAGCTTTGAATTCCTGCCGGCCGGCAGGTTTAGAATTTTTAATTTTGAAAATTGAGATTTATTTGGGATTTGTAATTTGGGATTTGTGGTTTTGCTGGGAAGATTGATATAATAAACTTCATGAAGAAATTCGAGAATGTTAATCCCAGGCCAGATTTTCCTCAAATGGAGAAGGAATTGCTTCAGTGGTGGTATCAAACGGGAATAGTAAAAAAATACCTTCATAAGAATAAAGGCAGTCAGAAACGGTTTGCTTTTATGGATGGACCAATTACCGCCAATAACCCGATGGGGGTTCATCATGCCTGGGGCAGAACTTATAAAGATCTTTGGCAGCGCTATAAAAACATGAAGGGTTATGAGCAGAGATTTCAAAATGGTTTTGACTGTCAAGGTCTTTGGGTGGAAGTGGAAGTAGAAAAAGAATTGGGCTTCAAATCCAAAAAAGATATTGAGAAATTCGGTATCGCCAAGTTTGTTAATTTATGCAAAGCCAGAGTGAAGAAATTTGCCCGAGTGCAAACCGAACAATCGAAAAGACTAGGATACTTTATGGATTGGGAACATTCTTATTTCACTATGAGCGATGAAAATAACTATATGATTTGGTATTTTTTGCAAAAATGCTGGCGGAATAGTTGGTTGTACCAGGGAAGAGATTCAGTCCCTTGGTGTCCGCGCTGCGGCACGGCTATTTCCCAGCATGAGATGCTCACCGAGGACTATAAAGAGGTAACCCATGAGTCGATCTATTTTAAACTTCCCATTATTTCAAAAGGCTGGCCCAAGACTTATTTTTTAGTTTGGACCACGACTCCCTGGACGATTCCGGCTAATGTGGCCTTAGTCGTTGACCCTAAAAAAGACTATCTTTTAATCAAAAACGGCTCGGAGAAATTGGTGGTTTTAAAAGAAAGAGCGAAAGTCCTTTTTCCTCAAAAATATACCAAGGCCCAAGTCGTCAAAGGCAAGGAACTGATTGGGCTTAATTATCAGGCTCCTTTTGCTCATTTGCCTCGGCTAAAAAAAAGCTTGGGTAGCTACGTTCATAAAGTAGTGGCCTCAGATGCCTTGATTTTACCGGTAGCAGATAATGAAGGCACGGGCGTGGTTCATATTAATACCGGCGGCGGGGCTGAGGATTATAAGATTGGTCTTAAAGAAAATTTGCCTTTAGTAGAGTCGATAGACGAAGAAGCCAATTATTTGGAGCAAATGGGAAACTTAAGCGGTAAAAATGCCAAAAAACATCCGGAATTGATTTTGGACTATCTTAGAAATAAAGACAAAGGCAAGTTTTTCCTTAAGACGGAGAGGGTGACTCACCGTTATCCAGCCTGCTGGCGCTGTAAAGAAGAATTGGTTTGGCGGGCGGTTGATGAGTGGTATATTAGTATGGACAAGAAAGATCCGAATGATAAAAAAGGCCGGACTTTACGCCAAAAAATGATTGATGTGGCCAAAAAAATCCGCTGGATTCCGGGCTTTGGTTTAAAAAGAGAACTGGATTGGCTGAAAAATATGGATGATTGGCTGATTTCTAAAAAACGCTATTGGGGGTTGGCCTTACCGATTTGGCAATGCCAGTGCGGCCATTTTCAGGTTATTGGTTCTGAGGAAGAATTAAGTCAAAAAGCAGCTCAAGGCTGGTCTGAGTTTAAGGGTCATAGTCCCCATCGTCCTTGGGTTGATAAAATTAAAATAAAATGCTCCCAGTGTGGTCAATTAGCTTCTCGGATTGCTGATGTAGGCAATCCTTGGCTGGACGCGGGCATTGTTAATTTTTCTACTCTGATTGATCCGAAAACCAAGAAATTAAGTTATACCACTGACAAAAAATATTTTAAAAAATGGTTTCCGGCTGATTTTATTACCGAGTCATTCCCAGGACAGTTCAAGAACTGGTTTTATTCGATGATTGCTATGGCCACGGTTTTAGAAGATCAGGAGCCTTATAAAACCGTTTTAGGTTTTGGGACTTTGTTGGGTGAGGATGGCCGGCCGATGCATAAATCTTGGGGTAATGCGATTGAATTTAATGAAGGGGCAGACAAAATCGGAGTTGATGTGATGCGCTGGATGTATCTGACTCACCATCCGGAAAAAAACCTGCTTTTTGGTTATAAAATTGCTGATGAAACCAGAAGAAGATTTCATTTGACCCTATGGAACGTCTATAATTTTTTGGTTACCTATGCTAATTTAAACCATTGGCAGCTAAAAAAACTTTCTCCCCAGGGATTAAAAATTTTAGATAAATGGATTTTAACCAAGCTTGACCTTTTGGCCTTTCAGGTGGGAGGATTTTTAGACGATTATAAGCCTGACGAGGCGGCTCTTTTAATAGAGAAATTTGTTCAAGACTTATCCACCTGGTATGTGAGGCGCTCTCGGGATAGAGTCAGCTTATTAACCGATGATAAAAATGACCTAAATGTTTGTTTAAATGTTTTAAGCCAAGTTTTATTAATGCTTTCAAGAATATTAGCTCCTTTTAACCCCTTTATTAGTGAAATAATTTATAAAAACCTTAGTGGAGAAGAATCAGTTCATCTGGCTTCCTGGCCGGAAAAAAATTCTGAGATTAAAAAAACAGACAAAGATTTACTTAAACAAATGGATTTAGTGCGTCAAATTTGTGAGTTAGGTCACAGTCAAAGAAAAGAGAAGGGGATTAAAGTTAGACAACCACTAAAGAAGTTAAAAGTTAAAAGTGAAAAGTTAAAAGTGAAATTAAAGAATCAGAAAGAATTAATTCAATTAATTAAAGAAGAGCTAAATGTTAAACAGGTAGAATTTATTAAAGGTAAAAAACTAGAGGTAAGCTTGGAGACGAAACTAACTCCCCTATTGAAAAAAGAAGGGGAGGCCAGAGAGTTGATGAGGAAAATTCAAGAGCAACGGAAAAAAGCTGGTTGCCAATTAAGTCAGTTAATAGTTATTACTCTCCCTTCTTGGCCTAAAGAATTTGAAAAGGAAATTAAGTCAAAAACTTTGGTTAAAGAGATAAGAAAAGGGAAAGAAATTAAGATTGTTGAATAATTATGTTCAGAAATCTTGACTGCTGGTTTATCCTTCCAGTGCTGGTTATTTTCAGTCTGGGGGCTTTGACTCTTTTCAGTATTGATAGGAGTTTTTTCCAAAACCAGCTTTTATTTTTTAGCATCGGGGTTTTAGTTTTTTTACTTTTTTCTCTTATTGATTACCAGGTTTTTGAAAAACTTTATTTTCATTTATATATTCTGGCAGTTTTTTTACTTTTGCTGACCTTTATTTTAGGCAGTTTAACCCGTGGCTCAATCCGCTGGATTAGAATAGGAAATTTAAGTTTACAACCTTCAGAACTAGTCAAACCCCTTTTACTTTTGAGCTTTTCCGGCCTAGCTTTAAAATTGGATTTTAAAAAGATTAAAGATTTAATTATCTTTTTAGGCCTTCTTTTTTTACCGGTTTTTTTAATTTTCAAACAACCAGACTTAGGCAGCGCTTTAGTTGTTTTTGTCATCGGCTTGGCGATTATTTTAAGTAAAGGGATGAGATTAAGATATCTTATTTTAGGCTTATTAGTTTTTTTAGCCAGCCTGCCTTTAGGTTGGCGGGTTTTAAAACCATACCAACAAGAAAGGGCCTTAAGCTTTCTTTATCCAGGTTTTGATCCTTTAGGCAGCGGTTACAACCTAATTCAGGCCAAAATCGCTATTGGTTCAGGTCAATTTTTAGGCAAAGGCTTGGGCAGCGGCACCCAAAGCCAGCTTAGATTTCTACCGGAGAGACACTCTGATTTTATTTTTGCCTGCCTGGCAGAAGAATGGGGTTTTTTAGGCAGCAGTTTATTAATTTTTGCTTTTTATATTTTAATTTTGAAAATTTATCTTTTAGGCAGGGAGAGCGAAACTTTAACGGGAAGCTTAATCTGTGTTGGAGGCGCCAGCCTGCTTTTTTTTCAATCTTTTATTAATATAGGGATGAATTTAGGCTTAATGCCGATTACTGGAATTACTCTGCCTTTAGTTTCTTATGGTGGCAGTTCTTTAATCTCTACTTTTGTTCTATTAGCCTTAATTCGATCAGTGGCCAGGAATAGGCAAAAAGAAAAATCAATTGAAATAAGATAAACATTAAGTTAAAATACAGTCTATGGTTAAAATAATAAAAACAGCCGTAGTTAATATTGCTGGCAAACAACACCTAGTAGCCGAAGGCGAAGTCATTACCACGGAAAAGATTGAAGGGAAAAAAGGGGATAAGATTAATTTTGATCAGGTTTTAATGGTAAAAGACAATAAATTAAGCCTCGGTACTCCCCTGGTCAAACAAGCTCGGGTAAAGGGAGAAGTTGTCGAGCAGTTCAAAGATAAGAAAATCCGGGTGGCCACTTATAAAGCTAAATCCCGTTATCGTCGGGTTAAAGGCCATCGTCAGCAAAAAACTAAAGTAAAGATTTTAAAAATTACTTCTTCTTAATCTGTTCCTAGTCAGTTTAGACTGAGCCCGCATTTTGCGGGAGAAGTGTGAAAATAAATAGTTGACTTTTGTGAAAACTTATGGTTACATAAGGTTGTTATGGCGAAAAAGAAAACCGGCGGGAGCACGGTTCAACACAAAGGCAGGGTCGGTAAGCGTCTGGGCATCAAAATTTACGGCGGCCAAAACATTAAAACCGGTCAGATTATTGTCCGGCAAAGGGGTAGCAAATTTCATGCCGGCCAGGGCGTAGGGATGGGTAGAGACCACACCCTTTTTGCCTTAAAGACAGGTAGAGTTAGTTTTTCTAGTTTGCGAGGTAAAAAAGTAGTCTCTATTATTTGATTTTAAATAAAAGGAGTCAGTTATGGATCAAATGGGTCAAAAAAATATCGTTGATTTAGACGTTGAACAGCTTCAAGCCAATCCCCTCCAGCCCCGAGGAGTAATTACTTCGGAATCAATTGCTGACTTAGTGGAATCTATTAAACAACACGGTGTTTTAGAGCCCTTAGTGGTGGCCCATACGCCGGCCGGTTATCAGATTGTGGTGGGTGAAAGGCGTTGGCGGGCGTCCAAAATTGCCGGCCTTAAAGATGTTCCCTGCATTGTCAAAGAGACCAGTCCTCAGGGGATGTTGGAGATGGCTATTGTGGAAAACGTCCAGAGAGAGGATTTGAATCCTATTGATCGAGCTAAGGCCTTTGAACGTTTAGTCGAGGAATTTATGCTTTCCAAGGCAGAGATTGCCAAGAGAATTGGCAAAAGCGCCCCTTATATTTCCAACACCTTAAAACTGCTTCAACTGCCAGATGCGGTCAAAGATGGTCTGCTTTCAGGTTTGGTTACTGAAGGTCATGCCCGGGCCCTTCAGGGTATTCACGATATGCGTTTAATGATTGAAGCTTATAAAATGGTTTTGAAAGAATCAGCTTCAGTCAGAAGAACAGAAGAAATAGCCCGAAGAATGAAGCTGGCTTCCGGTCAGCCCACAGTTAAATTAGGTGATAAGAGTGAAGCCCGATTAAATAAATTTATTGTTGATGAAAAAGTAGACCAATATGAGGATGAAATGCGCGGGGCTTTAGGTAAAAAGGTAAAAGTGAGATTGAGAAGGAGTCTAAGGGAAACTAAATTATACATTGGTTTGGTGGGAACGCCCGAAGAAACAGATGAGCAATTAAGAAAACTTCACCAGGCGATCTTAGGAATCAGTCCGGAAGCAGAGGGCGGCCAGTAACGCAGCCAAGCCCTGCCCACAATATCATCTTTAGAAATGTAACCCCATTCTCTTGAGTCGCTGGAATGGGAGCGATTGTCTCCAGCCATAAAATATTGTTCTTCAGGCACCACTATTTCTCCACCCTCAGGTAAAAATTGACCGCCCTGAGTGTAAACATCTTCAGCTAAATAAGCCGATTCATCTAAAAACTTATCATCAATAAAAAATCTTCCTTGTTTTAAACTGACGCTTTCGTTTGGCAGACCAATAATTCTTTTAATATAATCATAGCTTTGATTAACCGGAGCTTTAAAGATAATGACATCGCCTCTTTCAGGTTCATGGATACGATAGGTAATTTTATTGGTCAGCAGATATTCGCCGTTTTCAAAATTGGGCTGCATGGAGTTGCCTTTAACCTGATGGGGCTGGAAAAGAAAGAGGTAGATAATGACGAAAATAACCAGGGCGGTGACAATGGTTTCAATAAAGTCCAAAATAAAAGCGCCGATGATTCTTAGTATCCGAAACATAATATTTCATTATAAAGGGAAATTAGATTGTGACGCAAGAGCAATTTTGGTAAAATCATATCTAAAAGGGTCCATAGCTTGAGCCAGAGGCTCATCGTCCTCTGGACGGCAGTGGTAGATAGATGTTTTACTATGTTTATTTACTAATAAGCCTTAAAAACGGGAAAACCTATGTTGGTTTTACGAGCAAACAGCCCCAACAACGTCTGGTAGAACACAACATGGGCGTTAATAAATGGACAAAGCAAAACGGTCCTTTTAAATTGATATATTGGGAAAAGTTTTTTTGTAAAAAAGATGCCATCATGAGAAAAAAATTTTTTAAAAGTGGACAAGGAAAGAAATTAAAACAGATAATAGTTAAATATTATTAGATTTTGGGCTCGTAGCTCAGTGGTAGAGCGTTCCGTTCACATCGGAGAGGTCATAGGTTCAATCCCTATCGAGCCCACTATTTTAATAATCTAGTTGTTCCCAAAAAATAGATTGTAGTAGAAGGGCAATGTGAAATCGTTCTACCAGGGTCCATAATAGCTTGAGCCAGAGGCTCACCGTCCTCTGGACGGCAGTGGTAGAGCGTTCGGTTCACATCCGAAAGGCCCCCTGGTTCAAATCCAGGCACGGTCACTAGCTTTGGCAGGCGGGTCCGAAAGGTCAGAGGTTCGATACCTCTCGAGTCCACAAGTCCAGTCTGGCGGGTCGTAGGGGTTGATGGTTCAAGTCCATCTGGACCCACAAATTAAATAAACTTGCCCAGAAAAAGGTTGATTATATTTGTGAGAGAGAAAGTAGGAAAAAAAAGTAGGGGATGGCTTGTAGGACAGCCAGGCTATGTTGCTGTTGCCAGAACTAAGGATGGTGAGATTAGAAGAGGTTTTCTTTGTCCCCAATTTACTGTTAACAATGCCCAAAGATATGCAGGGACCTCAGAGCACAACTTAAGACGATGTGGTTTTTTAACTAATCTGAATGTGACTGATTTTAATCAAGGAATAGATTGTTTTATTGAAGCCTTAGGATTCCCAGCCAGCAGACTAGATAAGGGGATAGAGGCTTTCCATGAGGCGGAATATGGATCAAGAGTAGATGTTCAAGGATTTGATATTGAAGATTAATGATAAACAGATTTTTCTGCTATAATATCTTATAGTATATAACACTGTCTGTATTTTGTCGCGAGGGAGCGGGCATGATTTTTCCCTATTGGACATAAGAGTGATTTCTTGTAAACTTAAAACATGTCATTTTATGGGAATATAAAGAGGTCGGTAGCTAAGTCTGTGACTTTTAGGATTTTAGTGATACTGGCTGATGGCTTGATTATTTACGTCATTACCAAAAAAGTCCTTTTGGCTCTAGGCATAATAATTTTTTCAAACATATCTAGTACCATAATTTATTATCTTCACGAACGAGTTTGGCATAAGATCAAGTGGGGGAAGAGAAAGTAGATTAAGTTAATGTGCTTCTGGCGGTAATTTGATACTTAATCATAAATTATTTACATTTTTTATAGTACTCCTTGCTATTTATCTGAAAAGTAGCATATACTACAGTAATGTATTAGTACTTAGTAAGGAGCATTTATGAGAAACTTTAACCCAGGTAATAGATCAAGAGACAGAAGAGATTTTCCCAGAAGGAGTTTTGGCGATAGAGATTCAAGAAGGCCTTCATTATATGATGCAGTTTGTGATGAATGCGGTAAAGATTGCCAAGTGCCTTTTAAGCCAAGCGGCAAGAAGCCAGTATATTGCAGTGATTGTTTTGAGAAAAAAGGCGGAAGCAATGGTAATAGATCAAGAGACAGAAGAGATTTTCCCAGAAGGAGTTTTGGCGATAGAGATTCAAGAAGGCCTTCGCAAAGCAATATAAATAATCGCAGCATTTCCCAGCTTGTAGAAAAAATTGAAATTCTAAATACTAGGCTTGATACAATTATTGGCTTGCTATCGTCAGCCGGAGAGAAAAAACCAAAGTTAGTAGAGAATAAGACGAAAAAGAGCAAAAAATCAACAATCAAGAAAACAGGTAAAGCCATTCAAGTGTTAACGCCAGTCGAGAAAAAGATGCCTAAGAAAAAAAGCTAAAAATTTTGAACTTTATCTAAAATCCGAATCAGGTAAAGCCTTTACTAAAGAAAGATAATTGTCGAGACACTCTGCCCCGTAGTAAACCTCATTTGAATAGGTGAAATTAAAGCTCAATATTCTTAATTTTAAGATAAATTAGTTTCATGGGTGATATAATATGGGTTAAAGCTAAATTAATCTATCTCTGAACTATGTCAATTTTAAGAGAAAAACTTCCAGATGGAACAATTATAGGATATTTTGATGAGCAGATGTTTACCCAAAATGACTGGGCAGAACTCTTTAATGTGGGCGCTGTCACGGTTCAGCAGAAAATTCATCAAGCGAAAGCAGAGGTAATTGAGGTTTCAATGGGCAGGAGGAGATCACCCAAGAGGCTTACTCCTGTAGCTGATTTCCCATTATTATAGAAGGAGTTGAACTCGAGACAGATGAAGTAGCGTTGAGGTTTGCTAACGAGAGACAAGAGCAAATGTGCCTGGGTTTAGAAGATGGGGTATTTTGGCGAGGAAAAGAGTGCCCATTTGGAATAGAATGTAGTCCAAGACAATCAGCAGCAAAGACAGATAATGGTTGGGTACCGGCAATTAGGCCA
>CAZPUR010000004.1:59050-71032 GCA_964589815.1 uncultured Pseudomonadales bacterium
GAGAGTTTTTTACTGGTGATTGTTTTACCCGCCTTTTGGTAGAGATTAACCCAGGCAGAAGATAAGAGTTTGGCCGTTTCTTCCAGTTCATTTTTAAGATAATTGGCTTTTTCTGAAGTGATTTTTTCTTGTTTAAGATATTGATTGAGAGTGATTCTTAAACGAAGAGACTGATTTAAAGCAGAGGAAGCATAGAGAGAACCTTGAAAATAATTGTGATCTTCAAGATAATTTAAAGCCTTGTCTATAATTTTAATAATTTTGCCAAATTGATATTGAAGCTTTCTTTTAACGGTCGAGTGACTGATGTTAATTCTGGCATATTCGTTAAGGTCTTCTAATTGCTGTTTAGTCAGTTTTAATAAAGTCTCTCCGTTTTCATCTTTAATCATATTTTCCTGAGGATTTTGAGGATTAAAGTTTAAATAAAGGGGGACGATTTCATATTTGCCAATCTTGCCTTTGATGGTCTGCCAAACATCTTCATCATCAGTTAACTGGCCGGTATATAAATGATAGATGCCTTCATTAGTGCCACTGAGTTCGACGTAATAATCGCCTGAAGGGGCATTAGGAATATAAATGAGTTTATTAGCTTCACTATAATAAGTATTTAAACCAGGACTGGGAACATCATGACCTACTTGGTCATTGTTAGGAGTGATGACTTTAATGTTAGCCGGTGAGCCCAATAGAAAAAGCAAGCCCCTAACAATGGGAGAAGTGTAGTTGGTATTGGGAGTGACACCTGTGATGCCTAGAGCGTCTAAGATTGCTTGAATGCCTAAGGCTGATTCAATAATCTCAATATGGTCTCCATCAACTTGGGCAGAAGAAGAGGCGGTCGGCGTAAGCGCGCTTTTAGTTAAAACAGTTAAGTCACCATTTTCCGTATATTCTTTATCATAGGGAAAACCATCGGGCCACAATCCTTGAAGTTTATATTCAGGAGGGGCTTCAATAATTCTATAGTATTCGCTCGTATCTTTATTGGGATTATTTTCTTTACCATGGATATTAATTGTTTTTGGTTTTAGAGTTTCCGGATCAACAAGGTTTTTCAGATAATCATTTTGGATTGATAAAGAGTTGATATCTATTACTGTTCCTTCTTGGGTTTTCAAAAAATCAAAAATAGGGAACATATCTTTAACAGAAAGAATCATATTGTTGACTAATTCTTTGGTATTGGAGTATTTTGAGCGATGAATTTCCAGCAAAAGCCGTAAAATAATGTTTTTAAAAGAAAACCTTTCATCAGCTACTCCTCCTTCCCGGGCATAATATGATTCAAGGACGCCTTGATGAGGCGAACCGACGGTGATTAATTTCTCAATTTTTTCACCACCATATTTATTAGCATAAGCGCGGGCAATCAAACCGCCCATAGAGTGACCAATTAAATTAACTTTTGTTTCAGAAGGTTGGTTGACCAAGACGGTCTTACTAAGATAGTCGTTAAAATCATCAGCCAGATCATCAATTCTTTTGCGCCAATCATAGTAGAATTCAAAATAATTTTTGCTTTCTTCGTATCCAGCTTCAGTACTAGTTAAAGTATGTTGAAGATTATAATAAGGCCAAAAAATGGGAACTCTTTCCCAATTGCCTGATGCTACTCCAGCAGCAATCGCCTTTAGATTCCATGAGGCCGTGAATCCAGGGAGGAGGACAATGGGAGAAGGGGGAGGGTTTGTTTTAACTGTAATTGCAAAAAACTGTAAAGCCGGATCAGCATGAGGGATTGTTTCTAAAGATATATCTCTGAGGGTAATTTTTTCTAAAGTCTGCTGTCTATAGATTTCCGGTATTGGTATTTTTAACATATCAATTATTACAGGACCATTGCCTGCGGCTGTAGTTCCCTGCCAGGCCTGTTTTATATTAGGATCATTTACAGTATGAACGAAGCCTGGTTTATCCAATATCCAA
Organism: uncultured Pseudomonadales bacterium; assembly: GCA_964589815.1. GTDB lineage: Bacteria > Patescibacteriota > Microgenomatia > UBA1400 > UBA1400 > CAZPUR01. The sequence goes on from CAZPUR010000004.1 coordinate 60,983, forward strand.
TCTCTGATATTAAATCCTACCTTTAATTCACCCGTGAATGTTGTTTGATTAGAAAAATATAGTTCTACTTCTCCAATGGCAAGATCAAGATAATTTTCATAAACGTTCCCGCCGTTTAAGAGAAGATAAATCTCTCGTGGATAGACAATATCTGTTGGAAATATGAATTCTTTTGGAAAATCCGGAAGAGGCGCAGCCTGACTGCATATATACTTAGGATCTTCTCCGATTGGCAACAGGAAGGGGATTTCTTCAAAATAAGTTTCTCCATGAGGCAAATCTTTAAAGCGTGGTTTAATTTCACGATTGCCTAAATGATCTATAGATATTAATATAAAATTATTATTTTCACTGCCTTTAACATTTTGTGCATGAGATAAGAATGTAAGGACGAGGAGAAGGTAAACTATAATAGAGAGTAATTTTTTAATTTGAAGCATAAATGATAAACTTACTTTAAAATACTGTAATTTTATTAGTTGCTTATGTCAAGCATTAAATAGACATTTTGTCATTTATTATATTTATGAAAAATAAAAAGCGAGTGAATTCAACAATTTCTGCTTGTCTAGTAATTAGAAATGAGGAAAGAATAATTAAAAGATGTCTTAATAGTATAGCTCCTTGTGTAGATGAGATTATAGTAGTTCATGATGGGAAATGTTTAGATAAATCTCTAAAAATTTGCAGAGAATATAAAGCAAGGGTATTTGAGAGACATTTTATTGGAATGATGGAGGAACACTTCGTTTTTTGTTTAAATCAGGCAAGAGGGGATTGGATTTTAAGAATAGATGCAGATGAATTTTTAACCAAAAAAATTCAAAAGATAATGCCTAAATTAGTAAAATCAAAAACAATTTCTGCATATAAATTTTTATCGGCCATATGGGATGGTGAAAAATATACAACAAAAGCCCGCGCAGGAAAGATAGTACTTTTTAAAAAATCAGACATCTCTTTTCTTGGTATTCCCCATCAGGGGGTAGAAGTTCACGGGACAATAGAAACAATTCCCTTTCTTTTAGAGCACAGAAGGCTATATAACAATTATAGTTTAAAAGTTTTTAGGAGTAAGTGGCTTCGATGGGCGAAAATTCATGCAGATTATTTAGACAAACCATTTAAAGAAATTAAGAAATTTCAGAATTCTCTTAGAGATTGGCCAAAAAGCTATATTTGGAAAAGAAAATATTCTTTGATTCTTTTTCCTTTTCTGGGTATTTATTACGCTTTTAAATCTATTATTTCAGGGGGATGGAAAGATGGTTGGAATGGAATTAAACCTTGTCTTCTTTATGGCTTATATAATGCGTTACTTTACCTTAATCTAGGCTTGCTTCGTTTAAAAAAATCTTCCTAAAGAGAAAATAAGATAGCGAATGCTATAATTAGCTAAAGAATTTTCTTTATGCATTCTATGAAAATAGCCATAGTTAGGGGATCATATTTTAATAAGTTTGAAATGCAGAATTATGAGTCTTTGTCTCAGAGGCATAAAATAACCGGTTTTTCCGGCCTAAAACCAATTCATCAAAAATACAGTTTTCCTTTAGTTAAGCTAGCTTCTCCCGTAGATTTACCCAACTTTCCCTTTAAAATGCCTGTTTTAAACAGGCTATGCTTGGGCGATGCCATGTATTTATTTGGTTTAGAAGAAAAACTTAAAGGTTTTGATCTGGTTCATACCAGAGAAACTTATTTTCATTTTACCCAGCAAGCTTTAAATGCTAAAAAAAGAGGCTGGGTTAAGAAAGTAGTCTGCACTTGTTCTGAAACCATTCCTTTTAACCATGAAGGCATTTGGAATAGAAGGCGTTTTAAACAAAGAGCCATAAAAGAAGTGGACTTTTTTCATTGTCTAACTGAAAAAGCCAAAGATTGTTTAATTAAAGAAGGCGGCAATCCTAAAAAAATAGTTGTTTTTCCTTACGGAGTTGACTTGAAAAAATTTAAAATTAAGGACACAAAACATGCAAAAACCCGAAGAAATCCCTCAATATTTCGGATATTGTTTGTTGGAAGATTAGTTAAAGAAAAAGGAATATATGATTTACTCAAAATCTTTATTTCTCTTTATAAATCAAACAAAAATATTAGATTAAATATTGTTGGAGATGGTCCAGAGAGACCTAATATCATTAATTTAATTAATCAAATTAGATTAAAATATCCTCAAATGCCAGTTAATGTTGTGAAAATAAAAAAAGCGCCTTATTCTAAAGTTTATAAAGAATATCAAAAAGCAAACATTTTTTGTTTATTAAGTCGACCGACACAATATTGGGAAGAATATTTAGGTATGGTCCTGATAGAAGCCATGGTCTCCGGTTTACCTATCGTGACGACTAAATGCGGTGCTATTCCCGAAGTAGTCGGTCGGACCGGTCTGTTGGTTAATCCGGGAGATTGGCAAGCAGGCTTGAAAGCAGTTAATAAATTGCTTAAAAATAAAAAGTTAAGAATTAAATTATCTTTGGAAGGAAGGAAAAGAGCGAAAAAATATTTTGATGGTCAAAAAGTAAGTCAAAATATAGAAAAATTATGGTTAAAGTAGCGATTATTATTTTAAATTATAATGGTTTACCTTATATTCTTGATTGTCTTCGTTCTCTAAAACAATCAACAATCATTGTTGTTGACAATGCTTCGACTGATGGATCAGTAGAAACGATTAAAAATAAATTTCCTCAAGTAAAACTAATTCGGAATCAAAATAATCTTGGGTTTGCTGGAGGCAATAATGTAGGGATTAAATATGCTTTGAAAAAGGGCTTTGACCATATCATGATTCTTAATCCGGACACCAGGGCAGAAAAGAACTTTTTGAAGCCTTTAATTCAATTGATGAGATCAGATGAAAAGATTGGTATTGTGGCGCCGCTTTTAAAGGGAAAAGAGAAGGATAAAATAATTTATGCTTTGGGCGCCAAATTAAATCCAATTTTAGGAAGAACCAAACATCTTCATTTAATTAGGAGACCCAAAAAAGCCTTAGAGCAGGAATTAGTTTCCGCATGTTGCATGTTGGTTAAAAGAGAAGTTTTTGAAAAAATTGGCTTATTTGATGAAAGATTCTTTTTATACTTTGAAGACAGTGATTTTTGCCTCCGGACCAAAAAAGCTGGTTATCAGATTTATGTGGAACCAAAATCAGTTGTTTTTCATCAAATCAGTAAAAGCCTAGGCGGTTTAAGCCCGAAGAAGATAAAATATTTGATGATTTCTAACTTTTTATTTATCTTAAAATGGGTTAAACCGTATTTTTGGCCTTTGGCTTTTTTGTATCTGGCAATTTTAGGAGTTAAAATGTTAATTAATCTTTTAATATGATTTCAGCGATTGTCTTAACCAGAAACGAAGAAAAAAATATTGGAAAATGTTTAAAATCAATCCGCCATCTGGCGGATGAAATACTGGTGATCGATGATGGTTCTAATGACAGAACAGTAAAAATGGCTCGGGATTTGGGAGCTAAAGTTTATCAAAGAAAATTAGACCATGATTTTTCCCAACAGCGTAATTTTGGTTTAAAAAAGGCTAGGGGAAACTGGATTTTATTTATTGATGCCGATGAAAACGTCACGTCAAAATTGCGTGACGAGATTAAAGATAAAATTTCAAAGAGTAAAGATGTAGAGGGGCTTTATTTAAAAAGAAAGGATAGGTTTTTAGGGAAGTGGTTGAGATTTGGGGAAATCAGGACAGTTAATCTGGTGAGGCTGGGGAGAAAAGAGGCCGGTTGGTGGCAGCGGCCGGTACATGAGGTTTGGGAAATTAAGGGCAAAATAGGCAAGCTAAAAAATCCCATTATTCATAATCGCCAAATAACTGTTTCTAATTTTTTAAAAAGAATTAATCAATATTCTTCGATCAGAGCTGGGGAATTATATCAGCAAAAGGTCAAAACTAATGCTTTTTTGATTCTAGCTTATCCCATAGGCAAATTTTTACAAAACTATTTTTTAAGATTGGGATTTTTGGATGGGATAGCTGGTTTAATGATGGCAGTGATGATGAGTTTTCATTCTTTTTCCGTCAGAGCCAAACTTTACCTTTTATATAAAAACAGAGGTGTTAAGATTACAACACCTTAGAGGTGTTAATCTCTTAACACGTCTAAGGATTAATATTAGATGGTGAAATTATTTATATTGTTATTATTGATTAGTTTTCCTTTTGGTCAACTGACTCGCCTACCATTTAATAGGGGAGAATGGAATTTTTATTTCCACGACTTAGTTATTATTACCTTGCTTTTATATTGGTTAGGAAAAAAGTTTTTGCAAAAAGAAAAATTTTACTGGCCTTCATTAACTCAGGCAATTTTAGGTTTTATCATCAGCGCTGGTTTTTCCTTGCTTTTGGCTTTCCCCTATTTTAAAACCAGTGAATTACTGGTGGCTTCTTTATATCTTTTTCGCTGGGTGGCTTATAGCGGGATTTATTTTGTTTTATTTGATGCAATTAAGCACAAAGCATTAGTCATCCCCAGCCTCGCCAAGGCGAAGCCGGGGGCGGGTAATTATCAACCATTGATTATTGCCGGTGTTCTGGTTGCTTTTTTTGGGCTGCTTCAGTATATTTTTATGCCTGATCTTCGGCCCCTGGCCAAATTTGATTGGGACCCACATTATTATCGAGTGGTAGGCACTTTTTTAGACCCTGGTTTTACCGGATTGATTTATGTTTTAACTTTAATTTTGATAATAACTCCTCTTTTCCAACTAGGATTGACAAAAAACTGGATATCCAGAAATTTGTCAACTGGGAGGGGATTAAGGATTTTGGCAGGAGTAATGGTTTATTTAGCTTTGGCGCTCACTTATAGCCGGAGTGCTTATTTGGCCTATCTGGTGGCCATGGCTCTGATTGCCTGGTATAAAAAATCAGTTAAGTTCTTTTTGGCGGTTTTGGGGGTTGGTATCATTACCGTTTTATTGCTCCCCCGGCCTGGCGGAGAAGGGGTGAGATTAGAGAGAAAATCAACTATTCGGGCCAGGATTGATAATTGGCAGCAAAGTTTGGTAATTGGATTTAAAAAGCCACTTTTTGGCTGGGGTTTTAATACTTATCGTTATGTGCAAAAGAATTTAGGTTTGCTTGATGAAGAGAATTGGCAGAAAAGCCATGCCGCCGCCGGAGCTGATTCATCTTTGCTTTTTGTTTGGGCTACCACCGGTTTGATTGGTTTGATTAGTTTTTTATGTTTGGGAATAAAAATCTTTAAGCAAAATAGGAGTTCGATCGTGGCAGTGAGTAGTTTAGCGGCAGTTTTGATTCACTCTTTTTTTAACAACTCTTTATTCTATGCCTGGGTGATGATTTGGATGTGGATATTACTCGCCATAGGCTCAAAATCTCAAATAACAAATCACAAATCTCAAACTTAAAATAAAAAACGTTTGAAAATTGAATATTATTTGGAATTTGGTGCTTGAAATTTGGGGTTTAATAATTACGGAGCATAGGAAACAGTGATTTCTTTTTCCGCTTTATTTGCGGCCGGATCAAGAGCGACAAATTTAAGTTGATTATCACCTTCACTCAGTTCGTAATTGAGAGAAAAATTGCCTTGGCTGTCAACCACGGCTAAACGATTATTAATATAGATGCTTGCCTCTTTGTCAGTCTGACCTTCGATAGTGATTTCTTTATCCTTGTCAAAAAACTTATCGCCATTCTGGGGGTGAGAAATTTCCAGAGCCGGTGCCTCATTGTCTAAAACAATTACCAGTTCCTCGGAAAAATCACTCTGATGGTTTTCTTTATCGATGGCTCTGGCTTTGATTTTGTTTTCACCGTTTTGAAGGGTAATGTTTTTTGCCTCAAACTCGCCTTCATCATCAGTAGCGACTTCTCTTAATTTTTCTCCATTAAGAATGATTTCTATAGTAGTTTCTCCTTGAGCAAAACCAGCAAGATCAAAGAAGGCACTATTAGTGGCCTCGGGAAGATAATCAAAAATCGGTGCTTGAAGAGTGACATTATTACTCTCTTTTAAAGGTGCGCTTGATTTTCTTTCGCCAATAAAAACCGCTAGTCTTATTAAAATCGGCAGGCCGAAAACTAAAAAGACTAAAAAGAGAACCACGGAAAGAAAACCAAATAAAACCGCTTGTCTGAGATTGCGTTTTTCCTCAAGCTTAGTTAATCTGGTTTTTCTTCTTTTGTATCTTCGGGCATAATCCCTAGCCATATGGATATTTTAATTTTATTAATCTCTAAAATCAAGAATAGCAGATATTAAGAAGGAAGTAAGTTGATTTATTAAGATGAATTATAGTGGGGGCGGGAAAAGAAGCCAAACAAGAAAAACTTAATCTTTGGTTTCACTAATTTTTTAGGCTAATTTTATTAAAAAAAGCTTTTTTTAATAAAAGCTTGAAAATCAGAACGAAGTCTATATCTTGGTTCTTCCCATCCTTTATAACGATCAGGCCTCTTTTCTCTATTCTGTTCGTATTCTTCAATTTCCCTACCTAATCTGAGATATTCTCTTTCTTCAGCTGTCATTTTTGTCTTTAAACTTAATCTTTCTCTTAACTGTTCATCTCTTAATTCAGTGATAGGAGTAAGTAAAATTGCTCGGGGGGTTTTCATTTGTGTTAATCTTTCTTTTTTTCTTCAATTAGGGTAATTTCTTGTAACACGCCAAAGTCAGAAAGCCCCTGCATTCCTTGTTCTAAATCAAAGCCTCCATCTTTATCTTGAGCCATGTCTTCTATATAATCTCTAGCTTGAGAGAAACCTTGGCTGTGAAAAAGAGAAATGGCTAGCTTTTTGGCATCATCGGATACTTTGTCCCAAATATCACCTGGAGCTAATTGTTCTACTTCATTCACAATGTTTATATTTTACAATATTTTGCAAATTTTACTTAGCCTTTTTCAACAACTCCCCAAACCCACTTTTTTTCTTTTCTTCTTTTTCTTTTGGTTCAAATTTATCTTTAAGAACAATTTTCATTAAACCTTCTAGGAAATCACTTCCAGCATAGCCGCCGATTAAGGCTAGTCTGGTATCATCCAGGAAAAAGCTGGCGGTTATCATACCCAGAATGGCAGCAATAATTACAGACACAGTGAACCAGAGCCAATTGATTTCCACATTTTTCTTGGTAACCAATGATTTGGCAATTCCCAGTATTCCTCTTAAAATCCCCCCTAGGGCACCAGCTAAAAGAATAAGAACTATTTTAGACATTTTATTAATCTCCTTTCTTAATTCATAATACCATTTCCGGCCTTAAATTTATATCCTTCTAGTGGTAAAATTAGATTAATTTAAAATTATGAAAATCTATACTAAAACTGGGGCCAAAGAAAAAGTTGAAGAAATTATTGAAAAAGGGAATATTTAAAAATGGAAAATACAGATTCTTTAACTCAATTTTTTTATAACATTGTTCCTGGAATTTTATTTATTAAAGGATTAGAGTTATTGACAGGTTATCACTTAACTAGTTTTTTACATATTCGGAGACAAGAGGGACTAATTATAATTTTTTATTTATCTTTTGGATTATTTGTTGGTTTTATTTTTCAAGGGTTTACCAAGATTATTAGGAATAATTTTTGTTTAGACAGAAAGGTCTTTGAGATCATCAAAAATAAAAAAAATAATATTTCTCTTTTTGAGAATGCAGAAAAACTATTAAAGAAAAAGAAATTATTAGGGAGCGATGAGAATACGGAAACGGTTTTTTATTTAATACACAATTATCTTTTAGCGAAAGGCCTTGATAGTCAGGGAACTTTTTTCGCCGATAGAGTAGCTTTTTGGTCAAACATATTTTTTACATCTTTTTTCCTAGTTTTAATTAAATTATATTATCAGAGGCTACGATTAGACTTTACATTCATATTTCTTTTATTATTATTGTTTTATTCCTGGAAGCTTTTTAAAAGATATCTTGAAAATAAATACGATACAGTTTTAAAAACATTTGTGATGGTTAAAGAAATAGAGAAGAAGGATAATAAATGAACAAATACCGCCAAATTATTTTTAAGGTTGATGGCCAAAAAATAAAAGGCACTTTAATTTTCCCTTCAAAACTCAAAGCTAAAAATCCTGGTGTTCTTTTTATTCATGGTTGGGAAAGCAATAAAACAGGATATATTCCTCGAGCCCAAACAGTAGCGGCGAATGGAGCTATTTGCTTAATTTTTGACATGCGAGGACATGGAAATAGTGGGAGCAAGCTTGCCAATTTATCGAGAAAAGATCATTTAAAAGACGCGATGACTGCCTATGATTTTTTACTTTCTCAACCTAAGGTAGATAAAAATAAAATTGGTGTCGTTGGTTCAAGTTATGGCGGATATTTAAGTGCGATTTTAGCTTCAAAGAGAAATCTCAAATGGGTAGTTTTACGAGCGCCAGCCTTATATAAAGATGATACTTTTAACCTTCCTTCTTGGAAAGTAATGAATAAAGATAAATATAAAAGAGCAAAGAAATATAAGAAGGAAAAAATCGATTTTAATAATTTAGCCTTACAATCCTTGCATAAATTCAGAGGGGATATTCTTCTTCTTAAATCAGAAAAAGACGAAATTATTCCTGAACATTATACTAGAAACTATATTAAAACCATTAATCCCAAAGCTAATTTTGATCTTAAAATTATTAAAGATGCCGATCACAGTTTATCTCAAAATAAATGGAAACAAGAGTTTATAAAAATTCTAGAAAGCTGGTCCGCTGAGAAATTAAAATAACCTTGACTTTAAATCCAATACCTAAATCTGACCCGGATTGTAAATATTGCGAGCATAGAAGATTGATTAAAAAATTTGAATTTTAGAAGATTTGAGGTAAAATAAAAACTCACCAGAAAAAAATTATTATAATGAGGCATTTAAATGGATGAAAGAGAAGCGGAAAGATTTTTAGATCCAAGCTTTCGAAGACAAGAAGCTTTTAATGGTCTCAGATTGATGGCTGCGTTTTTAGGCCAGGAAGTTGCCGAAGAAGATGGCAAAACTTGCTTTATTTTGCTTCCTTCAGAAATTAAAACCGCCATTAATGCCGGCTGTGAAACTGCAGGAGATTTATTATTAAATGCCACCAGAAAATCCTGAATTTTTACCAGTTCATAATTTATTAGACCGCACTGCGGAAGAACTACCGGTGACTGAATTTCCGATTAGACTAATTGCCGGGCAAGAATTGGCAGGAGCCAGTCCTTTGGACATTACCAGGGAAGGTTATATATTTAAGTTCTGGTATGTAAAAGATGATAAACCAGAGAATATGGACATAACCCAAATTGACGGATTTTCTGTAGTTTATGGAGATGAGGATTCCGGTGAATATATAAACCAACCCTTAATACTATTTTCTTATTTGCTTCCTGGTAAAAATAAATATGAAATTCGACGAGGCCGTCCATTAGGAATATTTTATGGAGTTCATCCAAATCATATTCAATATGAAGAAAAACCGGATTTTTACCTTGTCACAGAAGATGCTAAATATGCTGATAAACCCAGAGAAGAACGGATCAGAAGTTTTCCCCTTTGGAGAATCAAAGGGGTAATGGGCGACCCGGAACAACTACAAGAAGAGTTTATGCCCGCGCTTTAAGGATGAAGTTTCTTATGCTAATAGAGTAATTTTATGAGTAATTCAGAAAAAAAATCATTAGATCTTAGTTTATATCGTCCCAAAGCCTTAGGTGAGTCAGAGTTTATTCCTGGGGTGGCTATGCCCGAAAGGAATTTTGCTGAAAATGAATACGGGAAGTGGGTTGGTTCAACCACAGAAGCAGGGGTAATTTTAGTTAATATTGTTCATCGAGACTATCCAGATGCAGTATGCCAAGTGCAGCTTATTCCAGGAGAAGACGGTGGTAGAATAGACACTTTTTTTCAACATCTAAGTCCTAGCGAAAACTATATTCCTGATCATGTAGCAGAAGAAATGTTTCTTAAGGATGCTCTCCCGCAAATTCTGCAATCTTTTAACCAAAAGCCTCTACAATAATAAAAATAAATCTTCCTAAGGCGAAAATTTCAGTTTAAACTTGAGTTAATGTTCCAG
>CAZPUR010000004.1:71132-79035 GCA_964589815.1 uncultured Pseudomonadales bacterium
GTGCCTTCGTAAACACCAGGATTAATTACCCAATTTAAAGAAACTAACTCAACAGCTACATGCGAAGCGTTAAGCGGTGTTTGAGTTTCGTCTTCTCTATTAATAATCCTTGGTTGAGCATCATGAAAAGCTAAATCAATTTGCTTGGCAAGATTTGCCATTAATTTTTGGGCCGGAACAACCTTTTCTAATTCCTGAGTTTCTCCCATAAAGCCTCCTATTAATTATTTATATTGTTAACTAGATTATAGCAATCAATGAGGTAATTATAAATAAGGTTTTATTTAGGATAAATTAAATCTTGCCAGCCTAGGTTAGTTGATGAGGAGTAATATTTTTAATAAAATAGTCTTGATATGAAAAAAGGGGTTGATTATATTGGCGTTTCTGTAGGAGCAATGATTCTAAATAATAAAGGGGAGGTGTTTTTAACTAAGAGAGGAAAAAAAGCAAAAAATGAACGCGGCTGTTGGGAAAATCCTGGCGGCGGGGTAAATTTTGGAGAAACTTTAGAACAAGCAGTTAAGAGAGAAATTAAAGAGGAATATGGTGTAGAAATAGAGCTTTTGGAACAATTTCCAGCGCAAAATCACTTAATTCCTAAAGAGAAACAACATTGGGTGGCAACTACTTTTTTAGCCAAGATCAAAAAGAATCAAAAACCTAAAATCTTAGAACCGGACAAATGTGATGCTATTGGTTGGTTTTCTTTAAATAAGTTACCCCAACCGCTTTCGATTATTACCAATTTAGATATAAAATATTATAAGAAGAGATTAAAAAATAAAGATTAAAATTTTATTTAAGAATCTATGGAAAAAGAAAAAAAGTTTATGCGGGAAGCAATAAAAGAGGCTAAGTTTGCCTTATTAGAAGGCTGCAGTCCTTTTGGCAGTGTTTTAGTAAAAGATGGTAAAGTTGAATTTCGAGCCCATAATACTACAACAAAAGACAATGATCCCACCGCCCATGCTGAGACTTCTGTAATTAGAAAGGCTTGTAAAAAATTAAAAAGCAAAACGCTAAAAGGATACACTCTTTATACTACGGCTGAACCTTGTGCCATGTGCATGACAGCTTCTGTTTTTGCCGAGATAGATAAAATCGTATATGGTGTTCCAGTAATTGATTTCTTAAGAATCAACAAAGAACGTAGTTTACGGATGACGCCTCAAGCCTGGAAAAGAATTAAAATAAAAGGTGGATTTCTTAAAAGAGAATGTTCTGAACTTTATTCTGGATTCTGATTAAAAAAATGACATTAAAAGGCACTTTTTATCTTACTATTGCCCTTCTTATTTATGGCTTTACCCATATTACAGACAAGATAGGGATAAATAACGGCGTTAATCCAACTATCTTTTCTTTTTTTAGGTCGTTTTTTGGTCTAGGTTTTATTACCCTTATTTGGTTTGCTTTAAAGAAAAGAAGAAGACTGAGGTTTAAAAAAGAATATATTAAAAATTTAGTTATTATTGGTTCCTTGTCTTCTGGTTTAACTGTCTTTTTAAGCATCCTGGCCCTGTCTTTTACTACGGCCACTAATAAAGGCATTATGCAGGGAATGTACACCGCTTTTACTTTAATTTTTGCCTATTTTTTACTTCATGAAAGATTGCCTAAACTTTTTTACCCCACTTTTATGGTAATGATTGGCGGTTTGGTGATGTTGACGAGTAAAGGTTTTTTGCAATTACCCAATGAAGGCGATTGGCTTTTATTTGGCACGGTGCCTTTAATTGGATTTTGCAATGTTTATGCCAGAAAGACAATGAAAAAACTTAATTCCTTGACTGTTTCTTTTGGTAGATATATTTTTGGCTCTTTATTTATTGTTTTAATGTTGTTCTTTTTTGGGATAAGGGATATTGCCAGCATAAAAAATGGTCTTTTATGGGCTTTTTTATCTGGTAGTTTTGGCAGTTTAAGACTGATCTGCTTTTATAAAGGAATTAAATTGGATGGTCCAAGTTTGGCGGCCACCATGTTGACCATTTCTCCTGTTATTACGGCCATTTCTTCATTTTTATTTTTAGGTGAAAGATTTAACTTATTACAAATTATGGGTATTATTCTGGTTTTAGGTGGAGCTTTGTTAATAACTAGATTCGAAGCGGAATATAAAGAATAAAAAATAAAAGGAGCCTGCGGTCGGACTCGAACCGACTACCTGCGGTTTACGATACCGCCGCTCTACCCGTTGAGCTACACAGGCACTTCGTTTCCGCCAGCTGGTGGACCCTCAGTGTAAACTACTTTAGTTCTTATTTTATCAAATGAGTTGTAAAATGTCTTGCTTTTCTAGTCTTTAGAGGTAGAATACGAATAAAGGAGAATTATATGTCACCCGAAACAAAAGGTCTAATAGCTAATGTCTCTGGAATGTCCAGAGAAAACATTGTGTCAGATTTAATTGAGTCAGATTCAGGAATGAGAGTTGATCTTGGCGGTGAAAAAGGGAGGGGTTTTGTGATTGTGCAAAGATCAGAAGCTTCAAAAAAACTAACAGCTGATTTATCCGGAGCAAGGCCAGGAAGATTTGTTATTTAATCTTCCTATTTGTTCTTGAGCGGGCCGCCTATAGCGAGCCTCGCTCATCCGCCCTCTGGGCGAGATGAGCAGGATACGAGAATCCTCCTCCGCCAAGGCTACGGAAGGAGACACTCGAACCCTACTTTCTCGTGAGCAGCGGATCGGATTCGAACCGGCGATCTTCTGCTTGACCCGTAAATTTTGTTTTAATAGAGCGGCTAGCGGAACTCGAATCCGCGTCTTCAGCTTGGGAAGCTGACGTTGAGCCCCTCAACTATAGCCGCAAATTTACGGGTTAAAGTCGGCAGACATTCTACCACGATACTACCGCTGCTCTTACGGGTTAAAGGCCGTTTTGGCTAGATCCTTCACTCTGTTCAGGATGACTTAAAAGTCATCTTGGTAATGTGAGTTCCTGACCAACTTCAATGTAATTAGGGTTAACCAGATTATTAGCTTGGGCGATTTCCGGCCATTTATAGCCATCACCATAAGCCCTGATAGCAATTTCCCAAAGATAATCTCCTTTAACAACCATATATTGGTCTCCGCTAATGGCGGCTTTAGTATCAACTTGCTGAGGTGTTTCCATTACTGATGTTTCTTCGACAGGGAGATTAAGATCAGGTAAAGTTAACTCTTGTCCGACAGCGAGCAAATCAGGGTTGGCTAAACTATTTTCTTGGGCGATTTCCGGCCAATATTGACCGCTACCATAAATTTTTTCAGAAATTTTGGAAAGATAATCGCCTTCGACCACTTTATAAATTTTAGTAAAAGCTTTTTCTCCGGTCGCTGTTTCTTTTTCTACTAATTGAACACCAGCCTCTTCTTCTTCCGGACTAATTGCTGTTTCTTCGAGCACTTCCAAGGGTGTGGCTTCTTCGATCTGCTCCGCTTTGAAATAATTGAAAATCAAAATGCCAACGACAAAAATAACTAAGGCGCCGAGAAGAGTGCTAATAGTAGGTTCATTAAGTTTGATTTTTTTAAAGAACTCTTTTAAAGATTTTTCTAGATTCATTATTTTTTAGGGGACTGTGCGATTTTAAAAAATCGCTTCCTCCTTTCCAGGCAGAGATTGTGGGCGAAGCGTAATAAATTATTATTTAATTTAAACGCTCCTGCCACGTTTAAATTTTCCTGAAAGAAAATTTATTACGTGGCGGTCGCGACCGGATTCGAACCGGCGATCTCGTCCTTGACAGGGACGCGTGTTAAACCAGGCTACACTACGCGACCAAGGCAATCTAACACTTTATCTGTATTTATTTTCCTTAATAATCCTTTCGACGATATCTTTTCTTTTTAGCTTTTTCAGCTTATATTCTATTTTTCTTGCTTGGGTTAAACTAGCATATTTTTGTTTAAATAATAATTTCAAAGGTCTAAGATATTTAAGCGAGGTTGTTTTCCCTCTATTATGTTCTTCTAGCCTTCTTTTTAGATTATTTGTGCTGCCAATATAGTATCGATGATTTTTTAAGCTTTTAAGTATATAAACACAGCCAGGCATATAATTGAACCGGCGACCTGTCCGACGTGACGTCGGACCGTGTTAAACCAGGCTACACTCTCCGAGCCTACGACTCGTAGAGCCGGAGGCTACGCGACCAAATTAATACTCAAAGACTCAAATCAATATATAAATGATGCAATAAATAAATTTTTAAAAAGCGAAATTATCTTAACAGAATTTACTCTGTTATACAATAGCGGGTTGTCAGAAATGAGAAATAGTTCAATGAGTTCAAGAGTTATAAGTAATATGTTATGATAAGATCATGAACAAGAGGAAAAACTGGACTAATAAGGAAGTGGCTCATCTTTTGGAAAGTGTGAAGGCGGCTTATATTGTGGGAAAAGAAAATCGGTTTAAGATTGCGGCCTATGATAATGCGGCCGCAGCCATCCGTCACGCCGGTTCTAATATTAAGGATATTTGGGAAGATGGCAAGCTTCAAGATTTGCCCGGAATTGGCAGTAGTATTGCTTCTCATTTAGATGAACTTTTCCGCACCGGCAAAGTCAAACACTTTAAACAAATTTTTAAAAAATTACCTGAAGCCATGTTTGAATTGATCAAAGTGCCGGGAATTGGACCTAAATTAGCTTATAAGCTTTGTAAAAATTTGGGGATTAACAGGCGTGAAAATGCTTTAAAAAGGTTAAAACAAGCGGCTAAACAAGGAAAAATAAGGAAAATGGAAGGTTTTGGTGAAAAATCCGAACAAGAGATTTTGGAAGGGTTAGGAGAATTTAGCCGTCGGACTCAAAGAGTTTTACTGGTTTTGGCGGAAAATATCAGTCAAGAGATTGTCATTTACCTTAAAAAATGTCCAGAGGTGAAAAGAGTGGATGTTTTAGGCAGTTTAAGAAGAAAATGCCCTACCGTCGGTGATATTGATATTGCCGCAGCCAGTGAAAAGTCTGAAGTAGTGGTGAAATGGTTTGTTAAATATCCTAAGAAAACTAAATTAGTTGAGGCAGGAGGCAAAAAAGCTAGAATTTTGGTGGGAGAATATCAGATAGATTTAATGGTAGAACCGCCTTCTTCTTATGGTTCTTTACTGCAGCATTTTACCGGCTCAAAACAGCATAATATTCATCTTCGGGAGATGGCCTTGGAAAAAGGTTTGAGTTTATCCGAGCACGGTATAAGAAAGTTAAAAGTTAATCCGCCAGCCGGCGGAGAAAAGTTAAAAGTGAAAAGATTTAAAGATGAGAAAGATTTTTATAATTTTCTGGGGATGGAGTGGATTGCGCCGGAATTAAGAGAAGATGAGGGAGAAATTGAGGCCGCCCTTCTCCGCCAGCCGGCGGATCAGGGTAAACAGTCTAAATTACCAAGATTAGTCGAACTTAAGGACATTAGGGGCGATTTACAAATGCATAGCAGTTTTGATATTGAACCTAGCCATGACTTAGGCGAAGATAGGATTGAGACTATGGCGAAAAAAGGCCGAAGTTTAGGTTATGAATATATTGCTTGCACGGAACATAATCCCAGCATTTCCAATCATAACGAAAAACAAATAATAGATATTATAAAAAGGAAAAAGGACAAAATTGATAAACTTAATTACTCGAGTAATAAAAATACTCGAAATAAATTATTCATTTTTAACAGTTTAGAAATAGATATCAGGCCAAATGGCCAATTAGCATTTCCGGAAAAAGCCTTTGATTATTTAGATTTTGCTTTAGTTTCCATTCACTCCAGTTTTAGATTGGAAAAGAATAAAATGACGGAGCGGATTTTAAAAGGCCTTGAGTATCCTAAAGTGAAAATATTAGCTCATCCCACCGGTAGAATCTTGGGAAAAAGAGAAAGTTATGAATTAGATTGGGATAAGATCTTTGATTTTTGCAAAAAAAATCATAAATTTTTAGAAATCAACGCTTATCCTAATAGGTTGGACTTGCCTGATTATTTAATTAAAGAGGCGATAAAAAATGGCGTTAAACTGAGTTTAGGAACTGATAGCCACGCCGTGGAGCAGATGGAGTTGATGAAATATGGAGTTTATAATGCCAGAAGGGGATGGGCGACCAAAAGTAGCATCATTAATAGTTTAAACTATGATAAAATAAAGATGCTACTTTTGAATTGACCTAATTATTCTAATTGCTCTAATTAACCTAAGTAAATTCTAAGCACCAAGCACTAAATTCTAAATAATATCAAAATACAAATGATTGAAATACAAAACAGTTTAGAGTTTTGAATTTTGAAAAAATGATTAACCCGACAAAATTTCAGGCTATATCGCCTGAAATTTAAGACGGGCAAGAAGGAGGTGAGAAAGAATGAATGTTGTTAGTTTAATTTTAATTATCGTGGCCGCCGTGGCGGTTTATGTTTTTAGTATTTATAACAAATTTGTTACCATTAAGACTCGAATTAAGGCTTCGATTCAAGAAATCGGCAATCAATTAAAAAGACAGGCTGATTTAATTCCTAATTTAGTGGCGAGTGTTAAGGGTTACATGAAACATGAAGCCAAGATTTTCAAAGACTTAACTGAAGCCAGAAAAATGATTGTTTCTGCCGTCAAAACAGGCGATGCTCAAAAAATGGTGGATGCGTCAGTGAAAGCTAGCAGAGCTTTGGCGCCCATTCAAGCCGTTTTTGAAAGCACGCCCCAGCTGCAAGCGGCCGGGCCAACGACTAAGTTAATGGATGAGTTAAGGGATACTTCGGATAAAGTCATGTATTCCCGAAGAACTTTGATTGATTTAAGCGCGGATTATAATGTGATGGCAGTTAGATTTCCCAGCAATTTAGTGGCCCAGATTTTTGGCTTTAAAGAAGAAGCGGGTTTGAAAATGCCGGAAACTGAAGAAGCAACCACAGTGAAAAAAGAGGAGATGAAATCGCCTAAAGTCGATTTAGGTTAATTAGGTAGTTGATTAATTCCGACTGCTTCGGAGTATTAATTAGTTCCGATTAAATCGGAACGT
The DNA here is from genome assembly GCA_964589815.1 of uncultured Pseudomonadales bacterium. Taxonomy (GTDB): domain Bacteria; phylum Patescibacteriota; class Microgenomatia; order UBA1400; family UBA1400; genus CAZPUR01. The sequence goes on from CAZPUR010000004.1 coordinate 78,129, forward strand.
ATGTTTGTAGGAAAATGTTGAATGTATACGAACAGGTAGACCGGAATAAACGGAGGTCATTTTTAGTGATGGTTTTTTTTGTGGCCTTTGTTTTGTTGGTGGCTTGGGTTTTTGCCCAAGTTTTGGATTTTGGCCCAGGCGCCATTGGCATTGGTTTGATTTTTGCCGGGATTACCAGTTTTGCTTCTTATTATTGGTCTGACAAAATTATTCTGACTATTTCCGGAGCTAGACCGGCCGATAGAAAAAAAGACTTTCTTTTTTATACGGTGGCAGAAAATCTATCTCTGGCCGCCCAAATTCCCAAGCCCAAACTTTATGTGATTGAAGATACGGCCATGAATGCTTTTGCCACCGGTCGAGACCCGAAGCATGCGGTCGTTTGCGCGACCACTGGTTTATTGCAGAGACTTAATCGAACAGAAATCGAAGGGGTAGTGGCTCATGAACTTTCTCATGTGAGAAATTATGATATGAGGTTAATGTCTATGGTAACGATTTTAGTCGGTTTGGTAACTTTGCTGGGTGATTGGTTTTTAAGAGGTTCAAGGTTTATGGGAGGGAGAAGAAGAGGTGATGATCGAGGAGGCAGTCAAATCCAGGCAATTTTAATGGTCGTTTCAGTTTTTTTGGCCCTGCTTTCGCCTTTAATTGCCCAGTTAATTCAACTGGCTCTTTCCCGAAGAAGAGAATATTTGGCCGACGCTGATTCGGTAAAAATTACCCGTCAACCCAGCGGTTTGATTTCCGCCTTACAAAAACTTGAGGCAGATAAAGAACCTTTGGAGGCGGCCAATAAAGCCACGGCCCACCTTTATATTACTAATCCTTTAAAAAACCTGCATTCAGGCATTGGCTGGTTTGCCGGTCTTTTTAATACTCACCCACCAGTGGGGGAAAGAGTTAA
>CAZPUR010000005.1:0-71799 GCA_964589815.1 uncultured Pseudomonadales bacterium
CTGATTTTTTCAGCTCTTGAGAAATTTGAGCCGCTGTCCAACCTTGAGGAATAACAAAAATTTGTTTTTCCTGGCTACCAGGAGCTACTGGTGCGATTAGGTTTTGAAAAACTAAAAAAAGGCCAATTCCGAATAGGGTTAAAATGACAAAAACAAGCTTGAATAATTTTTTCATCTTCTTTTGACATTTTACCACGCCAAACAATATATATAAAAAAACAAGTTTTACTTAAATAAACTTTTATAATATGGTAGGTGCCAAACAAGGTGGAAAAAAGCTAGCATGGTAAAAACAATCCCTGTTTCTACGTGCCAGAAAAGGGTTTTAAAAGGCAAATTGATATTAATACCATAGGCAATGTTTAGGGCGAGCAAAATGCCTGAAAGCCCATTAACTAAAAAACTTAAGGTCAAACCAATATTCCAAAATCTACGGTGCTGGACTATACTTATCTTGCCTAATTTGGTTAGCAAAAAACTCGCTCCATAAATTAGGAGTAAAGTCATGGCCAACTTGGCAAGATAATAGTCATTTGTCTTCTTGATTACTGGCTGTTCTTTGGGTACTAAGTTCTTTTGCTCCGGCGGCTGAGATGAATCTCTGTCCTCAGGGGTTGGTTGAGAATGGTCGCAAATACCATCATTATCAGTGTCTATATATCTGGCACAATCACCAGGATACTCATCATTTATTTTGCCAAAAACACAATCATCCCAGGCATAAACGAACCCCGGCTTAAAAACCAAGATAAAACTTAAAACCAATATCAAAATTAGGGCTATTTTTTTCATCTCTTCAAAAAGTTAACTGTATTTATAATACTCAAAAAATGGAGGATTTATTTCAACAGCTGCTTTTTTTATCTTGAAAAAATTATGGTGGAGAATTTTGCTTCGTCCAAAAGCAGTATGGGCGTTTTAGGATCTTTATCTTGCAACAACTTAATTTTTTGTTTCTTTTTATCTTCTGCATTCCAATGACAAAGAGTATTAAATGGAATTAAACCTAAGCCCCTATGAACACTTTTATCGTCTTGGGCATCAAAAGACAAAACATAATAGCGCGAAGTAATAAATGCTCCCATAGAACTACCTAAAAAGACTTTACCCTCTAGGGCCTTTTTAAGACCGCCTAATTTAGGCAAATATGGCTCAATAAATTCTGCTTCTCCGCCGGCCACATATAAGACATCATAATCTGGAAGCTTGGCAAAAAGGTCTTTGACATCCCCAACCATATGTAAAACAACTTTTTTATTAGTTTGAGCTAAGATACTAAGTTTATCACGTTGAAAAATTTCTTCTTGCCTTTCCTTTTCTCTGGCCCAATAACACAATAGAATTTTTACTTCACTTTTATCAACTAAAGAAGTAAATTGCTGGAAAAACAAATCATTATCCTTGGAGTCAATGGAGGTCCTGCCTCCATGAAGAACATATTTAGTCATAAAAATATTTTAACACAAAGGGGGGTTAATTATCTTGAAAAAACACTTCCATTTGCCTACTGAAGTCTTCGAAGGTTTTATAGTGCCTAGCCTGTAAGCCAGCCTTTAAGCCAATTTTAATATAGTCTTTTCTATTGTCCCAATATTGAATTTGTTCTTTTCCTAATTTTAAGTCTTGGATAATATGATCAAAGAATTTTAGATTTGGTTTTTTAAAACCAATTTCTGCCGAAGAATAAATCTGATCAAAAATATTGGCAAAACCCATTTGTTTTCTCATATACAAAGTCCTGTATTTTTCCTGATTAGTAGCCAAACAGCATTTAATGCCCTTTTTCCTTAAACTGTCTATAATTTTGATAAATCTTTTGTCAATCTTGTCTTCTGATTTAAACCAGTAATCCAAAAAATCATCAACCGATTTATACCATTTCCACCTCTTTAAATATGGTCTAATTTCTTTTTTTAAATCGGCTTTACCGACTAGACAATCTTGAAACTCATTTTGGAAAAAAGGAAGAACTTTTTTGTAAGGAACATTAAACTCTTTAGAGAAAGTGACACTCCACATATCAGTTTTGATAAGCATCCCATCAGCATCAAAAAGAATAGCCTTAATCATGCTTTTATTCTACCATGTCTTGTGGATATTAAATTTTCTTGAGAAAAAATACCTAGCTCCCCAGTTCCCCTAATATACTATTTGAGATATTTACTGGGCAAAGAGTGGCTCAAATTAGAGAACAATTGAAGGATTTGAAAAGGATTTTGAAGATGAAACCTAATTATGAGGTAATAAAAGTAAAAAATGGAGAGGTTATTAAACTATGATTGCTCGTAATGGAAAATATTAAAACGTATTATTTTTTAACCTTAAATCTTGTTTGCTCATATCTCTTTCTTAAAATAGTAGCCAAATTTATAGAGCCGTCAATTATATTCTCCAAATCATTCTTGTCCAAAACTATCACACTAATGGCATCTTGATTGAAGGCTCTCTCCAAAGTCGGATTAAACTCATCATAAACTACCCCCTCCATTGAAATAATAATCCCAGTATTGCATCTGTGAGAATGTAGTTTATGAATAAACTTTGCTATTTCAGCATAGCCAGTCTTTTCCTTCCTGTTTTTACACTCAATCAAGATGTAGGTCCCAAACTCCGGAAATATCTGTGAAGTGTTCTGAATAATCAAATCATAATCATGCTCTGGCGATGTTTTAGATTTTTTTGCTTTAGCTCTTTTATATCTAACTATAAAACCATGCACTGAACTTAATAAATAAGCTGAAAAATCCTCTAATAAAGTTCCTTTGGGTTTCCCGGGTTTTGTTGTTTTTACAGTTGTGGCCATATTCTTTTTGCCCTGCTCAATTTAACATTGTCAATGCTTTCTACTTCTTGGTAACTAGGAATTAAAAAACTTTCTTTTAATGAATCTACAATATCTAAAGGATTCATTTTCCCAATTTTTTTAATTTGGATTTGAACCTCATCTCTAATAACGAATAAGTTTTTCTCTGCTAAACCCAGGCGCAGTAAAGCCCTATAGGCCTGACTTTCAACTACCTGTCTTCCATCAATAATGTCTTCAATTAAAGCTGCTAAATAATAATCCCAAGCCTTATCCGGTCGATTTAATGCCTCATGATAAAGTTGCGCAGACTGATGAAGTTGCATCCCTTTATGTATGCGCTTTTTTTTTCTAACTTGGTATTCTATTGCTTTTTCATACCATAAGTCATAAATCAATTTTGAATACTCAAAAAATGCTTTTTCAACAAAACCCAATCTAAAATAACCCTCGGCTATATTTTGAAAAACGGCGTCTTTACTATATTCATGCCTTTCTTTTAATTTGTCTTCTGGCCAATCTTCTCTGCTAAGGTAGGTAAATACGTTATTAAATTGATGATAAACATCTCTACGAAGGTTGTTATTTTTAATCAACCAAGAAGTATCTTTTAGAAGTTTTGTAAATTCTTCAAAATTAAAATCTGTCATATCAAGCTTAAGTTTTGAATCTTACAGAGTAAGACCTAACTGGCTCCCTGGATTGGACTCAAAATAACTTTATAATATTATCCCATTTTCTCAAATTCTTGCAAAAGTTTCTTTTGTTCTCTGATAAGTTTTTGGGGAATAGTGATGACTAATCTAATGTATTGGTCACCATTGCCATAACCCCGAGGATGACCAATGCCTTTACCCCTAAGTCTAATCATGGTGTTGGGTTGAGTTCCTGGTCTAACTTTTATCTTTACTTTTCCTTCCAGAGTAGGAATTTCTGTTTGGCCACCTAAAATAGCTAGAGTAAAGGGAATTTGGTGGTTAATAAAAACGTCATAACCATCACGCTTAAAAACTTCATCGGGTTTAACATCAATGGAAACAATAAAGTCTTTGAACTTAATCCTGGTACCATCACTCACGCCTGCTGGGACTTTAATTTTATGTTCTTTGCCTCGATGAACAATGGTTCTCTCTGCCCCTTTAACTGCCTCCATAAAGTCTAAAGTCAAACCATAGCGGGGTAATTGGGGACCGCGGCGAAAAGGTGAAGACCCGCCGAAAAAGGACTCAAAAATCTCAAATGGGTCAGCAAAATCAAAGCCAGCAAAAGGCGAACCGCCACTGCTGGTATAGGTGTAAGTAAAAGGTCCGGATTTATAAGTTCGGCCAAATGGCCCTTGCGCCCCAAAACCAGCGGTTTGGTCAAAAGCCGCATGACCAAATTGATCATAGGCTTGTTTTTTCTGGGGATTAGATAAAACCTCGTAAGCTTCAGTTATTTCTTTAAATTTTTGGGTGGCATCTTTTTCTTTGTTTTTATCCGGATGGTATTTTAGGGCTAAATTGCGATAGGCCTTTTTTACTTCCGCGGCCGTCGCTTCTTTAGAAACTCCTAAAATATCATAATAATCTCTTTTTGTAGCCATAAAAATATTTTAACATCAGGGCTCGCCTCTGGCGAGCCCCCTAACTCAATAACTTTATGAACTCATTTCTTATTTCTCTTCTGCTACTCGACTACTTCTCCTTCTTCCGCCTTCCCCTTATCTCCCTTATCAGATTTATCTGATTTTTCTTTTTTATCTGCTTTTGGCTTTTCGCTTTCAGCTTTTGGCTCTTTTTCATACATCGCTGCGCCTACTTTTTGCAGTTTTTCAGACAAAGATTTAGTCGCTTCTTCAATCTTTTCTTTAGTCAAACCTTCTTCTTTAAGTAAAGCCTTAACTTTCTTAATTTCTTCTTCCACCTCTTTTTTATCTTCAGGCTTGACTTTATCACCGGCGTCTTTTAAGGTTTTCTCGGCCGTAAAAACCAAGGCATCGGCCTGATTCCGGACATCAATCAGGTCTTTTTTCTTTTTATCTTCTTCCGCATGTTGCTCTGCCTCTTTTTTCATTTTCTCTACCTCGTCTTCGGAAAGTTCAGTTGAACCTTTAATGGTAATGCTCTGTTCTTTACCCGTGCCTTTATCTTTGGCCGTGACATTGAGAATGCCATTGGCATCAATATCAAAAGTGACTTCTATCTGAGGCACGCCTCTTGGCGCTGGCGGAATGCCGTCCAAAATAAACCGTCCTAAAGATTTGTTGTCCACCGCCATCGGCCTTTCGCCCTGTAAAACATGGATTTCTACCTGAGGTTGATTATCAGCCGCGGTAGAAAAAACCTGAGATTTTGAGGTGGGCACAGTCGTGTTCCTCTCAATTAAAGGTGTCATTACTCCACCCAAGGTTTCTACTCCTAAAGTTAAAGGCGTCACATCCAAAAGTAAAATGTCTTTAACATCACCAGCTAAAACCCCTGCCTGAACCGCCGCCCCAACCGCCACCACTTCATCCGGATTAACTGATTTATTGGGTTCTTTACCAAAATATTTTTTAACCTCTTCTTGGATTTTAGGCATTCTGGTCTGGCCACCAACCAGAATTACCTGGTCAACTTTTTTAGGATCAAGTTTGGCATCCTTGAGACAAGCTTCCACCGGCTTCATCGTTTTATCAATTAAATCATCAACCAATTCCTCTAGCTTGGCCCGGGTCAATTTCATGGTTAGGTGTAAAGGATTACCGTCTTTCGCCTGGGTAATAAAAGGCTGATTGATTTCTGTTTCGGTGGAAGAAGAAAGCTCCACTTTAGCTTTTTCGGCCGCATCTTTAATCCGCTGCATTGCCTGTTTGTCTTTAGTTAAGTCAATCCCATTTTCTTTTTTAAACTCAGCCACTACCCATTCAATAATCCGATGGTCAAAGTCATCACCGCCTAAAAAAGTATCACCATTGGTCGCTTTGACCTCATAGACGCCGTCACCTAATTCTAAAATAGAAATGTCAAAGGTGCCGCCGCCCAAGTCATAAACAGCAATCGTTTCCGCTTTTTTCTTTTCCAAACCATAAGCTAAAGAAGCGGCCGTCGGTTCATTAATAATTCTTTTGACTTTTAAACCGGCAATCTCTCCTGCTTGTTTGGTGGCTTGACGCTGAGCGTCGTTAAAATAGGCAGGGACGGTAATCACCGCTTCATCTATTTTTCCGCCCAAATAAGCTTCGGCGTCTTTTTTGGCTTTTTGCAAGATTTTGGCGGAAATCTCTTGAGGCGTGTAGTCTTTGCCGCCAACTGATACTACTACCATATCATTTTTACCGGCTTTAATTTCATAGGCAACCATTTTTTTAGTTTTTTCCACCTGTTCATCATCTATTTTCCGACCCATTAATCTTTTGATTGAATAAACCGTGTCTTCGGGATTTAAAATCATTTGCCTTTTGGCTACTCGTCCGACTAAATTTTTGGCCGGATTGACCACTGAAGGAATGAGATTTTCTCCCTCAGCCGTAGGAATTACTTTAGGCTTGCCCCCTTCCATCACCGCCACACAAGAGTTGGTCGTACCTAAATCAATACCAATAATTTTTGCCATTTTATTTACCTCCCACTTTGACCTTTGCTGGTCGCAAAATTTTTTGATTTAATTTATAACCTTTTTCCATCACCTTCATCACTTTATTTTTTTCTCCTTTAGTCATTTCCTGACAGTCCATTTCTTCTGGATTAAATTTTTGTCCCTCGACTTTAATTTCTTCCACCCCTTCTGTCTTTAGAACCGTTCTGAGCTGATCAAGAGCTAGGGTTAAGCCTTTATCCCTAAGATGAGTTTCTGCTCTTTCCAAATCATCTAAAACACTTAAGAGTTTATCTATTAAACCGGCGCTGGCAAATTTAACAAAAGCTGATTTTTCCTGCTCAATCCTCTTTTCAAGATTGGCATAGTCTGCCAAGGCTCTTTTCCATTTTTCCGTTAATTCTTTAACCTGATGCTTTAATGCTTTAGTGGTTGCTTTTGCCATAAATTATCGCCTTAAGCGAGGTTATCGCGTTGAACGCGATTTTGACCGCGTTTGACGCGGTTAAAAAGAGCTTAAAACATTTTCTATTAAATGACTAAAATATTTCAGGGTGGGCACGACTAAAGGATAATCCAACCGGCAAGGTCCAATCACTCCTAAGGAACCTTTAACTTTGCCCTTAATATCAAAATTAGTAAAAACCAGGCTGCAGGGCTTAAGATTATCCATCCCAAAATCCTCGCCAATCAGGGTATGAATAATTTCCTCATCTGTGGCTTGGCTAAAAAACTGCTTTAATTGATCAAAATTTTCAATGACGGATAAAACTTCTTTAGTAGCATCAATGTCAAAGAATTCGGGCATATCCAAAATATTAGCATAACCAGAATGATAGACCTGTCCTTGGTCAATTAAGATTAAGGCTAAAGAGTCTGTTCTTTCGGCTAAAGCCCGGGTTAATTCTTGAAAAAACTGATCAAGCTGGTGACGATAATCCCAAACCTTTTCTTTAACCGCCACCTCTTCAGCCACGCCTATTTGACGTTCTTGCATCAGTTGATGAATATAAAGTTTTAGGGCGGTATTACTAGGAACTCTGCCGGAAGAAGTATGGGGTTGTCTTAAAAAACCAGCCTTAGTTAACTTAACCAATTCATTTCTAATGGTGGCTGGTGAAACCGCCAAATCATATTTTTTCTCTAAAGTTTCTGAACCGACCGGTTCGGCGGTTTTAATATGCTCCTCAATTAAGGCTTTTAAGATTTGCGTTTGTCTATCAGATAATTCTTCCATAATTTTGCCTTTCAGGCAGAAAAATTCCAAATCACAAATTTCAAATAAATTCAAAATTCTAATGACCAAAATTCAAAAATGTTTAGAATTTAGAATTTTGATATTTAATATTGTTTGTAATTTTGTGCTTGTGATTTATTACTTCCAGCTTAGCAATTTGCTAAGCTGGTATTAGCACTATTTAACCACGACTGCTAAAAGATGTCAAGCCCTGAACCATGCGACGCCTGTCATCAGGCTTCACGCCTGACTGACAGGCAGCTTAGGTTCAGGGTCAAGCCCCAAAACCACCTTCCTCTTTATCTACTATAGGATACTCTTGACAAACCCCATCTTTGTGCTATAATCCTTGTGTTCTCTCCAAAAAACATGGAGAGAATTTTTTTATCGGGCCTGAATTAAGCCCAATTATGAATAAAAAGCTATGGCTATTTTTATCTATTGCCGCCAATATTTTTTGGCAAACAATAGGATTTTTCTTGGCTGCTTTTTATCTTTTCTATCGCTTCTTTTTTCCTCAAATTGAAGGCAGCCATCCTTTGTCTAAAGTCTTCAGAAAAGTTTTCGAGCAGAAAAAAGCCCAAGTTTTTTGGGGTATTGGTTTATTGGTTTTAATTTTATCAGGCCAACTTTTCTCTCGTCCGTTTTCTGTTCAAGCCCAATTTGAACCTGAACCAGTCTTGGTTGTTTCTCAGGAAGTGATCACTACGGAAACTACTTTTCAAAAACCGACTCAAGGTTGGTTTTCCCAAGGTTTCTCTTGGTATCATCAGGCTGTCGATTTAGGCGCTCCTTTAGGAGAAAAAGTTTACCCCATTGGCTCTGGTAAAGTCATCACCATCAAATATAGTCAATGGGGTTATGGTCACTTTGTGGTCGTGGAACATGAAATGGGTCTCAAATCTTTATACGCCCATTTAGGAGAAATTAAAGTTAAACCAGGCCAAAAAATCGATAAGCAGACTTTACTGGGCTTTATTGGTTTAACCGGCTATACTACCGGTCCCCACCTTCACTTAGAAGTTTATGGTGATGAAGGTTATCTTAACCCGGTCGATCTGGTGCCTGGGATTTTACCTCAATTTGCCTATAAGTAAATAAACCCAGCCTTTCGCAAAAGGCTGGGTTATTCTTAAATCTTATTTTTCAGTTTTGAGTTTTGCGATTTGAGTTTTGAACTTTTATTACATTCCCATGCCGCCCGGCATACCGCCAGCTGGCATTCCCGGAGCTGCATTTTCTTTTTCTGGTAAATCAGTGATCAAAGCCCCTGTAGTTAAAATCATGGCCGCGACAGAAACCGCGTTTTCCAAGGCCAATCGAACCACTTTAACCGGATCAATCACTCCTAATTGAAGCATATCACCGTATTTTTTCTTAACCACGTCATAACCTTGAGAAAGTTTGGTTTTTTCTTGAACTAACTTTTGAAAAACTTCACTCCAGTTGGGCGTAGCATTAGACAAAATCCCTACTGCTGGCGCCGTCAAAGCGGTATATAAAATCTGCCAACCGCTAGTTTCAAATTCGCCTTTTTGGGTTAAAACTTCTCTCGCTCTTAAAAGAGCAATACCGCCGCCAGGAACAATGCCTTCTTCAATGGCGGCTTTGGTAGCGGCCACCGCATTTTTAACCCGGGATTTTTTCTCTTCCATTTCTGTTTCTGAGGCCGCCCCAACCTCAATGATTGCTACTCCGCCAGCTAATTTAGCCAGTCTTTCTTCAAGTTTTTCCTGATCAAATTCAGAATCACTCACTTCCATTTCTTTTTTAATTGAAGCAATCCTGGCCTGGATGGCTTTTTTATTACCTTGGCCGCCAATAATACGGCAGTTTTCTTTATCCGCCCAAACTTTGTCTGCCTGGCCGCAGTCTTCTGGTTGGACTGAATCTAATTTTCTGCCCGTATCTTCGGAAATCACCGTGCCGCCAGTCAAAATGGCAATATCTCCCAGCATTTCTTTGCGGCGGTCGCCAAATCCAGGCGCTTGAACCGCCAAAACTTTAAAAGCGCCTCTTAATTTATTAACCACTAAAGTAGCTAAAGCTTCGCCTTCAATTTCATCAGCAATAATGACTAAATTTTTGGAAACTTTAACCACATTTTCCAAAAAGGGTAAAAAGTCAGCCACTGAAGAAATTTTCTGGTCAGTAATTAAAATATAAGGGTCTTCGATTTCTGCTTCCATGGAGTCGGCGTCAGTGACAAAATAAGGTGAAGCATAACCTTTATCAAATTCCATTCCTTCTTTGTAATCAATGGTTACTTCCAATCCTTTGCCTTCTTCTACGGTCACTACCCCATTGGGGCCAACTTTTTTTAAGGCTTCGGCAATTTTTAAGCCGATTTCCGTATCTTGAGCCGAAATATTAGCTATCTGCTCAATCACTTCATCTGTTTTGACCGGCTTAGCCATTTTGTTAATTTCTTTAATCACGGCTTCGGCTCCGCTCTCTAGTTCTTTGCGGATGGCCATCGGGTCAGCCCCTTTGGCTAAAGCGGCCATACCAGCATTAACAATTTCTGAGGTCAAAACGGTAGCGGTAGTAGTGCCGTCGCCAGCCTTATCCGAAGTTTTCTCGGCTGCTTCTTTAGTTAATTGAGCTCCCATATTCTCAAAAGGATCTTCTAGCTCAATTTCTTTAGCCACGGTCACACCATCATGAGTGACATTGGGCGCGCCCCATTTTTTGTCTAAAGCTACATTTCTGCCTTTAGGACCAAGGGTGGTGCCCACTGCTTGAGCAATTTTATTTACTCCAGCTACCAGTGATTTCCTAGCATCATCATTGTATTTCAATTGTTTAGCCATTTTTATTTACCTCCTAAGAATCGCTAATATATCTTCAAATTTAACAAATAAATATTCTTTTTCACCAATACCCAATTTAACTTCATCGCCGCCCCATTTTTTATAAATCACTAAATTGCCTTTTTTACAAGGAGCGGTTCTTTTTTTAGTATCTGGACCCACTGCCAGAACTTTAGCTTCTTGGGGTTTTTCATCATGAGAATCAGGTAAATAAATGCCTGAAGCAGTTTTCTTTTGAGCTTTGACCGGTTCTAATAAAATGTAACCGGCGGTCGGTTGAAGTTTTGAAATCGATGCTGTCATAAAAATGCCTCCTTAATTTTGAATGATGAAAAAATGCTATCAGTTAATGATAGCAAGTGCTATTTTAAAAATAAAGAGCTTGTTTGTCAAGCCCTGAACCTAAGCTGCCTGTCAGTCAGGCATGAAGCCTGATGACAGGCGTCGCATGGTTCAGGGCGCAAACCACGAACACGACGTATCTGTTCCGCCAGCTGGCGGATTACAGAAAGGAGTTGTTGTGTGGTCAAGCCCTGAACCAGAATACCATGAACCAGAATAAATTCGATTCACGGCGAGGAGCTCGGTTCAAGATAAAAGCTTAGTGGTTGAATATCTATGATTAAAAGGAAAAACAAAAAGTTTCCCCCTAATTTTTTTAATCATTTTTCTTTTTTTTTCTAAAAAAGGCGTATTTTCCGAAACCGCCAAAATCTTTGGTTTAATTAATTGAAGTAATGCTAAATGATCCTTTGGATCATTAAAATCTTCTGGTAAAGAAAAAATAAAATCTACAACTTTAAGTTTAACTAAAGCTTCTGCCCTTTTCTGCCAATTATTAATTGGCCTTGCTTTACCTTTTAATTGCCTCACTCTTTTATCTGACTCCAAACCTATAATTAAAAGCTCTCCTTGTTTTTTACTGGCTTTTAAAAAAGCTTTATGTCCTTGGTGCAGAATATCAAAACAACCGGTCGCTAATACGGTAGCGAGTGGCGGGTGGACGGGTGGGCGGCCAAGGCAGCGAGTAGTGAGTAATTTTTTTAATTTTTGTAAGGAAATTATTTTTCTCATTCGCGTTAATTCGCATACATCATTCGCATCTATTCGTATTTAGCTTTTAGCAATTATTTGTCTTCGATCAGGCCCAACTCCAATTAGTTCTATCGGGAGTTTAGTCAAGTTTTCGATTTTCTTAACATAATTTTGGGTCTCCCTAGGTAAATCGACAAACTGTCTTACCCGACTAATATCTTGTTTCCAACCAGGAATTTTTTGATAAACGACTTTAGCTTTAGCCAACTGTTCCAAATTAACTGTAAAAATGTCTCTGGTTTTATGATTGATTTTATAGCCCACGGCAATCTTTAAAGGATTTATCCCCGTTAAAACATCAAGTTTGGTAATCGCCAAACTGTCTAAACCATTAATTAGTTTGGCATATTTAACAATAGTTAAATCCAACCAGCCGCAACGCCTGGGCCTACCGGTAGTGGTGCCGTATTCATAGCCAACTTCTCTCATTTTTTCTCCCACTTGATCAAAAAGCTCCGTAGGGAAAGGACCTTTACCTACTCGGGTAGTATAAGCTTTAACTACACCAATAACTTTTAATTTTCGCGGCCTAAAACCAGTGCCCATATATAACCCTCCTACGGTTGGATTTGATGAAGTTACAAAAGGATAAGTCCCATGAGCAATATCTAAAAGAGTGGCTTGAGCGCCCTCAAATAAAATTGAATCGCCTCTCTTATCCAACTGATTTAAAAATAAAGAAACATCGCCAATAGCAATTAAACGGTTCTTTTTTAAAAGATTAAGCCCACGCCAATAACTGTCAATGATTCTCTTTTCATTTAGAGTTTGACTTAATTCAAAACTCTTTCTTTCCTTTTGAGGAATCCGATAAAAATCAAGCATTAATTTAATTAATTTTTTGTTCCAGGCCAATTCTTGAACCACTCTTTGGGAAAATATTTTTTTGTTCTCAAAATCCATCATTCTAATCCCAGAACGACCAATATAATCCATATAAGTAGGGCCAATGCCTCGACTGGTAGTGCCAATCCTGCCGCCGGCAATTCCGTCTCTTAATATATGCCAAGGCATAATCAAATGGGCTTTATCAGAAATTAGCAGTCGGGCATGTTTTTCACCTAAACGAGATTCTAATAATTTGATTTCTTTTAATAAAACCTGGGGATTAATAATTACTCCATTACCAATGACACAAGTTTTCTCTGGATAAAGAATGCCCGAAGGCAGTAAATGAAAGGCATGTTTTTCACCTTTGACCACCACCGTATGGCCAGCATTATTCCCGCCTTGATAACGAACCACCGCCTTAAATTTTTTTTGCTTAGCCAAAGTGTCTACCATCTTCCCCTTGCCTTCATCTCCCCATTGAGTTCCTAAAACAACCGTATGGTTCATCTTATCCTCCCTTGCCCTGCTAGTTTCGGGCTTTGATTTTTTTAATTTCTAATTTTGTTAATTTTTCTGCCAGACCAGTGTAATCCCTTACTTGCCATCTTTTTAAAATATTTTTTTGCTTTTTATTAATAACTAGATTATCTATCAACTCTAGCCAATCTACTTTTTTCCCCCTGGTTTTATCTTTAATTTTTTCATAAGCCTTATCTTTCCCCCAAGTTTTTAGAACTAATTGTAAGGCCTCGGTTAACATCTCTGGATGTTGATCTATTTCCTGAACCAAAAGTTTTTTATTAGGCCCAATTTTCTCCATTCCTTTAATTAAACTTTTGATCGCCAATAAACTATAGCCAAAACATAAACCTAAATTACGTTTGACCGTACTGTCAGATAAATCCCGCTGGAGCCGCGAAATAGGCAATTTATTGGCCAGCATCATTAATAAACTGTTGGCCACTTCGAAATTGCCTTCAGCATTTTCAAAATTAATCGGATTAACCTTATGGGGCATAGTTGAAGAACCGACTTCTTTGCCAACTACTTTTTGCACTAAATAGTTATAGCTAATATATAACCAACAATCACGAGCCAAATCTAACCAAACATTGTTTAATTGTCTTTGTAAATCTAAAAGATAAATTAATCTTAAATGAGGGTTAATCTGAGTGGTAACAATTACTGGTTCCAAGCCTAACTGGCGGACAAATTTTCTACTAAAACTTAACCAATTTTTCTGAGGATAAATTCTTACTTGGGCATTAAAATTTCCGATAGCTCCATTTAGTTTCCCTCCCAACTTCAACTTCTTTATTTTTTCTAAAAAAAAACTGGCTTTAGAAGCAAAATTAATTATTTCTTTTCCCAAGGTGGTAGGAATCGCTATTTGACCATGAGTCCGACCTGGCATGACTATTTTTTTATATTGCTCAGCAGTTTTTATTAATAATTTAATTAATTGAAGTTGTTGAGGAATTAAAATCTTATCTTTGGCTCCCTGAACCATTAAACTTAAAGATAAATTATTAATATCATTACTTGTCAGTCCCCAATGTACCCAAGAAGATAAATGAACCAAACCTAATTTTTTTAAATTAAGCTTGATAAAATATTCTACTGCTTTAACATCATGATGAATTTCTAGTTCAATTTTCTTTACTTTTTTAAAATCTTTGGCATTTAAATTCTTCACCCAGTTCAAAAGCCTATTTTTCTGCTCTTGACTGATTTTAGATACTTTTAAAAAATTCACTAATTCAATTAAATAAAGCACTTCCACTAAAATCCTGTATTTAATCAGGGCTGCTTCGGAAAAATATTCTCTTAATTCAATGGTTTCAGGTAAATAACGGCCGTCTAAAGGAGAAAGAGCAGACAATGAGCTCTGATCGAAATTTGTTTTCACTTTGAGTCTTTTTTAGGTTTAGTATATCTTTCTCTTGATAATTTCAAGACTTTTTCTCTGTTTTTATTCCGGCATTTAGGCAGGGGCAGAGTTAAAGCATAAAAGGGAGTGGAGGTGAGGTTATCAATCGCCAACTTAATAATACTCTGGAAGTTGCCTAGCTTAACCAAGTCATCTTCTTCATATTCTTTGCCAAATTCACGCGATAAAAAATAAGCATCTTGGGCGCCAACCAAAAAAGAGATTAAAGTGCCGGTGTTGCCGAAAATAGCTTTTTGAATTTCTTCTGTCAACTGACCAATATATTGGTTAGCCACACAAATATCGAGCCGATATTTTCTGGCCTCAGATAAAATTTTAACAAAAGAGTTCGTGGCAAAACTTTGGAACTCGTCTACGTATAAATAAAAATCTTTTCTTTCTGCTTCTTTCACTTTAACCCGGTTCATTGACGCCAGCTGCATTTTAGTAATAAACATCGCCCCCAGTAGGGCGGCATTGTCCTCGCCTAATTTGCCCTGGGAAAAATTACAAATCAAAATCTTGCCTTGATTCATAAATTCTTCTAAATCAATCGTGGAATGAGGATGACCAATAATTCCTCTGATCATCGGGGAGGTGACAAATTGCCCGACTTTATTCATAATTGGTGAAATCGCCTCGGAACGAAGTTTGTCAGACATTTTGTTGTATTCATTAAGCCAAAAGTTTTTCAAAGCGCCTGAACAATATTTTTCCACGACTTTTTGACGAAAAGCATCATCAGCCAATATCTTAGGCACATCAACCAAAGTACTGCCTGGCCGGTTCACCAAAGTTAAAATGGTGTTGCGCAAAATATATTCCAGCCTCGGTCCCCAAGAATAAGAATAAAGCTTGTAAAAAATGGCCACAATGCCGGAAGCGACTAGTTCTGCGTGTTCTTTTTCTTTCACTTCTAGGGGATTTAAACGAAAAGGATGTTTGGTATCTGAAGGGTCTAAAAAACAAACATCATTTAGCCTGTATGAGGGAATATAGTCTAATAAAATTTCGCATAAATCTCCATGAGGGTCAATCACGGCCACTCCCTCTTTATTCCTGATATCATTAATAACCATGTTGGCAATTAAGGTTGATTTCCCCGTGCCGGTTTTGCCAATAATATAAATGTGTTTTCTTCTATCCGGCCTTTTAATGCCAAAATTAGCCATTTGGTTTTTAAACTCGGTTTTAGCAAAAAAATTAATCTCTTTTTTCTCGGCCTCATCTAATCCCACGGCAATGGGCAGGTTTTCCGGCGGTTCGCCAGCCATTGTACCGCCCCAAGAAATGTTTTTAATTTTACTTAAAGTTTCATTAGGAAGATGAAAAATGGTCGCTAACTCCTCAATGTTTAAAAATTGATAACGAGGCACATATTTAAATTGACGGTTAAGAATAGTTTGTAAAAATTTCTTTTTGGCTCTAGGTTTTTTTAGACCTAAACTATTGCCTTCGCCCGAAGTTAAATTACCAAAAGAACCAGCCAAGTGGTTTAAAAAAGAACTGCTGGCATTTTTATCTACGGAAATAGTTAATAATTTTAAACTGGATTTAAAAGCTTTCTGAGTAATTTTTTGCTCAAATAATCTAGCTTGAGGGTGAGAGCGATTGTGCTCGCCGTCAGGAGTGGGCACGCCTTGATCTAAGATTTTTCTCGCTGAAGCAGCATAACCTGAACCAGCAGGGCTAATTGATAACTGCAGCAAGGCTTTATCATCTGGACCAGCTTTGGCCAATGTCCCTAATAATGAAGATAAGGGATCAACATCTTGGAAATCTTTATATGTTTTTAAAGGATAATAATAAGCTTTGCTTAAAACTAACTGGCCAAAATCTGACTTTTCCCATGGCCAATCCGAAAGATAATCTTTTACCCGAGAGATAATAGCTTTAGGATATTGAGCCGTCAGCTGGGAAATAAAATATGGCTCAAAATCGGTGCTCACCACACTGTAAAAATGAATGGTTTGCTTAAAAAGACCCAATTCAAAAGTAACACATTCTTCTTTACCTAAAAGTCTTCGCCAAAAAGAAGACTGGATGTTTGATAAAGCCGCAAACAAGGCCACGGCCGCCTCAGGAGTCTCCTCGCTATCTTTAGGCACTCTAATTTCTAAAACCTGCTTTTCCATCAAGAGTATTTTAACATTTCGGGGAATAACAAAGCAAAAACTTTAAGAAGACAAAAACTGAGCAATTAATTGATCATATTGGCTGGTCAACTGAAAAACCTTTTGAGCATATTCTTTTCGTTCTTTTAAAGACAATCTATTTTTTTGTCTTAATTTTTTGACAACTGAATCATAATCCTTAATCTGACAGATAGGAATGACTGACTCAAAATTTTTGGCTGCGGCTCTTAAAAGAGCCACTCCGCCAATATCAATTTGCTCAATCGCCTGCTTTAAAGTTGCTTTTTTATTTTTAATGGTTTTTGCAAAAGGATAGAGATTAACCACCACCATATCAAAAGATTTAAGCTTATGTTTGGCTAATTCTTGTAAATGATTCTTGTTCTTTTTATCAGCTAAAATTCCGCCAAAGATTTTAGGATGTAAGGTTTTTACTCGACCACCTAAAATTTCCTCAAATCGAGTAACTTTTTCTACTGGTTTGACTAAAAAACCGGCCTTGGCTAAATATCTGGCAGTGCCGCCGGTAGAAACAATTTCCAGGATAAAAAGCCGGCTTAATTGCCTCACCAACCCTCTGAGTCCAGTTTTGTCAAAAACACTGATCAAAACTCTTAATGGTTCTTTCTTGGTCATTTTAATGATAAAAACAACGAATGCCCGTAAAAACCATGGGGATATTTTGCCGATTGCATAAATCAATTGTTTCTTGGTCTCTAATAGAACCGCCCGGCTGAATGATGGCTTTTACTCCTGCTTTAATTAAAGTCTCTGGCCCATCCTTAAAGGGGAAAAATGCATCAGAAGCAACCACCGTATTTTTACTCCGCTGGCCTGCTTTAGCTGCAGCCAGCTGACAGCAACGCAAACGATCTTGCTGGCCCACGCCGCTTGAGATTAACTGTTGGTTTTTGGCCAAAACAATACTATTGGCCTTAGAAACCTGAGCAATTTTCCAAGCAAATTTTAAATCAGTCAATTGCTTTCTAGTGGGTTTTTTTCTGGTGACTATTTTTAAATCTTGATTTTTCAGCTGATAAATATCTGCCTCCTGAACTAGCAATCCGCCTCTAATTTGTCTAAAATCCAAACTTTTAACCAATTTGGGTTTGGCCAAACCGGGATTAGTCAAAACCCTTAGGTTTGGTTTGGTTTGAAAAAATTTTCTAGCTGCAAAGTTAATCTTAGGACAAAGTAAAACTTCAAAAAATCTATTCTCAGACAGCATTATTTTTGCCAACTGTTCGCTTACCGCTCGATTCACCGCAATAATACTGCCAAAAGCAGCCAAACTATCTCCCTGCCAAGCCTTGAAAAAAGCCTTTTTTATATCTTTATGCCTACTGGCACCGCAAGGATTGGTATGTTTAATCACGATGCAGCTAGGTTTTTTTTGACCAATGAAGCTAATTGCCTTAACTGCAGCATTAATATCCAAAAAGTTATTAAAAGACAATTCCTTTCCCTGAATTTGTTTAAATTTAAACAGGGCTAAAGAGTCAGAAGTTTTTGCCTGCCAAACCCAGGCTTTTTGATGAGGGTTTTCTCCATAACGAAGTTTACAAGGTTGTTGAAACTGGAAATTAATTTTTTTCATTAATCAGGAAAATTCTCTGTACCGCTAAAACAGCGTTACCCGGATCAATAACAGTCATAACCGGAACTTTTGAAGGCATTTGTAAACTAGAATGGACATTAACTAAATAATCAAGTTTATCCTTAAAAGGTGGGCAGGCGATTACTGGAAAAGAACTATTAGCTGCCACAAAACCTGATAAAGCATTGGATCGACCGGCAACAGTGATAAAAACCACTTTTTTGCCGAGTTTTTTATACCCATCAATTATTTCTAGAATTTTCTTGGGCTGTTTATGGGCTGAGGCATAGAAACTTTTGAACTTAAGCTTCTTTTCTTTTAAAAATCCTTCTATTTTCCTCACAAATTTTTTATCTTTTTGACTACCAGCAATAATCACCACTTGGCTTAAAGGAATGGAAAGATTTGATTTAATTCTTTCTATAATATTGTCTCTTTCCGGCTTAAATTTCTTGCCAGTAATTTTTTCATAAAGTTGACGGTAACGACGGCTTACCTGATAACGATAATAATCAGGCATCCGAGGAACCTTACCATCGCCCCGATAGTCCCGCTTAGCATACCAAAGGCGGAAAAACTCTTTATCAAAATTTTCTGGCTCTAGACCTTTATTAAATCTCTTTTTATAACTTTCGGCAATCCAAAAGCGGGAAGAGTCTGGAGTATGGACTTCGTCAATTAAAGTAAGCCGACCATGATGATCACCAAACTCATATTTAGTATCAACTAAAATAAGGCCACCTTTTTTAGCAATTCGCTGACCTCTTTTAAATAAAGCTAAAGCGGCTTTTTCCATCTGTTCATACACCTTTTTAGGAACAATCTTTCTTTGAAGGATTTCTTCTCTGGAAATTTTTTCATCATGGCCTCCCGGGCCAGTACCCCGAGTGGTAGGAGTAATTACTGGCTGGGGTAGTTTTTGGTTCTTTTTTAATCCCTCAGGAAATTTAAGACCGTAAATTTCTCTTTTCCCCTGCGAATAGTTATACCAAAGAGAGGTAATAGTCACGCCGGTGATATAGCCGCGGACAACAACTTCAATTGGATAGGGCTGGCAATCTTTGCAAATCATGACATTGGGATCAGGAATATCAATCATATGATTAGCAACAATGTCCTTTGTTTTTTCAAACCAAAAAGCAGACAATTGATTTAAAACCTGGCCTTTATGAGGAATGCAACCTAAAATCCGATCAAAAGAAGAAATCCGATCAGTAGTAATTAAAATTCTTTTATTATCTTTAATATAGTAATCTCTGACTTTGCCTTGATATTTTTTCCCAAAACCAGTTAAATTGATGGTTTTCAAGATGTTCATAGAATTAAGGAATGTAGTTTTTCATAAATTTTTATTGTCTTATTTTCTATTTAGCTTCTCCACAGGCAACTACAATTACTCGTTCATGTCCTGGTCCGTAATCCCCTGAGTCGATAGTTATTTGACTTTCAAAACAACTTGCTACTGTTCGTCCTGATTCTTGGATATCAGTGAGAGCTTTACTTAATCTACTCGTGAGTTCTTCTTCAGTGAGACCACCAACGGGATTACGTCTATCAAATACTACTTCTCCCGTATGAACTACTACTACAGGATTTCCGCCAAGTTCTTCCATTTTGAATCACCACCTTTTAAAATTATTGATTTATTGGTATTTTACACCAATTGGGTTAATAATTACTTGATTTCCCAAAGCTAGTTTCTTGCCGTCAATTATCATAAATATTCCCCTTAACCATATTTTAGATTAAAAAAGCGCTCTTTACAGCGCTTTTAATTAAAATTCCTAAAAATCTTTAATAAATACCAAACCTCGAGCATAAAAATCATCCTTTAATAAATCTACTATTAACAGAAGAATAAATTAATGTCAAGCAAGCTGCTCTAAATAGTTAAAACTTCCACAATCTTCTCACCAAACTCCTTAGCTACTTGAGGTCCTTGAGCGGTAACAATTTTACCATCAACTACCACTCCTTCATTAACATAAGTGGCACCTTTGCTTTTCAGATTGCTCTCTTCTGAGGAAAAGGCAGTCGCTTTTTTGTCTTCAAGTAAGCCGGCATCAGCTAAAATCGAGGGGGCAATACAAATGGCCGCAATGACTTTATCTTGAGCCACGACCTCTTTAGCCAAATTTAAAACCCCTTGGTCATAGAAATAAACCGAGGAGCCAGGACCACCAACAAAGACAATCGCTTCATAATCTTCAACTTTAACCTCAGCTAAATCAAGATCAACTTTAACTTTTGCTCCTAGGGTGCCGTTTGTCTCACTTACTCCTTTAGAGGCAACCTTCACTTCTGCGCCACTATTTTCAAAAACTTGTTTTGGTTTCAAAAATTCTTCATCACGAAAATCTTTAGGCGCCAGCACCATTAATATTTTTTTACCAGTCAGGTCAACCATTTTCTCTTCACCTCCCTCCTTAAGTAAAGAAGGCGTCTCAATTTCACTAATTAAGTAAGGTTTGCGGGGAGACTAGTCCCGCTAGCGGGATCGGTCGACCTCAGCAAACTGTCATCATAATTTCAAATTCAATTTTTTTCCGCAAAATTTACACTTGTTTTTACCCGCCTTTTGGCGAGACAGGTCCACTCCCACTATCTCTGGTTGCCAAGCAGTTCTTCTAATGACTAATTTATTACATTTAGGGCAATAAGTATCGCCCACAGCAAATAATTCCTCACCCCATTTTTTGGGTGGCGCCCAAACATAAACATGCTTTAGACCTGCTTTTTTTCCAATCTCGTAGGCTTTTTGCAAAGTTTTCATCGGTGTATCTGGTAATTTCTGGAAATCTTTATCAGGGGCTAAACCCGGATCAAAACGAGATAAATGCCAAGGAATCTCCGACCCAAGTTTTTTAACCACCCAATTGGCTATCTCTTTTAATTCTTTCTCCGAATCATTAATGGTCGGGATTACTAAGGTGGTTAATTCTGTAAAGATTTTATATTTTTTAACCACTAATTCTGTCATGGCTAAAATTTGACCAAAAAAAGCTCCCATTTTAGCATAGGTCTGGGGGTAAAATCCCTTAATATCAATGTTGGTCGCGTCAATCACCGGCGCTAAAAATTCTAAGCATTCTTGAGACCAAGAACCATTGGTGACAAAAACTGTATATAAGCCTTTCTTTTTAGCCAGTTTAGCGCAATTAAATACATATTCTGGCCAAATTGAAGGTTCATTATAAGTAAAAGCAATGCCGGGAATATTTTTTTGAAGCGCCAGCTTAACTATTTCTTCTGGACTAGTATAGTTAACTTTCGAACTTGATGAACTTGATGAACTTATTAACTCCTGCAAAATCGTTTTTGCAGGTCCACCCCAAGAACAATGGCTATTCAAACACTGCTTGCAACGGTAATTACAACCATAAGAACCAATAGATAAAACTTGAGTTCCAGGATAAAAGTGGTATAAAGGTTTTTTTTCAATCGGATCAATTTGAATGCCGTTCAAAATTCCATAAGTTAGAGCATAAAGCTGGCCTTTTTGATTTATGGTGTAATTTTTAATTACACCATTGAGCCTTGTTTGGCAAAAGCCAACCTGACCATCACTAATTTGACAGTAACGCTGACAGGTTAAGCATTGGACTTTTTGACTTTTCAGTCTTTTAAACAAACTTGAATTGGCTTCTTTCATTGTTGTATTATTATATTAATACAATTGTTTGGTTTGCTTCAACTTTTGTTTATATCTTTTAAGGATTAATGAAGCCTGATTCCCGGGATGAAAAAAAGCAAAATGCGGGGAAATATCCTCGCTAGTCCTTTTTGATTTCATATATTTTAATTGTAATTGGTAAGCTAATTTTTCTAGAAACAAGAGCATCGAACTTAGAGCCTTGGACTCAGGTCTTCTTGAAGATTTTGATATAATCCCTTGGTTCTTTATTCTAGGTTCTAGGTTCTGAATTCCATTCGGAAGATATTTCTTTACCCACCTATTCGTCCATAAAAATCTTTCGTAACTATTATTTCGATCAAATATTGGTTTCATCTGGCAGATTTCATGAGCTGTAAAAAGATTTTTTTTAGCCTGAGCTTGTTGAAAGGTCGTTTCGTCTAAAAACATATTTAAACAAATTTTGTCTTTTATATCTTTAACCTTTTTCGCCTTTGGCCTTCTTCTTTTCCCTAATATTTCCAGAAAAATTATCATTAAAAATCTGGTTAACCAAGGTCTATCCTGATCAGTAATAATGAGAAAGTCAATGTCATCTTCTTCGCAAGCGTTACTCATGGCTAAAGCGCCGGTAATGCCAATCATTTTGACCCAAGGAATAAATCTTAAAAGTTTTGCCAGTTTTTTGGCTTTTTTAAGTTTCTCCTGGCTGTATTTTTCTCTTTTTTGCCTTATCTCAATTATTTCCTCTCTGTTTGGAAGAAAATAAAAGTTATCCTTTATAAAAACTTTTTGTTTCCGAATTAAATCATCCAAATAATTTTGAATTTTGAATTTTGAATTTAGCAAAAGAAATTTCCAAATTTCTTTTTGCGTTAGTGGATAATCAAAAATATCATGATAAACCAAAGTCTTTAGGATAGAATTTTGAAGCTTGTTCATTTAGTTCCATATTGAGTTAAAACCTGACTTACTCCTTGGCTGGCGGTTCCTAGAGCTTTTGATACACTAGTACCTGAGTTAACGCTATTGACTGCATCCTCAAAATATTTGATGATTCTATCATTAATACCATTGTCATGAGTGGCAGAACACATATACCAAGTTTGGGCATATTCTCCTTGTTTAACTACGGCTCCAACAATAGGGTCATCTTCTAACTGGGAAGCCAACTCTTTTAAAGGATAAGGTTCACCAAAAACCCTAATTTTACTAGCTTGCGCGTAAAAAGTCTGTAAAGTTTCTTTATCAATAAGATATTGTAAAAAATCCCAAGCCGCCGCACTATGCTGGTTTTGGTTAGAAACTCCTTCTACCCAAAAACTGGCCCAAGCTATTTGGGTGCCAGGCAATTGAGGCATGGCGGCGGTGGCAAACTCAAGATCAGGATTAATCTGTTTAATCTCATGGCTCCGCCAAGAAGGAGCAAAAATGATGGCTACTTTTTCCTGAGCAAAAGCATAAACAGAATTAGGAAAGGTTTCATCCCAAACTCTGTCTCGACTGTAAAATAGAGTATAGAATTTTAAGGCATCTTCAGCTAAATTACCGGTAGGATTTTTTAAATCCACTCCATTTTGCAACATCATCAAGCCTAAAATATCAGAAAAGTGGTCAACGTTATCAGCTGTTCCCAAAGCTACTCCCGCCACCTTAATTTTAACCCCCGGTTTACACTCTTTGTCCTTGGTATCAGCGACGCAAAGTTCTTTAGCTGTTCGTTGTAATTCATCCCAAGTGTTGGGAAAAGTTTTACCTGCCTCTTTTAAAATTTTGGCATTATAATACAAAACTAAATCATCAAAACCTAAAGGTACTCCAAAAATCTGGTCTCCTATTTGCAGTTGTTCTTTTGCTACTGGGTAAAAATTCTCTTCCAATTTAATTTGGGAAGAAACTGTCTTGGGAGCAGGACTTAATTCGTTTTTTAACATCGGTATCCAGGTGATGTGATAGCGGAAAATATCTGGTCCCTCTCCTTTGGCTAAAGCAGACTGGAGCCTCTCCCGGTAGTCTCTGTAAGACTGCTGCACATAGTCAATTTTTATTTGAGGATTCAGTTCTTGATACTTATCTATTAAGGGCTGTATTATTTCTTTTGACTCCCATAAGCCCCAATAGGTTAAAGTGATGCTCTCTTTTAAATCGGTAGATTCATCTTCTTTATTTTGGTTGATAGAAGGCAAAACTACCCTGGTAATCAATAAAAATATACCTCCTATTAGAACCAGCAATAAAAGTAAAGGAATTAGTTTGGCAAAAGGCGATTTTTTTACTGCTGCTGGAGGACTGGGTGATTCTTTCGGCGTAACTGGCGGCTGAGATGGCTGAGACGGCGGTGCTGATGGAGTAGTTTGAGCCGAAGCGGAAACCCAGGGAGGGACTGGCTGACCTGTCACGGATGACCCTTGTTGGTCAGTAACACCTGGTAAAGCTGAAATTTGATTTGAATCGGACTGGCTTTCCATGATATTTTAAAATTATGAAAAAAAGTTCTAAAAAATCCACTGGACGAAAACAATCTAAAACTATCATACAAAAACTTCCCAAGTGGTTGCAAGTTGGCTTGACTATTTTTCTTATCTTTTTATTACTCACCCTCTTGTTAATCTCTATTTTTGAAGTAGTTTTTTTTAAGAAAATTTATCCCGGAGTAAAAACACTCAATCTTGACTTAGGAGGAAAAACAAAAGTTCAAGCAGAAGAAATTTTAAAAAAAACTACTTTAGAACAAAAAGAGATTTTACAATTTAATTTTGAAGACCAAAGCTGGAAAGTAAAACTCGCCAATTTAAATTTTAAATACTTACCCTATAAAACAGTGGAAAAAGCCTTTGGTATTGGCCGGTCTAGCAATCTCATAAAGAATCTTTGCCAACAAGGTTATAGTTTGGTTAGAGGAGTTAATCTTAAGTTTGATTATCAAATCCACCAAGGCCTTTTAGAAACAGTCATCGCCACCATCAGCGCCCAAGTTAACACCCCGGCGATTCCTCCTTCTATCCAATTTGAAGAAGAAAATAATCAAACCTTAGTTAAAATCCAAAAAGGAGAATCTGGAAAACAACTGGAAACAGAAAAATTAAAACAAGAATTAGACCAGAAGCTAAGTAATTTATCTGAACCAGTGATTGAACTTCCCATGAAGCAACTTTTACCTGATATTAGTCAAGAACAGATAGAAGTGGTTAAGAATAGGGCAGAAAAATTATTAGGAAAAACCATCAATCTTTCTTACCAAAAAAGCTCCTGGCAGTTAGAGCAAGCAGAGTTAATTAACTTTTTAAGTTTTTCTGATGAATATGACCAAGAGAAAATTGCCAGCTTTAGCGCCCAGCTGTCTTTGTCGGTTGATCGACCGCCGCAAAATGCTTTATTTAAATTTTCTAATGGTCGAGTAATCGAATTTAAACCCGCTAAGGAGGGTCAAACTCTAAATCGGCAACAAACTCAAGACTCAATTGGTCAAGCTTTGGAAAGTTTGGAAAAGACCGAAGCCACCAAGATTAATATTGATTTGTCCGTTCAGCTGACTGAACCTAAAATTGCCAATGAAGAGGTTAATGCTTTAGGTATCAAAGAGCTCATCGGTAGAGGAGAATCTTGGTTCCGCGGCTCAATTACTTCCCGTCTCCATAATATTAAATTAGCTAGTACCAGTATTAATGGCCTTCTTGTTGCTCCAGGAGAAATTTTTTCTTTAAATAATGCTTTGGGTGATGTTTCGGAGCAAACAGGTTATCAAAAAGCCTGGATTATTAAGGAGGGAAGAACAGTTTTGGGTGATGGTGGCGGTGTCTGTCAAGTTTCCACCACTCTTTTCCGAGCGATTTTAAATGCGGGTCTGCCGGTGATTGAACGCCGGGCCCATGCCTACCGTGTTTCTTATTATGAACAAAACTATCAAGTTGGGGTTGATGCCACTGTTTTTGCTCCCTCACCTGATTTGAAATTTAAAAATGACACTCCTGGCCATATTTTAATTCAAACTGATATTGACCCAGTTAACATGAAGGCCACCTATACCTTTTACGGTACTAGTGACGGCCGCCAGGCCTATATTTCTCCTTCGCGCATTTGGGATCAAGTCCCGCCGCCGCCTGATTTATATCAGGACGACCCGACTTTGCCAGTCGGAACAGTCAAACAAATTGATTGGGCTGCTTGGGGGGCAAAAACAGCTTTTGATTGGAAAGTAATCCGCGGCAACGAGGTTCTCCAAGAAAAAACTTTTTATTCCAATTACCAACCTTGGCAGGCAGTCTTTTTGCGCGGAACCAAACAATGAAGCATAAAGGCTTTCCAGAAAAATTTTGGTTGTGGCTTTTCCTTACTTCTGTTTTCTTAATTTTTTTTCTTCCCGCCATTGATACTGATTTAGGCTGGCACCTAAGAGCTGGTGACTATTTTTTAGAAACAGGCAAATTATTGCTTAAAAATAAATTAACGATTCTGCTTTTTGATCATTACTGGCCTCAGTCCTACACTTTCTATCAAATCTTAACTGCTTTAATATTTAGATTTTTTAAATTTTACGGTCTAAGTTTTTTCTATGCCTTAATATTGCTCAGCAGTTTTTATTTAATCTATTTAATCTTAGAAAAAAATCTCTATCAAACTGTAAGTTCATTTTTATTAATCAGTCTTTTTTCTCTACCTGTATTTAGTCTTGGTTGGCGGGCCCAGCTATTTTCTTTTTTAGGCACTATTCTGGTTTTTTATTTGCTCAAGGCTAACAAAATTTTATTTTTACCCTTAGTTTTTCTATTTTGGACTAATTTTCATGGCGGATTTATTTTGGGCTTAATCATCTTTGCCCTTTATTTATTACTTCAATTGGTTAAACTGTTCAGCAGAAAGACCAACTTTAAGTCTTTCATAAAATCGCTCTTAGTTTTTCTATTTTCTCTTGCCACTACTTTGATTAACCCTTTTGGTTTTAAGGTTTGGTGGGAAACTTGTCTTCCTTTAAAAGTCTCTATGAAAAAAGTCATTACTGAATGGCTTCCGCCAATGTCTCTAATTTCACTATTAATTATTGTTTTTTTTCTTCCTAGCATCTTATTGATTGCTCGAGAAAAAAAGAAAAGTTTTTGGCAATGGCTTTTGTTTATTTCTATTTTTCCTTTTTTTTATCTTAGTTTAACTGCCAGAAGAAACGTTCCTTTTTTCTTTTTAATCAGCTCGCTGATTATGTTTGGTTCTTCTTGGTTCAAAAAATGGCATCAAAATTTAAATTTTTTAAGCTTTAACAGGGCCTTAATCATTTTGACTTTTGCTTGGGGATTTTTTATTCAACTACCCAAAACAATTATAATTAATAGCAGTTGGTCAAATTATTGCCAGGCTAGAAAAAGTTTTCCTTTTCCTTGCCAAGCAGTCGAGTTTGTTCAACAAAATAAAATCAAAGGTAATTTTTATAACGCTTATGAATGGGGTGGATTTTTAGAATGGCAACTTAAGGATTCATTATTTTTTGTGGATGGCCGCATGCCGGCCTGGCCGACTGATTCAGGAAAAAGCCCTTATACCCTTTATCTAGAGATTATCCAAGCTCAACCCGACTGGCAGAAAATCTTAGAAAAATATAAAATAAATTACCTCTTTATTGCTCAGGGTACTTTTTTAGATTTGGAGCTTAAAAATAATCCAAATCAATATCTTTGGCAAGAAATTTACCGCGATCAAAAAGCGGTGATTTATGAAAAAAAAGAAGAAGAATAACAAAAGAATTATCATTTTTAGCCTAACCGCTTTGTTCTTTTTATTGCTCATCAGCTATTTAGCTTTTATTTTTACCGTCGGCAAAAATTCATTTTCTTCAATCATCAATAATCAACCTCAAAAATTTGCCAAAAATTTTAATTGCTGGAAAAAATTAACTCCTTTTTTAAGGAATTTTAATCAGCTTTTAGCTGATTTTGTGGGTCAAAATGAAAATAGGACTTATTTAGTTTTGCTCCAAAATAATTATGAGCTCAGGCCTAGCGGCGGTTTTATGGGTTCTTATGCAAAACTAAAATTTGAGAAGGCGGGTTTGGTTGAGTTTTTGGTTGAGGATATTTATGTCCCTGATGGCCAGTTAACTAC
Organism: uncultured Pseudomonadales bacterium; assembly: GCA_964589815.1. Taxonomy (GTDB): domain Bacteria; phylum Patescibacteriota; class Microgenomatia; order UBA1400; family UBA1400; genus CAZPUR01. The sequence goes on from CAZPUR010000005.1 coordinate 27,724, forward strand.
TCATGTAGAACCGCCTTGGCCTATTCAAACTGCTTTTCAACAAGGTTTTTGGAAATTAAGAGATAGTAATTGGGAACCGGATTTTCCTACGGCGGTTGAAACTATTAACTGGTTTTTTGAAAAAGGCGGCGAGGAAAAAACAGATGGGATCATGGCCCTAAATTTTTTGGTGATTAAAGACATCGTTAAAATTTTTGAACCAATTATTTTAACTGATTATAATCAACCAATTAAGGCTGATGATTTTTATCAAATTACCCAAAAACACACAGAAAGAGATTTTTTTCCTGGTTCTAGGCAAAAAAAAGATTTTTTAACTGCCCTAAATAATCAATTAATGTTTAAAATTAAAAATGCTAATTTTATCCAGCTCCTTCAATTAATTAAAGCATTGAAGAACAACCTGGCTGAAAAACAAATTCTTTTTAACTTTGGTAATCCTGGTTTACAACAATATGTTACCGACCAAAATTGGGACGGTGGTTTAAAAAGAAAGTTCCAAGATTCAGATAAATATATTGCTGACTATCTATATATTGTTGATACCAATTTAGGCTCAAATAAAGCCAATCTTTATATACAAAGACAAGTTGATCAGGAGTTAAATTTTGAAAATAATGTTTTAAAAAATAAAATAACCATTGATTATTTTAACCAAAGTTTTCAGGAAAGACCAAATTATGAAGATTTTTGGGGCGGATTATATGAAAACTTTTTGCGGGTTTTAGTTCCTTTAGAAGCGGAAAATATCGAAATTAAAATTAATGGTCAACTTTTACAAAATAGAATTGAGATAAAAGAATATAAAGATAAAAAAATTAAATCAATTGGCTTTTTTGTTGAAGTCCCTCCCCTATCAGAAATTCAAATAGAAATTAAATACGAAAAAAAGGCAAATATTAACCGAATTGCTCCTGTTGGATATCTTTTAGAAATCCAAAAACAACCAGGCATTGTTTCTTACCCTCATATAATTAAAATTTCCTCTCAAAATCTGGAAACAACTAAAATCGTCAAAACTGACTCGGTTTTGAAGTTCAAGCTTAAAAGGGTAAATCTTCGTTAAGGTTTTCTTTAATCGGCTCCTGAATAAATTTAGCCACTTCTTTTTTAGCCGGGCAAAAAGTTCTAAATAAGCAGTATTGACAAAGCTTGCTTGGTTTAGGCGACCACTTTTTTTCTTTTTGAATCTTGGCAATCTTGGTTAAAATCATCGTTTTTATTTCGTCTGTTTCTTTTTTGGCTAAATCAAATTCTTTAATATTGCCCGTAACCAAAAAATAAAAACTAGCCTTGTTAACTGGTAAATTAAAATTTAGTTCTGCCAGAAGTTTATAAAACTGCAATTGAAAGTCATCAAAATCTTCTCTTTTGCTGGTTTTGAAATCAACGATGGTCAAACTATTATCTTCATCTAAAATCAGATCAAACTTCCCAGAAACATCATAATCATTACTAATTGGTTTAACTAGCTTTTTATAATCTTCAATTGAATTTTTTAAATCTTTAGTGGGTAAATAATTAATCGGTATTTCTTTGTCAAAAACTTTATTAAAATTAATCAGCATTTGTAGGGCGGATTGATAATTTTCCCTTTCTTCTTCTAGGGCTTTAAAACCTCCCCATTTGCCTAAAGGCGGCAATTTATTAGCCATTACTTCTGACCGCCAGGTTAATTTAAGCTGTTCTTTTAAGTTTTCTAAGTTCTGTTTATCTATAGGTAAATGTAAAAATAAAGTAATGGCATCATGAACTGAACGACCAATAATCTGAAAAGGCCAAATATTGGCTGGATCTCTTTTGAGTTGAGTTTTCATTTGGGAGTAAATCGGGTCAAGATATTCAAAATGAAAAGCTTTGGGGCATTCTTCAAAACGCTTTAGTTTAGAAACAGAGTAAATCTTTGCAAAATTAATATTGTCCATATTGATGTCTGGTATACTTTAGTAATTTTTATTATACCAGCAAACCATTTAAATCAAATCATTTCCCCTACCAAAACTTGCATAAACAAGCTGGACTCCCTAGAATAATTTTTAAGTTTATGTCTTTGAAGCAAAAATTAGCTTATCTGAAGCGCCATCCTGTTTATGTGAAGCTTCTTCTTTTGGGGCTTATTTTCTTTTTAACCTCAATTCTCTACCTATATCTTAGGTCAAATCTCAAGCAAACAAAAGCAATTGAAGCCATCTTAGCCCAAACAAGTTTAAACCCACCTGAAGAAAAGCTTGATCTATTGGAACAGCCTCTGACTATCTTACTTCTGGGACTGGATAGTAGGCGGGGTGACCAAAGGCCTAGATGTGATGCCATCCATCTTGTGACTTTTTCTCCTCCAGAGGAGAAAATTATCATTACTTCTGTGCCTCGGGGCATTCATGTTGATTTAGAAAATGTGGCTACCCCCAGCGCTTATCTGGGTAATTCTTGTCATATCAAGGGTATCGATTACGCGGTGGCGGAAATAATCCGAATTACCAATCTTCATCCCGACCATATAATAAAAATAAATTTTTCTCAAGCTCTGGGGGTTTTGCGTATTTTGAACATCCCTACCACGCCTACACTCCAATTTTTAAGAGATCGGAAAAGTTATTACTGGGGTGATAACCAAAGAAGTCACAACCAGGCTCTTTTTATTAAAGACATGATTCTCAATCATACTCACCAAGTGGCAAGTTTGCCAAAAACAATTAAAAAACTAGCTTTTAAAATGGTGGACACTGACAGTTTGGATTTTGAAACAGCCGATTCCATCCTCAATTGGGTGGTAAAAAATAATCTACCTCAAAAGCCTGATCAGATTGAATTAGTGACTAAACCCACACCGACTTATAAAATCAATGATGTTCACTTTGAACAAAGCAAATTTGCCACTGAAAGTGCTTGGCAAAATGATAAAGATTTTCAAGCTTATCAGCAGGAGCTGGAAAGCTATCTTAAAAATTTAGTTGGTCAGGCAGAAAAATATCTTGATTCCGGCCAAAAAGACTCGGCTTTAAAACTTTTAAAAACTCCTTTCTCCCAACAACTCTGGTTGCAGCTGGAAAATGACCCACTAAGAAATCAGTTCCACCTTGCTCTCCTAAGACTTTATGTTTTAAGCTCCAAAGATAAAGACGAGGCTTCTATCTTGCTCTTGGATTTTATAACAGAAATGGAAATGGTGAAGAGTGAAGAATTAAAAAAGCAAGCAGAAGAATTAATGAAAAGTCTTTAATTTTGCTCTTTTTTAACTGTGGTTGGATTACCGTGGCCAGAGTAAATAATGGTTGACTTGGGAAGAGATAAAATCTTTTTAATTGACTTTTGCAGTTGCTCAAAATCCCCTCCTTTGAGATCTGTCCTTCCGTATCCCCCACCAGCAAAAATCAAGTCGCCCACAAAAACTAAATTTTCTTTTTGGCAATAAAAGGAAAGGCTGCCCGGAGTATGCCCAGGAGTTTCGAGAATTTTTAATCCGCCAGCTGGCAGAAATTCCCCTATTTTTAAAATCTCTCCTTCTTTTAATAATTTATCTGGCATCACCACCGGGTCAACCTTTAGACCAGTAAAAAAATTAGCGGTTGACTGAGCTCTTTTTAATATTTTCGCATCCCTGACACTGAGATAAAAAGGGACCTTGAAAGCTAGTTTTAATTCTGTTACGGCTAAAACATGATCAAAATGTCCGTGGGTGGCTAAGATAGCTTTAGGTTTTAAATCCAAATCTTTAATCTTATTAATAATAAAATCAGCGTCGTCTCCCGGGTCAATGATAAAACACTCTCTCGATTCCCCGCCATAGAATAAATAACAATTGGTTGATAATTGCCCCACCCTTAAAACCTTTACCGGCATAAACTAATTTTATCATAGTTAACAGGATAAAAATTTGGAAAATAAGGCCTTTTAAGGTAAAATATAAAGCTGTAATGGATAAACGGTATAAACCCCAAGAGTTTGAGACTAGAACCTACCAACTCTGGGAAAAAACAAAAGCATTCACTTCTAAGAGAAATAAAAAACAGCAGCCCTTCACTATTATTATGCCTCCTCCTAACGCTAATGCTCCCCTGCATATTGGCCACGCCATGTTTGTGGCCTTAGAAGACATTCTGATTCGCTATCACCGAATGAAAGGCGACGCTTCTCTTTGGTTACCAGGTGCTGATCATGCTGGCATTTTAACCCAAGTAGTTTTCGAAAGAAAATTAGCCGCTAAAGGAAAAAATAGGTTTGATCTGGGTCGAAGTAAATTTTACCGTCAGTGTCTTAAATTTACTCAGAATAATAAAAAAATTATGTATAATCAGTTAAAAAAACTTGGGGCTTCTTGTGATTGGACTAGAGAAAAATTCACCCTTGACGCTGACATTTCTAAACAAGTCCTTTTAACTTTCGTCCAATTATATCAAAATGGTTTGGCTTATCGCGGCGACCGGCTCATCAACTGGTGCCCCCGTTGCATGACAGCTTTGTCAGACCTAGAAGTAGAATATAAAGAAATCAAGGGTAAGTTTTGGTATATTAAATATCCTTTAAAAATTCACTCTGATGTTACTGGTCAAAAAAGATATCTAGTGGTAGCCACCACTAGGCCGCAAACCATGCTTGGCGATACTGCTTTAGTCGTTCATCCTGATGACGGACGCTATAATCAGTTCATTGGCCAAAAAGTTATTCTCCCTTTAGTAGGCCGAGAAATTCCTATTGTGGCTGATAAAATGGTTGATCCCGAATTTGGCACTGGTGTCGTCAAGGTCACTCCGGCCCATGATCCTATCGATTGGCAAATAGGTCTTCGGCACAAACTCAAAATAATTTCTGTCATTGGTTTTGATAGTAAAATGACTGCTGAAGCAGGTCAAGATTTTGCCGGTCTTAATGTAGAAGAGGCCAGAAAAAAAATTGTTGAAAGTTTAAATAAAAAAAACCTCTTGCTCAAAGATAGAATCCACATGCATGCGGTTAGCCATTGCGAGCGTTGTAAAACCATTATTGAACCTTTGGTTTCTAAACAATGGTTTTTGGACGTAAATTCCAAATTCCAAATTCCAAATTCCAAATTAAGAAAAGTCTTAGGAGTTAAAGAGGTCTCACTAAGGCAATTGGGTGTTTTGGCAGTTAGAAAAGGGTCGATTAAAATTTTACCTAAACGCTTTAAAAAAAGCTACTTAAGTTGGATGAAAGATTTACATGATTGGTGTATCTCCCGGCAAATCTGGTGGGGGCATCGGATGCCTATCTGGTATTGCGGCACTAAAGGATTGTCTGCCCTGCAAAAACAAATGAACCCGGAATTACAGGGAAAACCGACTGGCTGTGGACATATAATTGTTAGCCTTAAAAAGCCAAAATCTTGTCCTAAATGCCATCGTCGAGTTACTATTATTCAGGACCCAGACACCTTTGATACTTGGTTTTCTTCAGGTCAGTGGATCCATAATGCCTTAGGTTATCCTAATTCTCATGACTATAAATACTTTTATCCCACTTCGGTAATGGAAACTGGTTATGAAATTTTAAATATTTGGGTGGCCAAAATGATTATGTTAAGTCTATATCGAACTAATGAGCTCCCTTTTAAAACCGTTTATCTTCATGGCTTGGTGCGCGATGCTTTTGGAGAAAAAATGAGTAAATCCAAAGGCAATGTTATTAACCCCTTAGATGTGATTGAAAAACATGGAGCTGATGCTTTACGAATGGCTTTGGTAATTGGTACCAGTCCGGGGAATGATGTTTCGGTAAGTGAAAATAAAATTAAGGGCTACCGCAATTTTACTAACAAAATTTGGAATATAGGTCGTTTTGTTTATCTGAATCTTAAATCAACTAGAAAACAGGTCCCCTGGTATAAAACTAAAATGAGGGGTTTAACTAGAGAGGATGAAAAAATCATTAGAAAACTTAACTTACTCATTAAAGAAACAACCAAAAGCTTAGACGGATTTAAATTCTCCCCTGCCGGAGAAGCCATTTATCAATTTTTATGGCATCAATTTGCCGATAAATATATTGAAAAAGTTAAGCCAAGAGTCAGAGATAAAGACGTCGTCGCTTTATCAGTTTTACACCACGTTTACTTAAACTGTCTCAAACTTCTCCATCCTTTTATGCCTTTTGTCACTGAAGCAGTTTGGCAGCAAATGCCGAGGAAATCTAAAAAGAAACTTATTGTTTCTCCTTGGCCCAAAATTTAACATGGAAAACCTATCCTGTCCACCACAAAAATTTTTAACCATCAAAAAAAAGTTAACTAAGCTTTCAAAGCAAAAAAAGAGTCAAAAAATAGACAAATTTCCCGGTACTTATCTATGGCTAGACTTGCGCAACTATTCTGAATTTACCTCCCAACAATCAACGGCAAAGGTAATAAAACTCTTAAACCGGTATTATTTCTTAATAGAAAATGGCGCAGCCGGTTTTGGGGGTCAAGTAGTTGATTTTTTGGGAGATGGTATTGGTGTTTTATTTAGGCATAAAAATCACCCTCAAAATGCTTGGCAAGCAGTTATGTGTATTTTAAGGTCTTTAAATACAGCTAAGCTAGACCTTAAGCTGGGCTTGGGTTTAAATACTGGACTGATTATCTGGGCTAAAAGTAAACAGGTTAAGGCAACTAAAGAATTTTATTCTGGAACCACTATTATTAAAGCTTGTCGTCTAGGGGTCTTGGCCTCCAGAACCAAGAAAAAAATTCTCATCACTAAAAAATTCTATCAAAAACTTGAACCTGGAGACCGAAAAAAGTTTAAATTTTTAAAATTTATTAGATTAAAAGGGTTTAAGCAAAAAACCGCAGTTTATTATCTTTAAGGAAAAAATTCCACTCCGAACTTTTATTTATTCTCCAAAAACACTTCAAGATTAAATAGAAAATGTTATACTTAATTATGCTCAAAAATTGGCTGAGTTTAGGGATTATAGTTTTAACTTTAATCTTACTAACTAATTTTCTCTGGCCCAGAAACAAGATTTTCTCCACACAATTAAACACTGCTCGCTGGCCTTTATCAATTAAAAGGCACCTCCAAATGGCAAAAACTTATTTTGAAAATGGTTATGAGCATGAAGCCATTAAAGAATATCAGCAAGCAGAACGACTTTATCAGTATTTTTCCTTTATTGACTTAAGTAAAACATTTAAAAACCAGTTAGAAGAAACAAAAAAAATAGTTTATCAACGTCAAAGATTAAAAAATCAGATTGAAGGTTGGGAAACAGTTTTAAAATCAAAGCCTTATTACCGCGATGTCCTGGTTCACCTCTCTGTTTTAAACTACCAAATCTGGGAAGATGAAAAAGCCAAAGAATACTGGCAACAGGCTTTTTATTTAGACCCTAACAGCCCTCAAGTACAAGAAATGGGGAAAATTTTAGGGATTAGAAATTAGAAGCTGGGAATTTTAAAAGAAGTTATTTTTTCTCTTCTTTGCCTTGTTTTTCTTGTTTCTCTTCTGGTTTGACTTCTTTTTTGCCTTCTTCTGGTTTTCCTGTTTCCTCTTTTTCCTCGCCTTCTTGAACCTCTGCTTCCTCGCCTTCGGCTGGAACTTCTTCGGTTGGTTTTTCTTCTTCTTTTTCTTCTTTTGGCTCTTCCACTTTAACTAATAAGTCTTCTTCATTTTCAACCAAAATCTTAACCTTAGCTTTATCTACCTTTAAATCCTTAAGGGCAATGCCCTGGCCAATTTTATCAATCTTACTAATATCTACCTCAAATTTTTCCGGTAAATCAGTTGGTAGGGCCTCAACTTCAATCTCATCCATTAAAGGCACTAAAATGCCCCCCTTGCTTACGGCTGGCGCTTCGCCTCTAAGCTCTATAGGAATAGCGACGTGAACTTTTTCTTTAAGGTCAATTTGGTGAAAATCAGCATGAAGAGGTAAATCAGTAACTGGGTCTTTTTGTAAATTGTGAATTAGGACAGCCCGGGATTTTTTTTCAGGACTCAAGCTTAATTCGACAATGCCTGTCTCCCCTGCCTCCTGATAGACTGTTAAAAATTCTTTTAAGTCCACCTCAATTGCCTGGGATTTTATCTTTTTACCATAAATATTGGCTGGGAGGATGCCTTTTTCCCTTAATTTCTTAATTTTGCGGCCAAAAATTTTACGTTTTTGGGTTTTAAGTTTTGGCTTAAAACTCCCTTCAGTCTTTGCCACTGATGAAGTTTTTTTAGTTTTTTTATCAATTTCTTTCTTAGTCATAACTTTGTGATTTTAACAAATTCCTATTTTTAAAGCAATCAGCAACCTTTTACTCGGGAGAAAATTCTATTAAAAAGCCCCTGTCTTTTATCGTAGTAGTCTGAATCTGTAATTGAGGTGGTGAACTTTCTGATTCGGGGATAGATTTAATAACCTGCCAGTTTTGAGGGTAATTAAGCTGCAGACTTAGGGGGCCTTCACCTATGCCTGGTTGCTTTTGAAAATATAAAGCATAGCCCGTTTTCCCTTGAGTAAAATCTATTTTCTCAGCTGGCCGGTAACTAATTTCTACCAATCTTTTCTCTCCGGCCGGAACAGTAACCAAAAAGCCAATGGCTCTTTTAGCATATTCATCCAAAAAATCAATCTCATTGGCGCTCAAAGGAGTCAAGCTGGCCATTGTTTCACCAACTTTAACATTTAAAACAGTTGTCTCCAGGGGTAAATAAACCCTAAGGTAGTTTTTATAGTCTCCGCCTGGTTGTTTTTTTGAAGGACTCAAATTTTGATAAGCTAAAATTGTCTTTTCCTCTAGGCTGCCGTCTTCTAAAAAACTTACCTTCTGCATAATTTCTCTCTTAAGATAATAATTAGCTTGATTAACGCCCAAGTTGGCTTCGGCCAACATTAAAAAATCTGTCAAAACATTTTTACTTTTGGCTACTTCCCTAACGCTACCGTCCCAACCATAGTGATTAAAAAATCTGGCTTCTTTCTCACTAGTTAAGGCAATTAAAATCTCTTTATTGCCTAAGTTTTCAAACAGAACAGCCATTAATTTCAACCATTCTCTGCTCTCAAGTTGGTAAATTTTGTCAAAAATCGCTTGAGCTAAATAAACCATAAAATTCTTTTTATCCCCTTCTTCTAATGCGGTAATAAATTGGGCTCTTTCCAAAATATTGCCTTCATTGATCTCTTCTCCTGTCTGCTCTAAGGTTACAGGCCCTAAAACAGATAAAATTCGTTTAAAAGCCAATAGGTCCAGACTAATGGTGCCCTCAACTTTTCTTTTTAGGGCGCTTTCCAAGAACCACTCAGCCTGATAGCTCGTATCCGGGAAGTGAATGGCCCAGTTAGCATCCCTTAAATACCAGGAACTTTCGCCTAAGTATTTCTTCATCTCTGCCGGAGGTTCAACTCTGCCTTTAAGCTGATTATCAACTGCTCCAGTTTTGTTAATTTGAAAGTCAAGAAGTTTGTTATTTTCAAAACTAACTAGACCAAAACCGACGATAAATCCGCCCGTCGGTCTGAGCTCTAAATTATTTTGCAGCAATATCAGATAGGTCTTTTTGCCGTTCTGAGCCACCAGCGAGGGCAAAATCTCTAAAAAATCCCGGGCCAGCTTAATTTTCTCTTTAGAAAAAGGCAGTTGACTTGTCAATTCACTCTCCTGATCTAACTCATCAGCTTCAATTTGGTTTATTTCATCCCAAAGTTGGTCCAATAAAAACTCCAAGTCATCAATTTTTGCCCTCAAATCTCCTTCTTCTCTTTTAATAACTAAAGTTGTCATCTCTTCCGTCTTTTGAGCTATCTGACTGATTAAGTTAGCTGTCCGAGTAAAACGAATGCTGAGGTCGAAAAAAGAAAAAAACTTTTCCGCCGGTTGGGATAAATGGAAAAAAGAAATTAGGTCTTTCAAGCCTACCAGATATTCTTTTCCTTTATTAGCATATTCAAGGCTAGTTTCTACCTGATCTGTGGTTAAAGGAAAATTAAAATTATCTAAACTGGTTTTTATCTCTTTGGTTTTATTGAGGCTTTGAAAATAAAGATGACTTAAGTTAATTAAAGGAATACTTAAAAAAACTGTGGTCAAAAAGAAGGTAAGAAAAATTAATTTAAGCAATATTCTCTTTCTTTTTTTCTTTTTAAATTCCGGCTTATAATACTCTATCCAGGCTAAAGTTTTTTTAATCCCAAAATTTAAACTGGTTTTTGGTCGCCAGTTAAGTTGTTTTTGAGTTTCTTTAATTTGTCTTTTTTTTATCAAACTCGGAGGTCTCTTTTTCTCATGCATGAATTCTATTCCCAAACTCCTCCCGGCCGCTTTTTTAATTGCCTGGGCAAATTTTAAAATCGTTACTTTTTGCTTCTCAGCTAAAATATAAATTTTCCCCGATGAGTCCTGACTAAACATGGCTTTTAAAATCCCTTGGATGGCATCATCAATATATAAAGGGTATAAGGGCTTAGAACCATCGCCAGGCACTTTAAATATTTTTTTACTTTTATAATTCTTAAATAAAAGAGCTAATTCTTTGTCTTGCTTTAATGGCATATAAGGACCATAGACATCGGTTAGGCAAACAATTCTGACATCAGCTTTAAGCCGGGAAAAATATTTAGTGGCGATGGTTTCATTAACCTTGTCTTTCTTCTCTTGATCAACAGAAGATATGAGTAAAAACTTGGCTCTTTGCTTTTGAGCCAACTCAATGAGGTCAGCCGTATGTTCCAGTCTGTTACTTACCGGTCGGACATAAAAAATATAGTCAAAGGTAACTCCAGCCAAATCTTTCAAGGGGTTTTTGGCCTTGATTTTTAAAATTTTAAAGTTTTTTTTCGCCCTGAGGTTTTGAATTAAATTAAGGCTTCCTTTGGTTGACTGGTCTAAACAATAAACAAAACACTTTTTTGCCAACAAAGCCTTACAAAGGTGAAAACCAATAAAACCAGCACCGCCAATAACTAAGGCGTGAGGCAGTTGATCTGAAACTAAAATTGGTTTAAAAACCTTTTTGGACATCGCTTTATCTATTATCTTACTTTATCTTTTAAAAACTAACAAGAAAAGATGATTAGCGGTAATAATCTAAGTTTTTTGGGGAAATTTATCTAAGGCTTGGTTAAGAAGTTTGTCTGCTTCTTTGTTTCTTTCTCTTAAAACGTGATGATAATTTATTTTTCCTCCTAGTTGACTTTCTAATTCTTTAACTCTAATTGCTAAGGGTTGTAGCTTAAGATTTTTAATTTTATACTTACCGTTTAATTGATTAACCACCAGCAGGGAATCAAGAAAAAATTGGTATTTTACACTTAAATTTTTGGGCTGGGGTTGGTGTTTGATTAACCATTTTAAAGCCTGAATAGCCGCTTGGTATTCGGCCACATTATTAGTAGTCTTACCTATATACTCCCCTTTTTCTAAAAGCACTCTTCCCTTATCGTCTTTAATAATAACTCCTATGGCCGCTGGGCCTGGATTGCCTCGGGCGCCGCCATCACAGAATATGGTCAATTGGTTCATTTTTTCCCTTTGGGCTTAACCACTAACCTTCTTTCTCTACCTTCTCCTATTGATTCTGTTATCACGTCTGTACTGTCTGCTAAAGCTAAATGCACCAGTCGGCGTTCAGCACTATTTAAACCAGACATCATCACTTCCTGGCCAGAAAATTTTACTTTTTGGGCTGCATTTAAAGCCATTTTTTTTAAGCTCTCTTGCCTTTTCTCCAACCAATCGCCCACATTGATTAAAAGCGGCTGCCAAAAGCCTAATTTTTTATAAACCATTAAACTTAAAATCAGCTGCAGGCAGGAAAGGTTTTCTCCTTGGCTACCAATTAACAAACCAGGATCAGGGGGGTTAATATTGACTTTTATCATTTCCTCTTCTTTTTTTAGTTCGATTTTGGAATTCTTAAGCCCCATTAATTCTAAAAGTTTACTGGCTATTTCTTGAATGGTTTTAAGATTTTGGGTTTTATTAATTATTTTTTTCATTTTTTTTAGGTTTTTGTTTTTTTAATCTTAAATTACTAAACAACATAAACATACTAAAAGTCAGCCAATACAAAACTAGTCCTGAAGCAAATCTAAAACCAATGAACAAAGTCATCAAGGGCATCATATAAAGCATTTGTTTTTGCATTGCTGCTGCCATATCGTCTTCTTGTTGAGGAGTTTTCTCAGCTTTACTTTGAGCGCTTTGAGCCATAGGAAACATTGATTTAGAAGAAATAAACTGAGTTAAAGCCGCGGCTAATAAAAATATGCCTGGGACTTTGTCTATTTTAAAAATTTGTAAATTTAAAGAAAAAGGCAATTGAATAAGGTCTGGCTTGGTAAGCTCTAAGTATAAAAATTTGGTATTAATAGCTACTTCTTCGGATAATTGAAGGGGTGAATAAAGAATTTCATTTAGTTTAGCAATGATGTCACCATCCGGGCTTAAAACTTGGTTAAAGGCTTGAAACAAGGCAATGAGAATTATAATTTGAATAATTTGCGGCAGACAACCAGCGGCTGGATTAAAACCGTGTTTTTGATAAAGTTTTAATTGAGCTTGGGCCAAACCCTGTTTGTCTTCTTTATATTTTTTTTTAAGCTCCTCTAGTTCTGGCTGCAGCTGTTTCATTTTTTGGGCAGTCTTCATTGAGGGTAGGATTAAAGGCCGTAAGGCACTCCGGATACCTAAAGTTAAAGCAATAATCGCCAGGCCTAAATTCTGAAATAGAACTTTATAAAATAAAATTAAAAGGTTGACTAAGGGTTGGTATAGAAAAATAAACCAGATGTTCATTTATTAATGCTCAAATAAACAAATATAATCATTTGAGTATTTGGTTATTTTAAAGGATCACTGCCTCCCCGATTCCATGGATGACATTTTAAAACTCTTTTTAAACCCAAAAGAACGCCTTTTATAATACCATACTTTTCAATCGCTTGAAAGCAGTACTCAGAGCAAGTAGGAATAAAGCGGCAGTTCTTATCACTTAGATAAAAAAATCTAAAAATCGGCCGATGAAAAAACTTAGATTTTTGATAGCCGTGGATAAGTCTTAATAGAAGTTTTTTCATTTAATAATCTTTGCCTTTTGCAATAGTGTTATCACTTCGGCACTGATTTGAGGGGGTTTGTTTGAGCGTTGGGCTTTGTTAGCTAGTAAGAGAATGTTATAACCCTTTTTTATTTTTTTTATTTGGTATTTTACTGTTTGTCGAAGCAGCCGTTTTAACCGATTTCTATAAACCGCTCGTTTCTCCAGCTTAATCGGAATAATAAAAGCAAAGCGGGGAAAATTGTTAATGGTTGATGGTTGGTAGATCAATGTAAAATTATCAGCATGAAGCCGTTGACCTCTTTTTAAAAGTTTAGGAATTAAATAAGATGGAAGACGATGTTTTTTTGATAACAAAAAATAAATTTCTAATTATTCTAATTGGTGCTTGGAACTTCTTTAGGTCAATTATCAACCAAAGGATGATCGTCCTCTGGACGAGAAATCAGGTTAATTAGGTTAATTTAAACGGTAAGTCTCTTCCGTCCCCTCGCCCGACGTCTCTTAAGTACATTCCGGCCTGCTTTAGTCTGCATTTTTTTTCTAAAACCATGGGTTCGAACTCGTTTTCTCTTTTTAGGCTGGTTGGTCCTTTTTGGCATAATTTTATCTTAACAAAACGAGGTCTAAAAAACAAGAGATCGTTTTTTTGATATAAAAAGATGCGGTTGACCCCGTAAAATAATGTGTCATATTATTAAGTTGCCGCCCTCCAAAATTTTTAATATCAACAAAGTCTTTTCTGTAATTTAAGATAAAGATATTTTACGGGGTTGACAAAATGTGGATAACTTAGTAAAGATAAAAGTGCCCCTGCCCCGCCTTTAAAAACACAAGTTGTTATAAAACCTAGCGCTCTATGGAGGCTACATTGAACCAAAAAGATCTTTGGCAAGCTGTTTTAACCGAATTACAATTAATTTTGTCTCCAGCTAATTTTTCTACTTGGTTTTCAAACTCTGAAATAAATAAAATTAAAAAAATTAAAAATAATCGCCAGCTAATTGAAGTCACTATTCCTAATAACTATATTAAAGATACGATTGAGGCTCGCTATTTAGGCCAAGTTAAAGAAATTTTAGATCGAATTACTAAAAAGGAGAATGAAATCCGTTTTGTCATCAAAGCTCTTTTTAAAAAAGATGATCCTGGACCTCTTTTTACGGTTAATTTTGAAAAAGAAAAACAAAAAAGATTGGAAAAAGCCATTAAATTAAGCCGCTTAAATCCTCAATTTACTTTTGAAAATTTTGCTGTTTCCTCTACTAATGAAATGGCCCATGCCGCCGCCCAAGCAGTGGCTCAAAATCCAGGCAAAACTTACCATCTTTTATTTTTGTATGGAGGCGTGGGCGTAGGCAAAACTCACCTGACCCATGCCATCGGCCACAAGATTCTCCAAGTTAGCCCAGAGTCGGCGGTAGTTTATTGCACCTCAGAAGAGTTTACTAATGGTATTGTCGAGGCGATCAGAACCAAAACCACTAGAACATTTAGGCAGAAGTTTCGCTCCGCTAAAGCTTTATTAATTGATGATATCCAGTTTATCGCCGGCAAAGAGACTGTCCAGGAAGAATTTTTTCATACCTTTAACACGATCCATGCTGAGGGCGGCCAGATTGTTTTAACTAGCGACTGTCTTCCTTTTGAAATTAAGGGCTTAGAAAACCGGCTCCGTTCCCGTTTCGAGGGCGGCCTAACTATTGACGTTCAGGAACCAAATTTTGAATTAAGAACAGCGATTTTATTAATTAAAGCCGGGCAAAGAGGCAAGGCCTTGCCTATGGACGTAGCCCAGTTAATCGCCGAAAAAATTACCAGCACTAGAAAATTAGAGGGTTTTTTAACTCGCCTAATTTCTCAAAGCGAGCTTAAGAATCAACCAATTACTCCAGACCTTTGTCTTTCCATCTTGGGAGAACTACCGGTTTTAAAACCCCAAATTGAAAAAACTATTAAACCTAAAGAAATTTTAGAACTGGTGGCTGATTATTTTAGTCTTAGTCCAGGTCAATTAAAAGGAAGTCGAAGGCTTAAACCAATTGTTGTCCCCCGTCAAATTGCCATGTATTTAATTAGAGAAAGGCTTAAAACTCCGTTAACAGAGGTAGGTTATTTATTTGGCGGCCGCGACCACACGACGGTAATGCATGCGGTTGATAAAATCAAAAAACTTATTAATATTTCTGAAGAATTAAGGTTGAATATAAAAGGCTTGGAAAAAAAACTATATGGATAAGTCTGTGGAAAAATATGTGGGTTTAATGTGAATTTTAAGTGGAAAAGTAGAAAACTCTGTTTTATTTTTCTACTTTTCCACAATATTCCTAATTTGTCCACAAGGTTTTCCACATCGTTCTATATCTGTTTTTGCACTTATCCACCTAACCTACTACTATATACTATTATATACTATACATTTATTTAAAATTGAGAACTAATAGTTGCTGATTGGTTATTAAAAAGGTAAAATAGATTTATGAAAACTACAATTTTACAAGAAAATCTTAATAAGGGATTGTCATTAATTAATCAAATCATAAGTCCTAAAATTAATTTACCGATTTTAAACAACGTTTTAATTTCCTGTCAAGAAGAAGGAAAATTAAAATTAACCGCTACCAACTTAGAAACAGGAGTTAATATTTGGCTTCCAGCTAAACTAGAAACAAAAGGAGATTTTACCCTTCCAGCTAAAGATTTACTTGAATTTATTTCTTCTTTGCCGCCAGAGAAAATTACGCTTGAACAAGAAAAAGAAAAAATTAAAGTTATTTCTGGAGAGTATAAGGCAGTATTTAATGGCATGTCAGCCATTGATTATCCTCAGGTTCCTAGCCTAAAGACAAAAACCAAACTAAAAATAAAAGAGGAGTTTACTTTACCGGTAAAAAAGTTCATCCAGGCAGTTTCAAAAGTTATTTTTGCTGCTGCCATTGATGAAACCAGACCAGTTTTGACCGGCATAAGAATGAGCAGTGAGAATAAAACAATTCAGTTAGTGGCCACCGATGGTTATCGTTTAAGTTTAAAAAAATTAAAAATAGATAAAAAAATCAGCCTTCCAGACTTAATTATTCCTGCTAAAGCTTTGCAGGAGATAGTTAAGATAATTGAAGCCAGCAAAGAAGAAAAAGAGAAAGAAGAGATTAAGGCGGCCATTATTCAAAATGGCAACCAAGTAATTTTTTCTTTTAAAAATACAGAGGTAGTTACCCGCCTGATCGAAGGCGACTTTCCTGATTTTGAAAAAATTATTCCAGCAAAAGGAGACAATAAAGCCATTATTGATAAACAGGAATTTTTAACTGCCATTAAAGCTACCTCAATTTTTGCTCGACGAAGCGCCAATATTATCAAGTTAAGTTTTAAAGAAGGTCAATTAATGATCACTGCTAATGCTCCGGAATTAGGAAAAAATGAGGTTAGCCTGGGAATTAAATATAACGGAGATGAGGTAAATATTGCCTTTAATTTCCGTTTTTTACAAGACTTTTTAAATAGCTTGAAAACAGAAACTTTTATGATTGAACTTTCTGATTCTTTAAAACCAGGCTTATTCAAACCAGAAAAAAGCGCTTCTTATTTACATATAATTATGCCGGTAAGACTCCAGAAATAAGTAGAAAAATTCCAAACATCCAAATATCCAAAATACCAGACGAGCTAAAAAAGGAAAATTAAAAAATTTTAGCTTTTAAATTTTAATTTGCTTGGAGATTTGGAATCTTGGGATTTTGGAGATTTTATAAAGTTAACTATTAACCGTATTATAATTGTTTGCGCTATTGTCCTGGTTGTTGTTAATGGCTTGTGGGATAACTTGTTCCCCTTTTTGTTTAGCAATGATTTCTTCTGGTTTGGAGGTGACGAGGCTGTATTCTTCTGGTGAGGCAACGACTTTTATAGAAACATGGTTAGCCCCGGCAAAAAACAGACCATGGCCTATGTCACAGGAAAGCAACAGGTTCTTTTCCCCTTGAGAGAGATAAAAAACCTCCGCTACTTTATCGATTGCCGCCGGCGACTGTTTCATCAACAACTGAATGGAAGAGTTGGTAATAATAGCTTTGCCATAATCATTGCTTAAGAAATCTTCAACGTCTTGGGTAATAGTAGTTACTCCTAAATAATACTTTCTCGCTCTTTTAGCCATAGAATATAAGAAGCTGGCAGAATCCTGACTCTTCATTAAATACCAGGCTTCGTCAACAATTAAGAGTCTTTTTCGAAGCTCCTTTTTGATTTTAGTCCAAATATAGTCAAGGATAATAAACATGGCTACCGGCCTTAGTTTGTCTTCAACGTCTTTAATGGCGAAAACTGTAAATGGATTAGTTAGTTTTACGGTTGAATGTTGGTTAAAAATGCCTTTTAAACTTCCCTTAATAAACCTTTCTAGTCTGGCCGCCAAAGAACTTGCCTCAGTTTGTTCCATGCCAATTAAGACTTTATATAAATCTTCCATTAATGGGGGTTTATTTTTTTGGGTTTGCGGATCTTGGGTAATGCCTTTTTGCTGATAAGTAAGGACCAAGGCTTGGTCTAAAAGAGCTTCTTCTTGGGGAGTTAATGTGCCCATAATAATTTTAAATAAAGAATGTAAAGAAAGAATTTTCAAGCCAAGCTCATTTTCTCCTCTTTGTAAAGTTAGGGAAAGGTCGAAAGGGTTAATTTTTGAAGGGGAAGTAGAGGAAAAATTAATATATTCACCTTTAACCGCTTGGCAAAGGTCTTGGTATTCATTTTCAGGATCAATGGCAATGACTTCTGTTCCAAAAAGCAAAGAGCGCATTGCCTCGAGTTTAATAGTAAATGACTTTCCTGCTCCAGACTTGCTTAAAACAACCATATTGGCATTTTCCAAAGAAAAGCGGTCAAAGATAATTAAGGAGTCATTGTGCTCATTAATACCATACATAATGCCCTCATTTGAACTTAGTTCTGAAGAGGTAAAGGGAAAAGTAGTTGCCAAAGAAGTGGTATCCATATTTCTGGTAATCATCAATTTATCTAAACAAGTAGGTAAAGTAGTTTTAAAAGCATCTTCCATTTGCAGGGTAGCGGCCTTGGAAATGATTAAAAGTGAACCCAGGGTCGATTGAACTTGCTTGGTGGCCTTATTCAGACTCTTAAGATCAGGAGCGCTGATGGTAACATATAAAGCAAATTGGAAAAACCTTTCGGCGCCTTTAGCCAGTTCTTTTTGCAGGGAGTGGGCATCTTCTAGTTTAACTTGAGTTTCCACATTGACAATTTTCCCTCGTTGTAAATCTGTTTGGATTTCTGCTTCCATTTCCCCAATTTTTTTTCTTAAGTCGTCTAAAATGCCTCTTCCTTCAACCGGGTAAATATACATGGCAATATCCAGGGTTTGGTTAAAATTAATCAACGGAGTCAGCCAATTAGCGTTAACAAAACGAGGGTAACCAGAAACAAAGAGGGTTCTGAAAAGAGTTTGGCCGACCTTAAGATGACTAAATTCAACTTCAATTGAGGGTGGAGCGATAATATCTTGAACAGAAGTTAGGCCTTGACTTAATAAAGCCAGAGATTCTTGTTTAAAAGACCCTTTTGGTTTAGGCTTGTTTTGTTTGAGTGGTGTCATGTTTTTCTTGCTGAACTTTTTCAACAATATTTTTTATGGTTTGTTGTAATTTTTGTCCCCGAGGCTGTTCTATTTTAGTGCTTGGCGCTGGCGGGACTAAGGTATTAACTGGCCTAGCCGCCCTAGGGTTATTTAAATTTGTTGGAGGTGGCGGAGGAGTTTCTGGCAGCGACGCTGGTTTTAGATTAGACTGGACTAAAGAACCGCTATAGTCTGCAGAAGAAGTGAAGCCTTGACCTTCAACCACAGGATTATAAATATTATGTAAGAGTTCAATAATTTCTTTATCAGTTAACTGAACTGCTTTTAAGCCTAAACGTTGGAGTTGACCAATCAGGTGGTCTCGTTTGGGATAAAGGTCGGTTTTGGCTTTTTCCAGCAAAGCCTGTTTTTGAGTTTTTTTGAACTGGATTGAGTTAAAAGGGACAATGAGATAAAATTTTTTATCCAAAACTTTATTTTTTTTAACAGTGCTTTCTACAAATTGGCGGTATTGTTGAGTCCTGGCGCGCAGGGTTTCATCAGGCTGCTTTTGTATCTGTTCATCTATTAAAGCAAGATAAAAGGAAATATCTTTTTGACGTGAATGGATAAGAATTTGAATAGAAAAAGCTAAAGAATTTAAAAAAGCCGCATAAGCAAAAATAGTGGCTTCTTGTTCTCGTTCTGAAAGAAGACCAAAATTGACGGCGGTAGTTTTTAAAATCAAAGCACAAGAACCATTTTTTAAAATCACCAAATTATCCTGGACATCTTCAATACTGAGATGGTCTTGGGTGCTGGAGCGGATGTTTGTTTGGGCAGACATAGTTAAAATTCAAAATTTAAAATGCAAAATTAAAAATTATTGAATTGATTTTTTGGCTTTGATTTTAATAGGAGAGATAATTTCTCCCTTGGTTTTTAAATTGATTATATCAAAGTCAAAATTATCATGCTCGGTTAAAATTTTATAATCGCCAGCATCTAAAGGATTGGTAATAAAAAACTGCCCCAGTTTATTGGTTTTAATTGCTCTAACGGTGACGCCTTGGTTGTTTTGGATTTCTACTAAAGCATTAGGAAGAATTCGATTGTTAACATCAACCACCATGCCAACAACCACATTAGGGGTTTGGGGCAAAGAAGGAAAGGCTAATTGGTCAGAAAACATCGCCACCACTTCTGGTTTAATTTTTTGTTTAATCTGATAACGTGATTCTACGGCAAGAGGAGGGGTTAGAGCTGGCGCCGCCTCTACCATAGACGCGGCTGGTTTGGTTGCTGATGAAATTGGCGCAGGCTTAGGCATGGTTGGTTTAAAGACGACAGCCTTATTTTGCAAAAGACTATTAATTTGGTTTAATTGTTTTTCTTCCTCTTGGTCGAGGCTGGTTACTGGTTTTTGAACTATAACTTGGGCTTGGCCGGGCAGGCTCTTCAAATATTCAGTTAATTTTCTTTGTTTAATTAAAGTTGATTGCATTGAGCTTTCCCCGCTTGTTTTAAAAGACTTTTCCGTTAGATAGGCCGGAGGCTGGTTATTTTTGCGCCAAAGATAACGAGTGGGAGCGTAAATCGACTTAATAAAATTAGTAATCCATTGATCTAAAGGCCTGTCTTGAATGGGCATAAAAGCAAAGGCAAACCCAGCCAGAGCGGCCAAGACAATAATCGGCCATTTGATAAGGTAGGGGATTTGGAGATGAAAGCAAAAATAGGCTATAATCAGGCCGACGGCCAGTTCAAGGAACTGCTTTAAAGTCATCTCGCCAACCAGGCGAAATTGATAGGAAGCGATGTTTTGCGGAACCGGATGCTGCTTCATAAGAGTTAAAAGTGAAAAATGCAAAGTGCAAATTTCAATTTAAAATTTTCTTTTCCCTCTAATTGTCAAAATACTTGAGCCTAATATTTTTGCTAATTCGGTTGTTTCAGCTAAAAGTTTATTGGCAAAACTTTTAGACGCTTTATTAGAGTCCCTAAGAAGGCCAAGCCAGAATTTACTTTCATTAGCAGATTTTAATGCGTGATTTAAAAAATTAGTAAAATCTCTTTTAGAACTGGCAGCTTGGGATTCTACAATATTTGCTCCTATACTAGTGGCGCTTCTCAGCAATTGTTTAGATATTATTTGGGAACTAAAATCTTTTTTATTCACAATACTATCAATAAAATTAATAATTTCTAAACTATATTTGTAAGCCCTCTTGATCAGTTTTTTCTTAAATTCTTTATTATCCACAACTTTTAATTCTTAACTGTAATTTTTAACTTTACACTTTTAACTTTTAACTCTATAAATACAATATAACAACTAAACTTACATATTGAAAAGATATAAAAGTAGGTCAAAGTATAGAAGTTTTCTTTTCACCGATTTTCACAAAGGTCTAATGGTTTTCATTAAAAATCATTCTTTCTGGAAAATGAAGTTGAAAAATGTATTTAATCGGATTATTAAGAAGCGATCCAGGCTTACTTTCTAAGCCTTCTAAAGTTAAAGTATAAGGAATATCATATTTAAAAGGACTTCGAGGGTAAAAACTGAGGTTGTTTTTGTCTGCTGTCGGTTCTAAACTAATCTCCGGTTCAATTTTATAAACCAACCCTTCTAGTTCTACTTCTTGGTTAAAAGTAAAGACAATTTTGTATTGAGAAGATAAGGTTTCGTTCTCGCCTGCTTTAGGATAAACATTAATTAACTTAAGTTGAGCTTGTTCCAAGACTTTATCTTCAATTTTTTCTTCTGGTGTAGGCTCAGGTAGCCCTGAAGGAATAACTTGTTTCTTAAATCCTGATCCTGAAGGGAAAGGAGATTCCTTGGGGGGAGTTGGAGCCTGAGGTTTTTGCAGAATAATTCTTACAATTATTAGAATTCCTAGAACTGAACCAAGGAAAAAGATTATTTTTTGTTTTTTAAAAAAAGTTATTAATTTATTCATTTTTAATTATGGACAGGCAGTCCTCTGCACATATGATTTTCAGGCATAACATAACTGCCATCAATTTGTAATTCAATATGAACATGGGGCCTAGTCATGGCGCCATAAACCGTGCCAATTCTGGTGCCCGAACTACATTGGCTGCAACCAGGGCTGGTTTCGTTTACGTGATAAATAATTAAGTGATAGTTGTGGCCATTATGGGTGGTATTGAAAAGCTGTCCCCAGCCCCAATTGGAAGAAGAATTTCTTTCATAAGTCCAAACTACCGTTTCGCCATCAATTGACGGTAAAAGGACTTCGGTTCCTCCCCCTGAAGCCGGAGCCACATCCATGGCTTTGCCATAATCAGGACAGAGTTCATTTTGCTCATGATGCGCTTCCCAACAAACATTAGTAGTGCCGTCTGGATCAGTGGGACCCATCGGTCCCCAACAGTCATTAAAAACCGGAATCCGGTAGCCCCCACAACTTCCACCCCAATAACGATTAGAACCATGATAACCGGCCACGTCGCATCCAGCTAAACTAGACCCATAAGAGCATTCATTAATATAGGGACTGTATTCCAAAGCAATAGGGCAATCAATAGCCGGAGGGTTCCCCAGAGTAATATCTGCATAAGCAGAGACAGTTTCTTCTCCTCCTTCGGCATTAATAATGATTACGGTGATCGTATTTTCAATGCGACTATCAGCTAAACCAGAATTAAGAGGGAGTATATAGGTAAAAGTTAAGATATCGCTGGTGGTTTGGCCTAAAGGAGGAATAAAGCTGGCCGTGGGAGCTGGTGGAGCCGGAGTGGTTCTGGAAAAAACCTCGACCTCATCTTCTACTTGTTTAATAGTAATTTCTCCTTCTTTTGGGGTGATGGTAATCGTATAAGTAGCTTGAGGATTGCTGGCCAGTTCTTCATTAGTAAAGACTGTTTTGTCAGCGGTTTTCTTTAGACTGACTGATTCTGACTCCCAAGGAGGAGTAGCCTCCTCTTGTTCCCCAAGCCTTTCCGGCGGTAAAAAGGTAGAATTATTGGTGACGATGGAATAAGCGCCTAAAGTTCCTAGAATTAAAGCGGCACCGGGAACAATAGTTGCCGCGGTAGTTGGAGCTAAGAAAAATGAACCAGTGGCAGCTTCCGCTGCGGCCGCTGTACCACCAGCAGTTCCAAGCCCAAAACCAGCCCCAGCCGAACCGAAAATTCCGAGGGAAGAACCAAAAGCCTTGGTGAGCCAAGGAGCAACAACGGTATCAATAAAAAAGCCAATACTTCCGCCGATGACAATTGGTAAAGGTCCTATAAAAGGAGCAAAAAGAGAACCGATACCAAGACCGAGAAAACTCCAGGGAAAGAGCTTAATAAGTTTATAAAGAACGATTAGGCCGGCGCCAAGGATATTCCTTGCGGTTCTAGTTGCTTTTTTGAGAAGCATTTTCCCTTCAGGGGTAAAAAGCAAATATTTTGCCGCTTTCACCGCAAAAACACCTATATTTACCAAAAGACCGCCCACAAAAACAGCAATGCCTACTGGTCCACCGGTAATTCCGAGAGCAGCCTCAGTTGCCCAGGCTAAGAGTTTCTTACCCAATTTAGTGGCTAATTTACCGCCGACCTTCAAAAGCAATCGGCCTAATTTTTTAGCTCCCCAGCGAACCGCTTTTTTAATTCCTTTTTTTGACCAGTAAACCGGCCTGAGCCAGTAGCTTGGTTTTAGTTTAGGTAAAGTTTTGAGGGTTCGATTAAACCAGAAGCTTTTTTTTATAAATTTACTTCTAAGAAGATTGTGCCAAGCCAATCCCATTCTATAGCCGGGAGAAAAAAATCGACCCAATACAACCTTATTTCTTAAATAATTTTGAATTCCTTTAACCGGCTTAATAATGCCTTTAAATCTTCCTAAAGTTTCTTTTTGAAGAAGGTCAAAGGGATATAAAAATGGCCTTAAAGGGTTGATTTGATTATCGGTTTCAAAGATTTGATATCTGGACTGATTCATCCTTGCCTGAAGACTGAAGAGTCTTTGGCTCGAGCCTTTAGGGTTATTAATAATTTCTTGAACGGCAGCTAGTTCTAAGGCTAATTGCCGTAGTTTTGCAATCCGGGGATCCTGATCACTAACCCCTTTTTTAATTTGCCAGACATTGAAAAGCACTTTGCCCTGTCTTAGGCCCGCAATCATATTTTGAATACTTTGAGGAGTAAAGCCGATCTTAGCCAGATAAAGACTGGAGTAACTATAGGAAAATTTTTGAGCAATTTCTAAGAGCCGCCATTGATCCAGTTTGTTATCACGAGTAAGTTTTGACAGCATGAATTTAAAAGCAAAAGAAGGCTCTTTCCGGAGAGTATAAACTAAGGCTTGAAAAGTGTTTAAACGGCCAGGTTCTTGAAGAGAGTCTTTTGCTGAAGGTCGGAAACGAGCATAATCATAAGTAATTTGACCAAGATTAGTAGCACCTAATTCTCCTTGAAGCAGAATATCATTTTGTTTTTTCCTTTGCTCTTTTTTAGTGAAAAAAGAATTTAAAGACTTAACAACTTCTTTTTGGATTAAAGTTTGAAATGCGGCTTGATCTGGAGAGTCAAATTCTGGCTCGACAAAAGGTTTTTCTAAAACCGAGATGCCTCTGACGGCTTCTTGTTGGATGTCAGTTTTTAGGCTTTCAATATCAGTGGGGGAAAAGCCTAAATTTAAAAGACCCTGTCCTAGTTCCGTTTTAAACATATCTACCATTTGTTGGTAGGTGGGCGAGTTGGCTATTTGCAGGTCTCTGAAGTTTTTTTTAAGAGAAACTTGTGTTTGAGTAATGAGTTCACCGTTGCTTTGCAAAACTTGAGCCAGACTTTCTTCCAATTTTCTTTTTTTTCTTATACTGGGAGCCAAAGCAGCCCCAACATAAATAGATTCAGCCATGGTAGCTTGAAGAGATTCTTTGGCCGCCGCTATGGCTGCTTCTTTTTCTTCCCAACCGGCCTGCAGATACTGAGCGTAAAGCTCTGTCGCTTTTTGAGCGCAAGCCGGGCCATGCTCGCCAGCCACTTTCTGACCAACCTGGGCTTCCAGTTCTTTGTCTTTAATGCCCCAATCTTTAACTTTGGCGGCAAATTCAGCTTCAAACCGAGAAACGACCTTTTTTTGATATTCCTGATTTTGTTGATTAGTCGATTCGGCACTTGTCTTAGAAACCGCTGTTCTAAAAGCTTGAATAGTCAGTTGCCATTCTTTTGCTCCAGGCCTTTGAGAGGTTAGTTGTTTTAGGTTTTCTTGATAATTCTTGATTAATTGAATTTGGGTTTCAAGGTCTAATTGATTTAAAGTAGTTAAAGTAAGCAGATTTGTTTTTGCTAATTGAGTTAATTCTTGGTCAAATTCTTCTAATTTCTCAGCATTTTCGAGTTCCTTTTGCCACTCTTTTATTTTCCCGGTCGGCACCTGAGATTGAGGAGTAGTTTTCTCCTCCTCTTTCTGTTTTAGGAAGTCACCAATTGAAAGGGCAAGTAGATTTAAAAAATCTGGTCGCAGGTCAGGAATTTTTTTACGGTGAGTTTCCGGCAAAAAAGGCTTGACTTCTTCAAATAAAGGACTTTTTAAATAAGCCACCAGGGTTTCGGCCGCCAGTTGAGGGTCAATGGGCTCCTTGTCTAAGGCGGGAAGAATTAAATCCTTCCGGGGATTGGCTAACAAGTGATTGATAACTTCTAAAGCGGTTGATTGGTCTTTAATTTCAGGGATAGAAACAAAAAAAGTAGGAGGCTTTTTTAGTTGAGTCTCAACTTTTGGCTTTTCTGGCTCAGAACGGACAGGACTCATTTGTTTAATGATAACATATTTTAGAGACTAAGTTATGGGTAATTTTTCGATGCAGAAGAAGTCTAATAAATGTTAAAAATAAAAGGTCAATAATCATGGTGCCTAGTAAGGCATAATTAAGAGTTTTCAAAAGCAGGGTAAAAGAGTTAATCATTTCTAGAGGTAAGGAGATTTTAAAATCTCCTAGCCAAAAAAAAGCTCCTAAGACGACGATTAAAAGAATAGGAAAGAGAATGGTTTTCAGATCCTTTTTAGAAGAAAACATGGTATTAGAAAGAGCAAAGATTAAATAGCAAAGCGCAAAGAGTAAGCAATAGTTAGTAATTAGTAATTGGTAATTAGCGGGACGGAAGGGGAGGGTAAGAACCTTTTGCAGAAGAGGCAGGAAGCTAAAATGCATGATTAAAGTAATAGTGGTAATACCAACTAGGGTAGGAGCTAAACCGATCAGAAAATAGCGCAGAGGCCCGGTTTTGGCTATTTTTACCCCGCCCATGCGGACCTGGTTGTTTTCTCTAATTTCAGGAGTAAAGCTTAATTGTCCAGTCGGGACGCGCAGAAGCTCGGCTACTAATAGATGAGAGAGTTCGTGGATGACGGTTCCGGGCAAAAATAACCAGGTTAAAAATTGGACTGATTGTTCTTTATTTTGAGTTAAAAGAAAAAAAAGCAGATAAAGATTTCTAGTTAAAGAACGGGAAATAAAAAAGAGTATAATAAGAAAAATGAAAAATAGGGTGAGCCAACCAATCATTACCTAAATTATAGAGGTTTTTACTGCTTTTTGGAAATAGTAGCCTTTATTTGAGATTTAATATCGGCTAATTCTTTTTCGGACTTAACCGAATCTAATTGAATTAATATGTCAGCCAAAACTTCATCCTCAATTTTTTTAAAATCTTCAGGTTCATATTCTTTAACACCGTCAGCCATATCTTTAAGCATTTCTTGAGTTTTTTGCCGCATTCTTTCTTCAAAAATAGTGGAAAGTAAAGCCCAGCAGATTTTACTGATTTCATATTTTTGCTCAGAGCCTAATTCCTTTTCTTCATTAATTGCCCGCTCTTTAATTTTTTCATCAAGAGGGACGATTTGGACTAGTTGTTTTAATGTTAAAGGTTGATCCATTGATTTCTCCTTATGCGCCTAGTAGGCCTTGCAACTGATTGGCATCTTCTTGTCTTTTTTCATTAATAAGGCTAGTGGTAGCTTCACTTAGCCCCATTAAACCTAGAACAATAAGAAAAGCCCAGGTTGAAAGAGGAATGCCTTCTTTTTTAGCTAACTCTTGAGCAATCTTTTGTTTGGGTTTAAGTCTACCAGTGTCTAAATCAAGCAGTTCGGGCATATGGTCTAAGCCTATTTCTTCTGTTACTTTATCATAACTTGAGGAAGAAATTTTCCCCCTTCCTTTTAATAAGACAATTGTTTCTGGTTTTAACTGAGCTAATTCTGAAGCAGTGATTTTAGTGACCATATAATCATATTCTTCTGCAATTTCTGGCTTTTTAGTAATTAGTTGTTGCCAGGCGGCCTTTCCTGTTTCCTCTTTTTCTCTCCAACCAGCCTCGACTTGATTAGACATATACTTCCTTGTTTGCTCGTCTAACCAATATTTTTGTATTTTGCTTAACTCGCCGCCAGAGCTAGTGAGTATACTAGGAAAACGTTGTAGACGATCTTTGTCTTCGAGGGGAATTTTTTGACCACGGGCATTCGTTTTTGAAAGAAGCATTTTTGCTATTCTCCAAACCTCATCCTCATATTTCAGTTCAGCTGGCTTATCTAATTGACCTCTTTGTAGTTTTAGCCAGTCTTCAATAGCCGTTGTTTTAGCAACTTCATCAATGCTGTTTTCCATTTCTGCTTGATATCTTTGTTTAATCTGTAACTCTTTTTTTGTTTTTTCTTGTTGCACATTACCATCTTCGTCAGCCTCTTTTAGCCGATACTGGCCTGCCGCGTCTTTAGAAAAATACTTTCTTCTGACAGCCTTGATTTTATCTAAATCAAGCCCCATGCTAATTATCTCTTGCTCAGTTTTTCCCTCAGCAATTAAAAGAGCAATTTCTGGCTCTCCAGCTTTCCCTACAGCTTCAGCAGTTAATTCTAGTTTGGGAATTGGAGCTGTTTCTACTGGTTCAACTTCTGGTTCAATTTCTGGCAATTTTGAGTCAATAATATGAATTGCTGTATCAACCACAGAGTTGAAAGAATGCTCCTGAACAAGACAAGCGGTTAGCCCATCTGCCATTCGTTTTAATTGGTCTGGTGTTTTTCTAGAAAGACCTTTTTTAAGGGCCTCATAAGTTTGAAATTTAGTAACCGGAAGCAAATCAGGATTATTTTGAACAGTGAATAAAATAAGTTCATGATTAGACAACTCTGTTTCTGTAATTTCTCTACTAATAAACTGACGGAGTTCATCCGTCCTGGTCCAGGCGGCAATTTCTCTTCTTTTTTTCATGCCTTTTTCTGACAACTCTGGAATTCTTTCAGCTGCAGTTGCAAATTTCCTTTCGCTAGGGTTAGCGGATTTTTTAGCCACATCTATCCTGTCTTCACTTATTTCCTCACCGCTTTGTTCTAAAATTCTTATGATTTCCTGGCCGCAAAAATCAGCCCTTGCTTTTTCTATTTCTTTTCCTGTTGCCTCTTCAGAGCCAATTAGCCGTTGCAGAATGAGAATGTCTCTAGTTAATACCTCTCCTTTTAGATTGCAAAGAAAAGACTCCATAGTTTTACCGTAATCTCTTCCTACCAATCTTCTTTCAAAATCTCCAAGCGTTCTTTTTAGGACCTTTCTTTCTTTCTGTAAAACCCTATTGCGCTTTTTTCCAGAGTAGCTTTCCACTACCCAAGTCCAATATTCGTGTTGCTTATTATCATCTATTTCTCTAATGGAAAAATATGCTTGAGCTATTTGTTGAGGAGAAAGATCATTAAGGTTTTTTCCCTCCCGAAGTAGCTTACTGATTTCAGCAGTAGCCTGATCTAGCTCAGTGGGCATCTTTAGGCCCGACTCTTGCAATTTAACTGCTGTTCTGGCCCGGAAAGAAAGAATGCTTTTTACTTTTTCTTGGCAAGGAAAAAAATCAATGCGTCTTTCTTCATGGCGACCGATTCTAAAAGCAGCAGTGGTTAACTCTTTTGACTCTAAAGCTCCAACAGTAGCAGGAGAAATTTTAGGCATCTTATCTTAAGCCTAGCCTTTTTTCTTTTTTTAGTCAATACTTGATTAGCTAAAGATAATCTCCGCATAATTTCTGCATAATTCCCGAAACGTAATAAATTGTTTCACAATTTAAACGTTTCTGGGACGTTTAATTTCCGGAAGAAACTATTACGTTCCGAAACATAATTAATTGTTCCTTTGCTTTTAGAAAAAAATGCTATAATGATTTTAGCATGAGTGAAACTGGGAAAGAAAGAGAATCTCGACAAAAAGACGAACTGGAAGGTAAGTCTTTAGAAGAGATTCTTAAAGAAATTTTAACTTACCCTTTCCGCAAACTTAAAGAGCTGGTGGAAAGGCTGAAAAGACTGGAAAAAAGGACAACTGACCAAGAGCAAATCTTGGCCCAGGCGGAGACAGAGCGGGGAAAAAGAAGAAATGAATATATTAATGCCCACCCTAAATTTAAAAAAGAAAAAGAGAGAATAAAAAAGGCGGTTGAAGATATTTTTGGCCAAGTAGGCAGGGAACCTGAGGAACAGCAGGGACCAAAATATACCGAAGCCAGACTCAAGGCGCAAGCCCAAAGAGAAAAAATCCGGCAACTGGCTCAAGCAGAAGAAGAAAAGATTAAAAAACCCAAATATCAAGGGGTAGCCGAAGATGAGGTGGAAAAGGTATTGGAGCATTTGGGAAGAGAAGAAAAACGGGCCGAGCCAAAAAAAACTTCTGAGGAAAAGGAAGTTAGAAGACAAATGTTAGAGTCGGGCGGTTGGGGGAGAGAAGATCCTGAGGCAGATCGAGAAATGCTCGAGATAATCGCAAGAATTAGGGCAAATCCAGAAGATAAAGCCCTTTTGAAAGATTTTGAAAAACTCTTAAGACAGATGCCGACTATATACGACCTATTTCGTAAAGAAGGGGTTGATGGAATCAAATGTAGCAGGGTAGTCAGGGAAAGATGTTTTCAAGAATTGGTTGATCGTTTTGGCAATGACCCCAACCGTCATTTTCGAGAAGGAGATATGCAGGCCATCGGTGGTTTAGCTCAGTTTATGCAAGCGGTTTTACACACGGAAATTGAGGGTGAATATGGTCCGGACATGATTCAAAAATACTCTTTAAGATTTGGTTTTGAAGAAAATGTCCATAATTTAGACAGATTTTTAAAAGGCCATGCCCAGATTGATAAATTACCAGAGCTTTTAACTGGATTTGATTCTAGAATGATGGATGTAACTTTAAGGGAACCTGGGGTAGCGGCTGCTTTTCGCGCCTATGAACAGGCTTTTGATCACTTAATGATGTTTGATAAAAAGATCAATCCGGCCAAAGTCGGTTTTAATCCAGACGATGAGACAATTTGGATTAATCAATGGGTTAGGAAACAAGTGAAAAAGACCCTGGAGGATTATTGTCAAGAACATAGTTTAAACTATAATTTGGAATTTGAGCCTTATGAAAAAACGATTATAAGGACAGGATGGAAGGTTTTTATTTTTACTCTCCGCGGCGATGAAATTCAGGCCAGTTATCCTTATGCCAGGGTTGGCCCTGAGGCTCCCTGGCATGAAGATTTATGGCGCCGGCTAGATCCTTTGGGCATGCCGATTAAATATTGGCGCGATCGGCTTCCAGGCGTCGATGCCTTCTTGGGCGAGAAGGACAAACTGAGTGGGAAGCTGAGTGAGAAAGATAAAAAAATGGCCACTGCCATTTACTATTTATTTGGTGAAGACAAAGATATTAAAAAGGAATTTCGCACTATTAAAGAATACCAGCAAACTATGGAAGATTTAGAGGAAAAAGGAGGGATTCAGCTGAATATTTTTAATGCCGGTGGAGTTTTAAGCAAAAGTCCCTGGCGGGCTAAAGATGCCCTTCGATATATAACCAAGATTGGAGAGGAAGAGTCAGGGGGCAAGCCTTATATCGGTCAAAAGTTAGTCCCCTTTCTTGGCATAGAAATGCACAATAAGTTTGCCAGCGAGAACTTGGAATCCAAAAGAGAGAACTTGGAACCCAAAAGAGAAGTATTTAGTTTTGCCTTAAAAAGGAACCCTTTTGCTTTATTCAGGCTGGCCAGCAGAGAGGCACAAGATGAAATTTTAAGAAGGGCTGGTGACTTGACCCCGGAAGATTTAAAAAAAGAAGGCGGGGTTTATGATTTATTGGCTCAAGCTTTACAGCAATTGGTTTATGAACAGGAGCAAGGTTTAAAAAGGGTTATAGGGCAAAAGACTGAAGATGCCAAAATCGCCGAGGCGGTCGCTTTTGTCGAGAGAGAAAAAGATAAGACTTTACTTGATTTTGTAGATGATGCAAAGGCTAAGGATTTAGTTATAAAAATTCAAGATTATTTTAAACCCGAAGGAGAAAATTTTGAAAAACTAGTGACCCAAAGAGAACCTTTTTCTTTAGGCACAGAGGACGCACCGATGGCCTTAATGCGCTTTTTAGAAACAGGCGACATTGGTTTGCAAAGAAGGTTTCGGGATGTGGCCGCTGCCGGAGAAGCCACCGGCGCTCTTTGGGAGATAATAAGGGGCCTGCCTATTATACTGCAAAAAGATGAAGCCATTGTTGAAAGCCTGGCAAAACTCCGTAAACCGTTAGATGATTACGGTCCAGGCAATATAGAGGGGATTATGATGACTATAGCCAGCAAAATGTTGGGACTACTAGAAGAGGATAATAAGCAAAACTTGTTACCTTGGCCCCTTGATAAAGTAAGAGAAAAATACTGGCCGATTTGCAAGGCAGATAGACTCTACGGTATGTATCACAGTTCTAAGGGAGCAGAGGACATGAGGTTATTGATAGAAAAAATGATTGGCGCCGGACTTTTTAGTGGGATGAATCCTAAAGAGGTTAGAAAAACGCTCTATAAAAAGCATGGCCTGCAGTTATGGAAAATCTTTGCCCTTGATAGAGCCTGGAGATACGGACCTTTAGTAGTTATAGGAATTCCTTTATCTGCCTTAATAATAATTATCAAACAGGCATATAAAGATTTAGAAGAAGAAGCTAAGGAAGCTTAATAAAAATTCTTAACGAAAATTTAAGAGGGTTTTTGTCTCTCTTCTCCTACGCCGGGAACTTGTCCTTTTTGCATGAAGTCGGCCATGTTTTGCATAAACTTTGTTTGTTCTCTGGCGCTTTTCCAAGAAGACAGTTGAGCGCCAGCTGTATAAGCTGTTTGGGCGAAACTACCGATTCCGGCTATAGGGCCGGCCATTCCGCCCATGATGGCGCCACCCAAACCAGTTCCTTCTACTTTCAACATCTTTTTGATTTGAGAAACAATTTTTGGCGTCATCATCACAATTCCTATGCCAATCAGACCTAAGAGGGGATTAGTGCCGCCAGTACTGCCGCCAACAATAGAAAGAAAAGGCGGTTGCCAAACCGGTTGACCGGAGTCAATCGATCCGCGATAACCAATTTCACTATTAACACACCAGGGATTAGCTTCTGAACAACCCGAAGAAGAACTACCAATGAGCACCGCGGCCAATAAAAACATAACAGCCACGGCCGGAAAAGGGGCAACGTCAGCCAGAAGACCTTTAATCCAATTACCAAAAGAGTTAGTTCCGGGTAGAGCATTAAATAAAAGAGTAATCGGAGCAAAGATAACCTTGACGACAATGCCTACATAAGAAAAAAGCAGGGCAATAAAAATTTTAAAAACACTAAATAAAAGAAGAATAGCTAGAAGTGCCTGGACTAGTAAGCCGGCGCCGAGGGCCAGCGCATTCCCCTCGGTGTTAAGAATACCGTCGACGATATTCCTAATTGAATCTCCGGGAGCGCTGATAAACATGCCGCCTCCATAAATGATTTGGAACAAGTTTTCCCCAAAAATCTTATCAGCTACTGGTTTCTGCTCAGTAATAATGCCAAAAAGAACAAAGACTCCCAAAACCACATAAATGGCAATATAAATCAGGTCAATCATCAGGCCGGCAATAGCATAAGAAAAAGTAATCAGAAGCAGAGTGACAATTAATTTAGGCAAAGCCGCTTGAAGAGTAATGGCGGTTTGCTGGCCCAGCTTTATCCTAAACATAATCATAAAACCAACCACAATAAAAATAATCACAAAACCCAAATAAGCCACATTACGGAAAGCTTTCCAAACCTGCAGAACCGGATTTAAGGCCTGCCAGCCTAATCCCTGAGCATAGGCCGGTCGACTCAAACCCAGACTAGAACCCAAATCAGCCAGATATTCCTGGGTAGCGACTGGAGGTCGTTCAATCATGGCGGCAATATAATGATTGAGTGTTTGTAAAGCGCCTGTTTGACCGGCAATATTAGGATTGCCGACAGTGTGATCTATAGAACTATTCAACAGACCATCAAAGCTATCCTGAAGATTATCTTCTAGAGTAAAATTAGGATTGTTGTCTCCTACGGCCTGATTCCATACTTCTCTGTTTAAACTAGCCAAGACAGGATTTTTCAATAAGAAAAAACAAGAAAAAGTGAAACCTATTAAACTAAGAAGAAAAATAGTAAGTCTTTTAAGCCTGGGCATTATTTTCATATTAAAGCTTTAATTTTCAAAAGTCAACCGATTTTTAATTTCAATCGCAAAATTGACAACAGTCTGGACTACAGCCATAACTGCAAATATTACCAAAACTTTGGTCAGCCGGATTGGTTTGGACACAAGTGGGACCAGCGTAATAACAACCGTTAAAACGGGAATCACTATACTCATCAAGAGCGCGGTTAGTAGGTTGGATCCATTTACAGCGGCTACAGTTACACTCTCTTGGTGGGTTGCCACCGCACCAATTCATATGCTGAGCAATAACCAGGCCATAAGGCAGTCCTAAACAGCTTTCGCAAATAGGATCTTTGCCAAATTCACAGCCAGGTTCGATTTGAGGAGAACCACCGCATGCACCTGGATTGACATTATAATCAGCCCCACCGGGTAAAGCATTATTGTCCGGGTTGCACCAGACACCATATTGGCAGGCGCTGTATGCTGGAATCCAAGTGCAATAAGGCGGAACGCATTCTTGGGGATTTTTACCCTCAATTACAATAGGATTGCCGTCAGCATCTAAGATAGGATTACCATTGGCATCTCTTTCAATACAGGGATTGCGCGGTTCGCCCATTTCATCGGCTTTATAATCTTCTGGGTCACAAGAGGGAAACATTTTGCCAAAATGGCCATAAACATCCATTCTTTTTTCCACGGCTTCTTCTGAATAAGCAGTGCAAATGCCGGCAGCCATCATATTTCTTAAGGTGGCCAGATCACCGTAATGAACTTGAGACTCGGTCCCGCCTTCAAAACCATTGACTCTAACCCTAGCTTTAGTGCCATTACTGGAGCTGCCTGCAATTAAAGCTTTAGCTTCATCTTTCGGAAGCCAATCAGAATAATTATTTTGAGGAATTAAAGTCTTGGCGACTTTAGCAGCATATTGAGCCGAAGCGTTAACCGTAGGAATATGAGCTTTAAAAGCCATTTTATATTGAGTTTTTTCTTTAGTGGTTATTTTAAGAATTAATTCTAAGATTTCTTCAATAACATTTTTAAGCACCGAGATAAAGCCAAGAACAAAATTAGGTTTTACTTCTTCAAGTTGGGCGAGGTCTTCTTTAATGGTTTTGTCGCCGCCGGCAAAACCAGCCGAACAGGAATAATCAACTTCTTCAACTTTAAATTTGAAGTTTTGATTCTCATAAGGAGTAAGATTAGCAATTTGGTTTTCAGGGGAATGAGGGCCGTAAATGGCAACCGGACCTAAGGCCGCTTCAGTCAGATTGGCCAGTTCTTTTTCATGTTTGGCCGCTTCTTCACAGGTAGCAGCTGCCTCATGGTTTACCGATCCAAAATCTTCACCTCCTTCTTCTCCTGGCTCATAAGGGTAAACTTCAGTATAAATTTTAGCCACGGGCTTACCAGATAAAGAAGGTTTTATTTGGTCTGGGACCACCGCTCGAGTAGTAAAATCCATATTTTTAGAAAGGGCTTTAAAATTAGGGAAAACAATCTTTTCATAATGAACTTCACCCTCGGGATTTTCTTTTTTGTAAAAAGAAATACCTTCAACTTCACCTTGAGGGGTGGGTTCAGGAGTAGCTAAAGGCTCTTCGCGGGTGCTTTTGTTTTCATCTTCAATTTTGGCATCAAAAAACCCCATTGACGGGCCTTTAACTGTAAAGACTTCCTCTTCTGGTTCTGCAGCACTTATTGCCTGGGTTGAAGTTAATTCGCAAGTGGTATTTTCCGTGGCGGCCGGTTTAAACCACCAATCATTTTCCCAGCGAGGGTCTAAAAAAGCGCCGGTGTCACGGATCGCCACTAAAATCGGACTGCCATTGGCCGTGCCCAGTTTTTGACCGCCGCAAAGAATAGGCAACTCCTGTCTGCCAGCCGCATGAAGAGTGTTATATAAACTTAAGACTTCCGGGTCAACATTAAAGTTTTTCAGGTGGATGCCGTAACCATAGGCCATATTATCTTCCCGGGTGTATTTGATAGTGATGCTGTCGGCGGTGGCATATAAAACCATGACCTCATAACCGCCGCCAATATCATATTCAGAATCAGGGACTAAAATCTTATCACCGCTATTAGTAGCCAAAGCGATTAAAGTAGCCAGGTCTTGGGGCAAAGTGGGGTCACCATAATCTTCTCTTCTAATTAAATTGCCCCGTTGATTGGTATTCCAATCCCACTGATACATTTGATAAAGAGCTACCACTGCCGGCCGAGCATTATTTTCAATTAAAGTGCTTAGTTGCGGCGCGCTCGGATCAATCAGACCAGAACCTATCGGGTGATAGTTAAGCAAACCAAGATATCCGGAAATTGATTCATAACCCCGAACATCGATATTAATATCCGGATGGTTGGCCGGCGCCGGTGCTCCTTGGAAAATTTCCGGTTGTTTTGGGGCTTTAAAGGCCTTTTGAGAGGCTCTTTGGGTAAAGAGCGCATAAGTAAGAAGGAGAAGGATAAAAGAACAGGCTAAGGCTAGCCAAAAAATAATTTTTTGGGGCAGGAATTTTTTCATAACTATTTTTCTTTAGGTTCCCGGGATTTCAAATTTTGTCAAGTCAATACCAGTAAATTGAGAGAGAAATCTTAAAATAAACCAGCTAGCGATTAAGAGAATGAAGCCAACAATAGCCCAAGTTAAAGTTCCCTGGGCTTTTTTAGCTTTTTCCGGATCACCACCAGAAGTAAGATAATTGATGCCGCCTAGCATCAACATCACAAACAAAACCAAACCGGCCAAAACAAGCGCTACATTTAAGATATTAGCAAAAACCACTTCTAAATCTTTAAATTGCGCTGGTTCATCCGCCGGACGATTCCATTCTGGCATTAATTAAAGTGTAATTCTTTTTTATTAGAAGTTCAAGAGTTATTATTCGCTATAGCCAGTGGGAAAACTGTAAGTTTCGTCACCACCAAAAATGTCTGGTAAGCCAAAGAACCAAGTAACCAATTTAATGATTAACCAGGCCAAAGCCACAATTACTAAACCAATTATAGCGGCGGTAATTCTATTTCTGGCTTCCTCATATTTGGCTTTATCGCCGCCAGACAAAATCCACTGAATACCACCCCATAAAAGGAAAATAAAAGCAAGGACGACGGCAACGATAAAGGCAATTTTAATAATCCCCTGGATCAAAGGACTGAATTCGGTCACCTTAACTTCTTCTGGTTGACCAATAGTAATATCATCAAAAGCCGCCAGGACAGGATTGGTTAAAACTAGATAACCTAAAGCACCACTTGCTGAAGTTAAAATTTTTT
Source organism: uncultured Pseudomonadales bacterium (assembly GCA_964589815.1). Classification (GTDB taxonomy): domain Bacteria; phylum Patescibacteriota; class Microgenomatia; order UBA1400; family UBA1400; genus CAZPUR01. Next base: position 64,027 of record CAZPUR010000005.1, read on the forward strand.
TAAGTTTCATTTGATCACCTCCTCAAAATTAGCAATTAGCTAATTATTATTATTACTTAAAATTATAAACTTTGTCAATATTATTCTTCATCTCCAAGGTTAAATTTAACTCCAGAACCTGGAGTGACTTCACCCAAACCCAAAAAGTGCAGAGCCAAAGTCCAAAGTAGCCAGACGAGAGCCATTATGGCCAGTCCAGCCAGAGCATGAGTGATTTTGTTTCTGGCGCTTTTTAGTTTTTCCTGATCGCCCTCGCTCATCAGCCAGTCGATTGCCCCCCAAATAAGATAAGCAAGGGCTAAAATGGCAGCCGCGATGATGCCTAGTTTGAGAATGTTTTTAAAAAACAGACCCAAATCTTTAATTTCAAAGATTTTTTCTGCTTCAGGACCAATTTTTGTTTCTACTGCCATTTTTATTCCTCTGGCGTCGGCCAGGCAAATTCCAAAATATCAAAACCAAAAATATGTTTAGTAAAACCAACAATAGCATAAGAAGCAGCCAGAATGGCCATCCCGGCCAAAGCATGAATAATTTTGTTTTTGGCATTTTTTAGTTTTTCCGGGTCGCCCTCACTCATTAACCAATCAACTGCTCCCCAGATTAAAAAAATTAATAAGGCCAAGCCGCCTACCACCATTATTGTCCGCCACATGCGGACGATAAAAGGCGCTAAAGGGTTTTGGGAAACAGTTTCGTATTTCCCTTCAGTTTCTTTTAAAACCGGGTTCTCGATGGAAGGGAGAGATTGGGCCAGTTTTTTTATCATTATTATTCTCCGTTGTTTCCTGCTCCTGGAGCCAGGTTATCAATAATATATTTAGCTGGGGTTAAGATTTCTATACCCAAGACGGTGCCTACAATAAAAGCAATGCTATAGCTAGCCACGACAATAATTAGACCAATAACTGCATTGGTCATTTGGTGTTTGGCTTTTTCTACCCCCTCTCTGTCTCCGCTAGAGGTAAGCCATTGGATACCTCCCAAGACAAAATAAAGGATAAACATGAGACCGCCTATAATAGTTAGAACCCCTAAGGTGTTGGAAAAAATTTTAGTTAACATATTGGCCGCTGATTCTTGTGTTGTTCCCGGGTCATAACCACCAGGGAGACCCTTAAGCTCTCCCAATGATTCACTATGGGGTTCAACGCCAGCTAAAACAGATTTTACTAGTTGTTTTTTCATGGTACAAATACGTCCGGTGTTGGACCATAAATTTTGGGACTAATAATCATGGTCGCGTCGCCAAATAATAACCAGCCGAAAATGGCCGCCAAAGTATAGGAGGCAGCAATAATAACTAAGCCAATTAAAGAATTCCAGATTTTACCTTGGGCGCTTTTAATTTTCTCTGGGTCGCCCTGAGAAGAAATAAATTCCAAACCTGATAAGATTAAATTAATGACAGCAAAAAGCCCGGCCACAATAGTTAAAAGTCTTAAGACATTGGAGAAAAAATTAATTAAACCAAAGCCACCTTCGCCGCCGACTTCTGTTGAACCATGTTTTCCCAACCAGCCTGGAGGTTGGACCTCGCCGATGATGCTGTCTTGAGCATATGCAAGAGAAATTAACCTAATTGACCTAATTTCTAATTGACCTAAAAAAGCACTAAATCCCAATAGTCCAATAAAATAATAAAAAAATTTTCTAATTTTGATCTTTCCCGATGCTTTGATCGAGGATACTCGACTTTTTCGTCGGTATAATTTTAAACTTTGCATTTTAAATTTTAAACTTTTTAGACTCCTGATTTAAAAATAGGGATACCGGTTAAAAATTCAATTAGTTTGATAATCCAGAAACTGGCAAAGACTAAGGCAAAACCAATAATGGCGGCCGTCAGAGCCTTACTGCCTTGTTTTTGTTTTTCCGGATTGCCTGATGAAGTAATTATAGCAAAACCGCCGGCAATAAGCAGAAGAAATAAAATTAAAGAAGCAATAATATAAACATTAGGGAGAACATTAGAAATAAGTTCGCCCAGGGAACCATAACCAGCAGCACTTTTAATTCCTCCTCCTCCCGGTTTAAGCTTAAACTCCTCACCAATATCAATGGCTAGTTTGACAGGCATTTGAAATAATAATAACATAAAAATTCCTAATTTCTAATATCTAATTTCTAATGAAATGTCAAATGTCCAATTTCAAATTCCAAACAAATCCAAAACAGCCTTGAGATTGATGTTATAATTCACCCATGCAAGTTAAAAAATATCTTAATGATTTTAAGAAGAAATTTGACCTGAGGCTGGATACTTATTTGGTTAAAAAGCAAAAACAAGCGCAGAAAATTACTCCTCGGTTTAGCAAAGCCATAAAAGAAATTAGAAGATTAAATCAGGCTGGCGGCAAGAGAATCAGGCCGGCCCTTATCTATACCGCCTTTAAAGCCTGTGGAGGGAGGGTTAGTAGGCAGCTGTGGCAGACTTGCATGGCCATGGAATTAATCCAGGCTTTTGCACTTTTGCATGATGACATTATGGATGATACCCAAGAGCGCAGAGGCGAAATTACTTGTTTTAAAAAACTGGGATTAAATAAAGCCATTTTAACAGGTGATGTAGCTTTGATTTTGTCAGAAGAATTGATTCCTCATAAGATTCAGTATTACTTTGATCAAATGAAGTGGGAATTAGCTGCTGGACAATGGCTGGATATTGATCATGGCCAGCAGGTAAAAGCAAATTTAAAATTTAAGATTTTAGAATTAAAAACTGCCATGTATACTATTGCCAGGCCATTACAGATTGGAGCAGCGCTGGCAAATGCTTCGCCAAAAATTTTAAAATCCCTATTTGATTATGGTAAAAACGTGGGGATTGCTTTTCAAATGAAAGACGATGTTTTGGATGCAGAAATTGGTCAGGATGATTTGCAAAAATATCTTAAAAAAGCAGTGGTTTTTTCTCAAAAAGGTAAAAAGGCCCTAAAAAATGTTAAAATAAGAAGAAAAGAGAAAGAATTTTTATTAGGTATGGCGGATTATGTAATTAAAAGAGGATATTAGGATAATAAGATAACAATGAACAGTCAAACAGAAAAAGAATTAGTCAAGCAAATTATTAAGGGTAACAAAAAAGCCATTAGAGAGTTTTATAAAACTTATCAAGCTAGGTTATTGAATTTTATTCTTAAGAAAGTGGCTAACAGAAAAGATGCGGAAGAAATTTTACAAGATACTTTTATTTCTGCTTTAGACTCACTGCCTTTATTTAAGTTTAATTCTTCTCTTTATACTTGGTTGTGCAGTATTAGTTATCATGAAATAGTTGATTTTTATCGAAAAAGGAAATTAAAAACCATTATTTTTTCCCGTTTGCCTTGGTTGAAAAAGATTGTTGATCAAGCTTTAGGCCCCCAGTTAGTTTTAGAAGAAAAACAAGCCAAAACCAGAATTTATCAAACTTTTAAAAATTTGTCCGAAGGATATAGCCAAATTTTACGACTAAAATATATAGATGGCCTTTCTGTGAAAGAAATTGCCCAAAAACTAAAAACAACAGTAAAAGCGGTAGAGTCAAAATTATCACGGGCAAGATTGGCTTTTCAAGAGAAATATGCTGAAGAAACTCAAAATAGTAAAGAAAGTTGGCAAATACTCGATTCTACTTTCGATTAAAGAGAGTTATCTTCTCTCCAGAAATCTTTTAGGCCTTATTCTTCACCCTTTTAAAACCTTAAGAGCGATTCAAAGAGAAAAAGATTATTCACAAGCTGCTTTAATTTTTGGCCTGCCTTTTTATACTTTTGTTTTGGGAGTAATTTTTATCTTTTCTGCCAGATTTCTGATTGATGCCCCTACTTCCTTAGGTTGGTTAGCTAAAATTTTATTGAGTTTATTGACTTTATTGAGTTTATTGACTTTTATTTATTTGGCTTATTGGTTAATCAAGATTTATAGACTGAGAAAAAGATGAAAATGAGAAGTTTGAAATCAGTTGATAAAAAAAGAGAATATCTGGAAAAGAAATTAAAACTAGAGCTAAAAAACATTAGCCATTTTTCTTTGGATCCGGCAGTAATAAAAAATCATAACTGTGAAAATATGATTGGCGTTACTCAAATGCCTTTAGGCATTGCCGGACCGATTCAAGTTAAAAGTTTAAAATTTAAAGTTAAAAGTTATTATCTTCCCTTAGCGACGACTGAAGGAGCCTTGGTGGCCAGTGTTAACAGAGGTTGTAAAGCTACTAGTTTATCAGGAGGAATTAGAGTTTTAGCTGAAGAAGTGGGTACTACCCGTGGTCCTGTTTTTCGGACAAAAAACATTGAACAAAGCTTGTTTTTTAAAAAATGGCTTGACCAAAATTTTACCAAACTGCAAAAGGAGGCGGCCAAGATTTCATCTCATCTAAGTTTAATAAAATTGGGAACCAGATTTTGCGGCCGAGATGTATTTGTCAGGTTTTATTTCAGGACCGGTGAGGCAATGGGAATGAATATGGCTACAATTGCGACCCAGGCCTTAGTGCAAAAAATTAAAGCAGAAACAGGCATTAATTGCCTATCTATCTCCGGCAATTTTTGTATTGATAAAAAACCAGCTTGGCTTAATTTTATTTCTGGCCGCGGTAAAAGAGTTTGGGCAGAAGCAGTTATTAAAAAAAAGATTATTAAAGAAGTTTTAAAAACAAACTCAAAGCAGATTGTTAAAGTGGTTAATAAAAAATGTCATTTGGGTTCAATAATGAGTGGTTCTTTAGGATTTAATGCCCATTTTGCTAATATTGTGGCCGCTTTATTTTTAGCCACGGGGCAAGATATGGCTTATGTAGTTGAAGCTTCTTTAGGAATTACCACCGCCGAGGTAGAAAAAAATAGTGATTTATATTTTTCTGTTTATCTGCCCAATTTAATGGTGGGAACTGTTGGCGGCGGTACAGGTTTGGCAACCCAAAAAGAAGCTTTGGCAGTTTTAGGACTAGATAAAGTGAAAAAAGGCGATGCTTTAAAATTGGCGCAAATTATTGGTGGAGCAGTTTTGGCCGGAGAGCTTTCTTTAATAGCAGCCCTGAGTGCCGGTCATCTGGCCAGAGCTCATCAAAAACTAGGACGGGGCAAAAAATGATTAACAACAAAAAATTTAATTCCGTGGGAATTTTAGGTTTTGCTGGTTATTTACCTTTTTGGCGGATGAAAACAGCGGAAATTGGTCAAAACTGGGGTCAAGACAAAGTAGAAGCCTTGGGCACAAGTCAAAAAGCAGTAGCTGATCTTGACGAAGATTGTTTGACTATGGCAGTTGAGGCAAGTCAAGATGCTCTAAAAAGGAGCGGAATTCATGCCCAGAAAATCGGCGCTGTTTTTATTGGCAGTGAATCGCATCCTTATGCAGTTAAACCTACGGGAACAATTTTGGCAGACATTTTAGGGATTAAAAATGAATATTTTTGTGCTGATTTGGAGTTTGCCTGTAAGGCAGCTACTACTGGTTTACAGATTGTGGCGGCGATGATTGAGTCGGGTTTGATTGAATATGGTTTAGTAGTAGGAAGCGACAAAGCCCAAAGCGAACCGGGTGATGCCTTGGAATATACGGCCGCAGCTGGCGCAGCCGCCTTTATTCTGGCTAAAAAGGAAAATAGCTTGGTCGAACTTAAGGCAACTTATTCTTTTAATTCAGATACGCCTGATTTTTGGCGAAGACAAGGTTGTGATTATCCTTGTCATGCCGGCCGCTTCACCGGAGAACCGGGATATTTTTATCATCTTAAAAATTGCCTCAGTCAGTTTTTTAAAAGAATAAAAAAACAGCCCGGAGACTTTGATGCTGTAATTTTTCATATGCCTAACACCAAGTTTCCCTTAAAACTAGGCAAAAGCTTGGGATTTAAAACAAAACAGTTAAGGCCAGGTTTTTTAGTGCCTCAGATTGGTAATCCTTATTCTGCCTCTTCTCTTTTGGGTTTAGTGGCCACTTTAGAACAAGCAAGGCTAAATCAAAATATTTTACTAGTTTCTTATGGTTCAGGAGCAGGGAGTGATGCTTTTTGGTTAAAAACAAAGAAGGGTATTAAAGCGGTCCAAGAAAAAGGAAGGCCAATAGAAAAATATTTACAAGAGAATAAACAAATTAGCTATTTTTCTTACTTAAGAAATTATGGATTTTTGCCTTAGATTAAACAATCGTTTTGTCTAAAAGAAAGGTTTTAATAGTGAAAATAGCCGTTTTAGGAGCTTACCAGACAAAATTTGGTGAACTTTGGGATAAAAGCCTGGGGGATTTAATTTTTGAGGCCGGTTCAGGAGCAATTAGAGATGCTCAAATTAACAAAAAGAAGATTCAAATTGCTTTTATTGGTAATAAGTTAGCCGGAAAATTAAGCGACCAGAATCATTTAGGGGCTCTTTTGGCTGAAAATTTGGGCATTAATATTCCGGTAGTTAGAATAGAAGCTGCTTGTGCTTCTGGCGGAGTGGCCGTAGCTCAAAGTTGTATGGCCATAGAGTCCGGTCAATTTGATTATGCTTTAGTCATAGGAGCGGAAAAAATGACTGATAGACTTATTGACCAAGTTTCTTCTGGTTTAATGAGCGCGGCCGGTAATGATGAACAGCAAGGCGGCTTTTCTTTTGTAGGACTGTATGCTTTAATAGCTAGAAAATATCTTCAAGATTTCAGTGCTTCAGAAAAAGATTTAACCTTGCCCGCAGCCAAAAATCACTGGCATGCCAGTTTTAATCCCAAAGCCCAGTTTCCTTTTCCAGTAACGGTTAAGCAAATTCTTGCCAGTGCTGTCGTTGCTGACCCTTTAAGGCTTTTGGAATGTTCTCCTGTTTCTGACGGAGCCGCGGCCCTGGTTTTGGCCAACCCGAGGGTGGCCTCAAAAAACAAAACCAAAAACAGAGTTTATATAACTGCCAGTTCTCAAGCCAGCACCAGTTTGTCATTAAGTCAAAGAAAGAGTTTAACCCAGATTAATTCCAGTAAATTGGCCAGCCAAAAGGCTTATCAACAAGCAGGTTTGGGTCCAAAAGATTTATCTTTACTTGAAGTTCACGATTGTTTTTCTATTGCTGAAATTATTGCTTTGGAAGATTTAGGGATCTACCAAAAAGGAGAAGGTTTTATTGCCGAGCGCAATGGTGAAGTGAGACTGGGGGGTAAAAGACCGGTTAATCTTTCCGGCGGCTTAAAGGCCTGCGGTCATCCGGTCGGAGCAACCGGTGTTAAACAAGTAGTGGAAATTGTTGATCAACTGAGAGACAGAGCAGGTAAAAGGCAAGCCAAAGGATTAAAAGTAGGTTTGACTCATAATCTTGGCGGCACCGGCGGCACCGCCGTAGTGCACATCTTGCAGAAATAATTTTTAAAAGAATTTTATGCACAGTCCTATTGCTAATTGGCGTCACAAAAAGGAAGAATATAGGTATTTGGATAAGATTGGTAAAATAATTAGTTTTACCAAAATCTATAATCTGCCTGAGGGTTTTGGAAAATTGCCCTATTATACGGCCTTAGTAGGATTTAGAAATGGTAAAAAAATGCCCGGTCAGCTGGTTCTTGAGGGGAAAGAACCTCAAATAGAGAGCAAGGTTAGAGGGGTGATAAGGAGAATTGGGGTTCCAAATAGAAAGGACATTATTAACTATGGAATTAAATTTAAATTAATTTAAAAATGGACAAAGTTGTTAAAGTTAATAAAAGAGATAAGGTTTTAGGTCTGATAGACAAACTCAAGGCCCATAAGGTTAAGGGAGTTTTGCATAGGGCTTTTTCTATTTTAGTGGTTAATGACAAAGGAGAGATTTTATTACAGCAAAG